>CAZVOI010000674.1:0-5999 GCA_964628275.1 uncultured Acidobacteriota bacterium | reverse complement strand
GCGCCGGCCAACGCTGGTCGTGGCGGGACGTGGAACGCGGACGGCGTCATCGTATTTGCGCCGAACAGCTTCGGCCCCCTGATGCGCGTGTCCGCCACCGGGGGCACGGCTGTAGCGGTGACGACGCTCGGCCCGCAGCAGGCGAGCCACCGCTGGCCGCACTTTCTGCCAGACGGCCGCCGGTTCCTGTTCCACGCTACAGGCGCGCCGGACACGGCCGGGATCTATCGGGCCGCACTTGACGGGAGCGCCCCGGCCCGGCTGACGCTCGCCGACAGCTCCGGGGCCTATCTGCCCTCCGGGTGGCTGCTGTGGGTGCGGGCGGGCACGCTCGTGGCCCAGCGGCTCGACGTGGCGCAGGCGGCGCTCACGGGCGAGCCGGTGACCCTGGCCCATGGGGTGGCCGTTGACGACGCTATCCAAAGCCAAAGGGGCGCCGTGTCGGTAGCGGCGACGGGGCTGGTCGCCTACCGGACAGGTACGGACAGCCAGCGGCAACTGACCTGGGTCGACCGGTCGGGCACGGCGCGTGGCGCCGTCGGCGACCCGGACGGCACTCTTCTCGATCCCCGCGTGTCACCCGACGGCCATCGCGTGGCGGTGTCCCGCACGGTGCAGGGCAACACCGACGTCTGGCTGCTGGACGGCGCCCGCTCGAGCCGCTTCACGTTCGATGCGGCGATAGACCGTTATCCCCTCTGGTCGCCCGACGGCGCTCGGATCGTGTTCCGCTCGAACCGAGCGGGTAAGGCTGGTGACCTCTACCAGAAGGTTACGAGCGGCGCGGGCGTGGAGGAGCGGCTCGTGGCCTCCGATCAGCGCAAGGCTCCCAGTAGTTGGTCGGCGGACGGTCGCTTCGTGCTGTATGGCAGCGTCGACCCGCAGACGGACGTCGACCTCTGGGTCATGCCGATGGCGGGGGATCGCACGCCGTCGGTGTTCCTGAAGACCCCGGTCCGCGAGACCCATGGCGCGTTTTCGCGGGACGGTCGGTGGGTGGCGTACCACTCGAACGAATCGGGGCGGCCGGAAATCTACGTGCGGCCTTTTGTCCCGCCAGGCGCGGCGGGCACGGCCGCGGGCACGGCTGGGGGCCATTGGCAGGTGTCGACGGCGGGCGGGATCTATCCCGTCTGGCGGCCCGACGGCAAAGAGCTGTACTATCTCAACCCTGCGGGCGAGATGATGGTCGCGCCGATCACGGCCGCCGGGGCCACGCTCGACCCGGGCGCGCCGATGAGGCTCTTTCCCACGCGGATCTTCGGCGGCGGCGTGGACACCGGGCTGGGTCGGCAATACGACGTCGCCACCGACGGGCGCTTTCTGATCAACACGGCGCTCAGCGACGCGGCGGCGCCGATCACGCTGGTGCAGAACTGGAATCCCGAGGGGAAGAAGTGAGGGCGCAGATCCTCGCCACCCTGAATCGAATCGAGTCTGGGTGGTCCGCGCCGTCGCTGGCTCGAGACGTCACGCGAACGGGCGGTCGATCGACGGGCTCGGTTCCGAGAAGAACTTCGGGCCGCTCTCGGTGATGTGCAGGCAGTCCTCGAGCCGGATGCCGAACTCGCCGTAGATCGCGATCATCGGCTCGTCGCTGAAGCACATCCCGGGCGCCAGCCTGGTCTTGTTGCCGCGTACGAAGTTCGTCCACTCGTGATAGTCCATGCCGATGCCGTGGCCGGTGCGGTGCGGCAGGCCGGGAACTTTGTAGTCGGGTCCGAGCCCGGCATCGGTGATCACCTTGCGCGCGGCGGCGTCCACCGACTCGCAGGTCGCGCCGACCTGGGCGGCTTTGAACGCGGCTGTTTGCGCCGCCTTCTCGAGGTTCCAGATCTGCGTCTGGCGCTCGCTGGCCTTGCCGAAGACGGTCGTCCGCGTGATGTCCGCCTGGTAGCCGCCGAAATTGACGCCGTCGTCGATCTGGACGACGTCGCCCTCGCGCAGCTTCTGGGGCTGGATGCTGCCGTGGGGGAAGGCCGAGTACTTGCCGAAGCTGACCGCGATGTCGCCGGAAGCGCCCAGCGCTCGGTACGCCGCCAGGATGTTGTCGCCCAGCTCCGTGTTCGTCATGCCTTCGCGGAGCGTGGCCAGGCCGGCGCGGAACGCCGCGAGCGTGATGTCGTTCGCGTGCTGCATCAGCGCGATCTCGGCCGAAGACTTGATCATGCGGCAGCCGGCGGTGACCGGCGTGGCGAGCGCCCATTCCGTCTGCGGCGACGCCTTGCGAAGCGCGTCGGCGACGAAGTAGCGGATGTTCTCTTCGAGACCGACTCTTGCCGCCGTGACGCCGCGATCCTTCAGGATCCCTGCGACCACCGCCGCGGGATCCTCGTCCTCCTGCCAGGTTCGGACGTCGTTGCTGAACTTGGTGACCTCGCGCGCGCGCATCTCCTCGAACCCGGGCGCCACGTAGGCGAGCTCGCCCTGGGCCGGGAGCACGAGCAGGAACGGGCGCTCGCTCAACCCCCAGCGGACGTCGACGAAGTAGGACATCGTGGTGCCCGGCTCGAGGATGATCGCGCCCAGGCCCTGCTCAGCCATCAGCCGCCGCGCCTTCTCGATCCGTGCGTGCCGTTCGTCGTCGCTGATAAGCGGCGGCGCTCCGGGGAGCGGCTTCAATCGCCGGATCGGTTCTGGAACTGTGCTGCCTTGCGCACCTGCGTCGGACGCGCGCGTCCCCAGGACGAACGTTCCTCCCAGCGCGGCCGACGTCCTCGCGAAGGCTCTTCTCGAGACTCGCATGCGACCTCCGGTGTTATTGGGACGAGAAACGGCTTCAGTGCTTGTGAAGCTGGTAGTGCTGGCGCAGCAGGTCCTTGCCGTAGTCGTTGCCGTTGGGCGTCCGGATCGCCACGTGGATGTGCTGTTTTTGCGGCGCTTTCGGATCCTTGGCCAGGTGCCGCAGGCCCGCGGGTTGCTGGTGGTCGAACTCGATCAGGATCACCGGGCTGTGGATCCGGTAGTAGAAGACGCTGTCGGCCCCGTTTCCGCCGATCCAGGCGAACCAGGTGTCGTCCAGGTGGCGGCGCACTTCCTCCATCCGCACCTTGGCGTGGCCTTCCTTCATGTTTTCGACGTACTCCGCGACCAGCGCGAGCAGCCGCTGCTGCTGGTCGGGCCGGAAGTCCTTGGCGCGGATGCCGGCGTAGTCGAGCAGCAGGTTGTCCTTGAAGGCCTCGCCGAGGTTGTTGTTGCCGGTCTTCGACGCCGAGAGCACGGCCTTCCCGCGTTGCGTCTCGTCGAGGGTGTTCAGGAACGCGAGCCCCTGGTTCTGCTCCGTCTGCAGGATCGCCGTTCCCTGGTACTTGCCCGCCTCGGCGACGACCGGCTCCGAGCCCACGAACAGCGGCGTCATCACGACCTGGTCGGCGAGCACGAAGTAGTTGACGATCAGGTGATGCCCGTCGATCTGCCAGCCCCACGGCTCGGTCTTGGAGGGCGCGCCCATCACGGTGATGTTGTAGAGCCACTCCCCGTACTCCTCGAAGTTGTCGTTGTTCAGCTCGCCGAGCGTGTGGTTCAAGCGCATGATGTCGCGGCTCAGCTTCACGCCCTTGGCGCTCAACGCCGCGCGCATCAGCGAGAACGCCGTCTCGCGCTGAGCGTCGCTCATCTCCTTGAAGCTCACACCCTGGCGCCGGTAGAAGTGCTGGTTCATCCACTTGCGCCATTCGTCGTCGTCCACCGAGAACGTCGTCTTGGCGCGCTGCTCCGGCGAGAGAGCCGCGAGCAATTGCTCTGCGGCTTCCCGCACCGGTTCGGTGGACACGCCGGTCGAGCGGATCGCGAAGAGTCCGGGCTCCATTACGCCTTTCGTCGTCACGCCACGGAAGGGGTCGGCCAAGCCGCGCTCCTCCGCCTGCCGGGACATGTTACGAAAGCGTGTCTCCCGGTCCTGCGGGGTCGCCTGCTGCGCGCGCAACGCCAACACCAGCCCGCAGCCGATGACGGCCTGGGCCACGAGCAAACGAGTCTTCATCGAAACCTCCAGACGGCGACAGCTTGTCGGTGGTCCTATCTTAGTTCCAGCAGTTGGCACCCTACCCGCCCGACCGTCGATGGAGCGCGCGCAACACCGGATATCTCAGCACGAACAGGCTCGCGTAGAAGAGAAGAAACGCCAGCAACCCCGCGGCGAAGGCCGCGCGCAGCGGAGGATTCAACAGCCAACCGATCGCGACGATCGCGACTCCCCAGCCCAGGATCCCGCGGACGACACGCGGGTACAGCGTGCCGATCCCGTACCAGAGATCGATGATCGCGTAGAGCGCAGCGATCATCCGGATCGACAGCCCCACTCCGAGCATGAAGGCGAGGACCTGCCCAGCGAGCGTCACGGGCGCGCCTCCGGCGCGAGGATCCGCACCGTGCCGGCGTCCCCGTCGACGGCGATCCGGTCTCCGGTGCGAATCCGCTGCGTGGCCTCCGCGACGTCCACGATGCAGGGCATCCCGAACTCTCGCGCCACCGTGCCCGCGTGGGAGAGATAGCTGCCGATCTCGACGACGGCCGCGCCGGCGGTCAGGAAGAGCGGCGTCCAGGCGGGGTCGGTGTAGGGCGCGACCAGCACCTCGCCCGGCTTCAGCTCCGCGTCGGTGGAAGGATCCAGGATCACGCGGGCCGGCCCCTGGTAGCGGCCGGGCGAGGCGGACTCACCGCGCAGCAGCGTGCCCTCGGCGTCTGGACCGTCGACCGGCTCGCTTCGCGGAAGCTCGAAACCGACCGTCTTCGGCGGACTCATCTTGCTGAGCCGGATGTGCGCGATGCGCCGTTCGCGGATGCGGTCCTCGACGTCGAGCCACCCCAGTCGGCCGGCCTCCAGGTCGGCGATTTCTTCCAACAACAAGAAGAAGATGTCGTCCTTGCAGCGGAGCTTCCCCGCCCGCATCAACTCGGCCTCGATTCGGATCAGCTTCCTGCGCAGGATGCCGAAAGCCATGATGTGGTAGAAGCGCGAGTTCTCGCGCAGCTTCAAGTAGTAGCGGACACGCGCGGCGGCGAATTCGACCAGCCGGAAGCGGATGCCGGTGGCTCGCTCGAACGGGAGGAGGTCGAGCTTCTGGCGAATCTCCCCGATCAACTCGTCGCGGAGCCGCGCCGTCTTGGTCTCCGAAGCCCCGGGATCCGAGTCGATCAGCAGGTAGTTCCGGATCATCCCGAGAACGGGCGCCGGGTTCTCTTCCCAGCGAACCGAGCGCAGCTCGAACTCCTTCAGCGCCCGGTGGCCGTTCTTGGCGAGAAATCCAGCGAGCTGATCGAGGAAGCCGCGCGCCCTTGCCTCCGCGCGTAACTCGGCCAGCGCCCGGTCGGGCGGGTGGCTCATCAGGATCTCGCGCACCCGCGGTTCGCGGCGCGCCGCCTGGCCAAGCTCGCCGATGCCTCGGCCCATTTCCGCCGAGAGCACTCCCTCGGAGCCCGACCCAAGCAGCACCTCGGCGTCGGCTCGCACGTCCGGCGCCCAGCGCCGCAGCAGCCGGCGCAGCACGCCGATCCACGGTGCGAAGCGCAGCGAAAGGACGTTCACGAAGATCGCCATGTTGCCGATCGGGTCGAGCGGCTTCGGCACCAGGAACAGCCGGCGCAGCGCATCCTCCGGGCCGAGTGCTGGGTCTTCGTCGACCTCCCGGCAGAGCGTCCGGTAGCCCGCCAACGCGTCGTCCGGCAGCGAACGCGTCCGGGCCAGCAGCACCGCCACCATCGAGTAGGCGAACGCGTACAGGAGGAGCGCCAGCGGCAGCTTGCGAAAAGCGACCTTCCAGGCGACCGCGTCCTTGGAGAAGGAGTAGACCCGGGCCGCCATCTCCTCGTCCGAGACCTCGAAAGGAAGCAGCGCGCGCAGGCTTCTGACGTCGAGGTACAGCCAACCGCGGATCGACCGGAGGCCGGGCGGAGAGATCAGGAACACCAGATCCTCGGTGAGCGGCGTGAGCGGGTCGGTGAAGTTCTCGACGAGTGGCTTGAACAGCAGCCACCTGCCAGGGACGTCCCGGCCGATC
>CAZVOI010000673.1:0-1975 GCA_964628275.1 uncultured Acidobacteriota bacterium | reverse complement strand
ACGATCGTGCCGTCCGGTCCCCAACTCGCGCCCCGCGCAACACCGAAATCGGCGATCGTGACCGGCGCTTCGCCAGCGTCGAGCCGTACCTTGCGAAGGCGGGGTCCAAAGGCCAGCCACAGCCCGTCCGGGGAGAAGAACAGGTTATTTGCGTTTTCTGTGCCCGGGATCGCGCGCGCCTCGAGGTCGTCGATCCCTTGCACGTAGAGCCTCGATCCCTCGTTTCGGCCCCCTTCCGAGCCGTGCGGCGCACCCACGAACGCCACGCGCCTTCCATCGGGTGACACCGCCAGGTGCTGGAAGGAGGCATCCGGGGAAGGAAGCTCCACGCCCGTGGGCAGGGCTAGCGTGAGACGCCGGACCGCGGTCGAGGCGTTCGGCGACTTGCGCAGCAACAGCGCCGCGACGAAACCGCCGATAGTCGCCGCCGCGATCAGCCCGCCCGTCCAAAGCCACGTCCGCCGGCTGACGGCCGCGGCTACGCTGGTTCCGGCACTCCGCTCGCTCTCTGCTTCCTCGATCTCCAGCCGCGCATCGCCGATGTCGTGCAGCCGCCGCGTCGGGTCCTTTTCGAGACGTCGCCGCAATAGCCGCCGGAGGCTGGACGGCGTCGTCGCGGGCAGACGCCCAAGGTCCGGCTCACCGGTGATCACGCGCGCCATCGTCTCGGCACCCGTCGCTCCCGCGAACAGCCGCTTCCCCGTCAGCAGCTCGTAGAGCACTACGCCGAACGACCAGATGTCCGTCCGTTTGTCCACAGCCTTGCCCTGCGCTTGCTCCGGAGACATGTACGCCGCCGTTCCGAGGATGATGCCGGCACCCGTCGGATCCGAGGTCACGGTCGGCGAGCTGGAAGCCTCCGGCGAAAGCGACTCATCCGAGAGCGCCTTCGCCAGGCCGAAGTCCAGCACCTTCACCGAACCCGCAGGTGTCAGCTTGACGTTTGCGGGCTTCAGATCCCGGTGCACGATGCTGCGCTCGTGCGCGTACTCCAGCGCCTCCGCGATCTGCTTCGCAACCGCGAGCGCCTCAGCCAGCGGCAGCGCTCCCTTCGCCAGCCGCGCCTGCAGCGTCAACCCTTCCACCAGCTCCATCACCAGCGCGCACGCGCCGTCGGACTCCTGGAGTTCGTAGATCGCGGCGATCCGCGGATGGTTGAGCGAAGCGAGCAGCTTCGCCTCGCGCTGCAATCTCGCGAGACGCTCGCTCGAACCGGCGAGTGCGGCAGGCAGCACCTTGATCGCCACCTCGCGGCCGAGCTTGCTGTCGCGGGCGCGGTACACCTCGCCCATCCCGCCCGCTCCGAGCGGAGAGAGAATCTCGAACGGACCCACGCGGGCGCCAGCGTTCAGCGTCATTCAAGGTGAGGAGTTAGACCGAGTGTAGCTCTTCGCCGGTGACCGCAGTCGGCTGAGGCGGCGACCGCCTGGCCAGTTGTTGTCGTTGACCCAAATGGTGCCATGGAATAGGATACTCATGAATGGCGCCGAAACAGAAGACGGTGTTCACCGCAGACGCGGAGCAGATCCGCCAGATCCGAATCGTCGTGCAGTCACGAAGGTACCGCAGCGCTTCCGCGCTGCTGCGCGAAGCGATCGACGAGAAGCTGGAACGGCTGCGGCGGGAGCGTCTCGCGGCTCAGGTCGATCGGTACTGCGACGAGGGGCTCGGCGACGAGGATCTCGGCCTGGTCGAGAGCCAGGCTTTCGGCCGCAAGCGCTAGCAGATGCTCCGCGGCGAGGTCTGGTGGGCCAGCGTGCCGATGCGCGGCGGCGGTCCCAAGCCCCGGCCGATGCTGATCGTCTCCGATGACGTGTTCAACCGGAACGGCCAGTATCCGAAGGTGATGGTGGTGCACCTGACCTCGGTGAAGAGACTCGGCGGTCCGTTTGATTGGGAGGTCGAGCTGCCCCGGGGAACCGCGGGCATGGAAAAGGCGAGCATCGTGAAGTGCGGCGAGATCTACACGCTGCTG
>CAZVOI010000672.1:0-3375 GCA_964628275.1 uncultured Acidobacteriota bacterium | reverse complement strand
CGGTCGAGCGGCTGCGCGCGCAGGCTGCGTCCGGGAAGCCGATCTCGGAAGCTTCGGTGATCCAGGAGTGGGGCATGCTGCGGCGCCTGCGCCGCGAGCACGAGCGGCGAGCGGCCGCACCCTTCAGGCGTTGACCGGGTGCGCTCGGCGGGGGTCGAGGACGCCGTCGAGGATGACGGCCAGCGTCAGGTAGGCGCCGACGTCCAGCGTGTGGCCGTCGGGAGCGTCGGGAGCGGCCGCCGCACCGACCGGCGCGCGGTCGAGGTGACGGGCCTGCCCGCCTCCGTCTTCCACCCGAAGGTGGACTCGACCTTCGCCCTCGGCTGCGGGCAGACGACCGGCTCACGGGCGACGCTCTTCGGCGGACGCGCGGTCACGAGCGCGTCGCGAAAGCTGCGGGCCGACCTCGACGACGGCGTCCGGCGAACGACGCTCCCGAAGAAGGACTCGCCCGCAGGCCGGGCTCAGCGCGGCGCGGCGCCCGGCTCCACGAGCCCCCGAATGCGACCCGCGAGGATGCGGAGCAGCGACTGGGCGGCGCGGGGGCGGTGGAGCAGCGTTGCGCGCAGGCTGGGCCCGGGAATGCGCAGCACGCGCAGCGCGCCGGCTTCCGGCCGGACGGTCGTCGAGCGGGGGCTGCCGTCGAGGACGGAGAGCTCGCCGATGAGGTCCCCGCGGCCGAGCCTCGCGATCGTGCGCTCGGCCTCGCCGGGGCCGCCGCGGCCGACGACCGCCGCCCTGCCGCTCACCACCACGAACAGCGCGTCCGAGTCGGCGTCGCCGGCCGCGCACAGCAGGGCCGGGGGACGGATGGTCTCCTCGATCGCGTACTGCGAGAGGTCGTAGAGGTCGCTCGGGTCGAGATCGGCGAAGAAGGGCGCCACGTGGAGAAAGTGCATGGTCTCGATCGCCGAGAGGCTCGCCGGCTCGATGCGGCTGTCGGCAGCGGCCAACGCCGCCGTCTCGCGCACGAGCGGGTGCTCGTCGTCGCGTGCGGGAGCGAGCAGCCGATCGAGGGACGCATGCGGGTGCTCGACCGCCACCCACACGGCCCCCGCACGCAGCCAGGGATTGGCCTCGCCGAGCAGGCGGGCGAGCGTTGGAGCCTCACCGTCGCGGCCGACCTCGGCCACGCTCGGCGAACGTCCGGCGAGGAGAGGCTCGAGCTCGGGGACCAGCTCCCCGGCGCCCGGGCACGCGAGAGCCAGCACCTGGAGCGCCTGCTCGCGCTGCGCCGGGTCGGAGGCGAACAGCCGGCGGCGCAGCGACTGGATCACGGGACGGTCGCCCGCGATCTCGACGAGCTCGAGGCAGCGGTCGATTGCCTCGTCGCGGGCGCGGCCCAGCAGGTAGCAGAGGAAGACCCGGGCCGCGCTCGGCTCGGTGGCGCCGAGAATCGCGAGGTCACGGCGCAGCTGCCGGGCACGCTCCAGCTGACGCCGGGCGCGCGAGACGAGCTCGCCCGACGCCCCGCGCACACGGGCGAGGACCGTCTGGTGGTCGGCCGCGCTCACCCCGAAGCTTCGGCGCAGCTCGTCGATCTCGTCTCCCGTCGCCGAGCGCAGCAGCGCTTCGGCCAGGGCGACCTGGTAGCCCTCGAGCTGCGCGTGCGTCTCGACGCCCGCGGCGCCGCCGTCTTCGAATAGCTGGCGCTCTTCCTCGGTCAGGCGGGCCAGGATCTGCCGGTGCTCCGGCTCGGAGATGCCGAGCTGCCGGCGCACGCCTTCGAGCAGGCGCAGCTCGCCGGGCCGGACCAGCCCGTCGGCGATCATCTCCCGCACCGTGGCGGCGTAGGCCGCGACGTCCTTCTCGCGGGCGTGCCGGCTCGCGCGGATCCAGCCGTAGACCTCGGCCGGGTCCTTCGGCGGGGCCTCCTCGAAGGGCCACGAGCGCAGCAGCCGGACGGCCCCGCGCTCGCCGATGAAGTGCTCCGGCGTGCGCTGCCACCGCTTCACCAGGAACAGGGTCGCGACGAGCGGCGCCACGAACGCGGCGGCGCGGGTGCCGCCTTGAAGCTGGCGCAGGCTCGGCGCGCCCGCGAACACGTAGAACAGGTTGAAGGCGGTGAAGGCCGCGAGCGCGAGCCCGAGGTGGCGGCTGCGCTCGGCGTTGCCGACGGCACGCTGGATTCCAAGCTCCAGCAGCGCGAACAGACCGTAGCTGGCCGCGGAGAACGCCAACAGCGTGAGCGTCGCCGCGAGGAGCGCCGGGACCCCGGGCGCGAAGAAGAAGCCCGCGCCCCACACCAGGGCAGCGTCGACCGGCTGCCGGGTCCAGCGGCCGTCGAAGTAGGCCTCCCACTCGCCGTAGCGGAGCCAGTAGTAGCTGTAGAAGGCCAGCACCAGGCCGGGGAAGGCGTAGATCGCCAGCCGCCGGCCGCTGCTGGCGACGTCCTTCCAGTACGCGTTCTCCTGGTCGATGTCGGGGCAGTGGCGCTTGCACGCGGTGCACGGAGTGCACTGAGAGTTCGCCCCCGGCCGTAGGGAGCGGGGCTCGCTGTAGACCCTCTCCACGAAACCGACCGGGCACACGAAGTTGCACCAG
This sequence comes from uncultured Acidobacteriota bacterium, assembly GCA_964628275.1. Taxonomy (GTDB): domain Bacteria; phylum Acidobacteriota; class Vicinamibacteria; order Fen-336; family Fen-336; genus CAZVOI01. Next base: position 831 of record CAZVOI010000672.1, on the reverse strand, counting down.
GTCTTGCCGGTGAAGACCGCGTTCGTCGCGAACGCGGCGAGCGCCAGGGCCGCGAGCAGCCCCGAGAGCCACAGCCGATCGCCGTTCGTCGCGACCAGGCGCAGCACCAGCAGCGCGAGCAGGATTCCGAACGTCACTGGGAAGAACCAGCGCTCGAGCCAGGGCGGCACGCGCCGCTGCCTTCTGCGCTTCAGCCGGCGCCCCAGCTGTCCGAAGAAGGCGAGCGGGCAGATCGTCCGCCAGGCGTGGAAGCCCATCAGGACGATGCCCACGGGCAGCAGGGGCAAGAGCATCGTCCAGAAGATGCGCGGCTGGGCGTCGCTCACCAGCCCGAGCCCGACTAGCCCCAGGTAGCCGGCGACGAGCAGGTTCCGCGTTCGCAGCAGGGCCGGGGTCACGTCCTGAAGGTTCTTGCCGGGGCGAGCACTGTCATGATCGGACACCCTGTGGTGGCAGGAGCCACGTGACCGTCGACTGGAGCGCTTGGATCGGCGGGAGCATAGCAGAGGTCCGCACCCACGGGAGAGCGGAGGTTCCGCCGCGGTTGACCGGATGCTGCGGGGAGGAGTAGTCTGCGGCCCGAACCCAGTAGTGAACAGAAGAACGTCTCGCCGAGCGCAGCCGCCGATGTCGGCAGCGCAGGGGCGGTGTGAGTCAAGTCCAAGAGGAGAAGCCATGCAAAACGCTGCGCGAGTCGTCACAGCTGCCGTGCTGGTCGGTGCCCTGGCGTTCGTCGGTGTCGCCTCGGCCCAGGACAAGCCGGCGACCGAGAAGACCCTGTACCAGCGCATCGGCGGATACGACACGATCGCCGGGGTCGTCGACGACTTC
>CAZVOI010000671.1:0-4196 GCA_964628275.1 uncultured Acidobacteriota bacterium | reverse complement strand
GATCTCCGCCGCGGCTGGGGCCGAGGCCGGTCCAGCGGACGTGGCCCTGGTTCGTCAAGACCTGGCGCCCGATCACGATCTCGGGCACGCCGTCGGCGTCGAGGTCGGCGATCGCGGGTCCCCCCCAGTCGATCAGGTCTGCCAGGACGTCGCTGCGCCACTTGAAGCTGCCGTCGTGCTCGAACGCGAGCAGGGTGTTGCGGTTCTCGGCCTCGGCCAGGATCTCGGGCCGGCCGTCGCCGTCGATGTCCGCCACGGCCAGCTTCGTCGCCCCGTTGAGCCCGAGCGCGGGATCGATGACGCTCCAGATCTCGCTCCCGTCGCGCCCGCTGACCGCCCGCAGCCGGCCTTGGGCGGCGTAGCCGACCGCGCCGCCAAACGTGCCCCAGGTGACGAACACGACGTCCGGCACGCGATCGCCGTTCAGGTCCATCACCACGGGCGCCGACACGACCAGCCTGGAGACCGGGTCGACGTTCGTCTTGGTCCAGGCCCACTCGAGGCCCACCCTCCAGCCTGCCGCGGAGCGCGGCGTCCCGCACGCAGGCGACGAGCTGCCGTAGTTGTTCGTCTCGTCGAGCTCCGCCACCGCGAGCGCGCTGTCCACGAAGGCGTAGACGAGGTTGCCCGCGAACGTGACGCTGCCGGTGACGGCCACCGGCACCACGAGCGTCGCGGAGCCGTCGAGACCCGCCAGCACCTCTTCGCCGAGGACGGCGTCTGCGCCCGGGTCATACGCGCCGTTGGCATCACGGTCCTCGAAGAGCTTCAGGACAAAGGGGCCTGCCGCCGGGCCTGAGCCGGGGTTGGCGATCCCGACACCCGCCGACCCGCTCACCGAGAGCGACAGGGGATCGACGCTGATGGTCGACGCGTCGACCGACCTCACCACGAGATCGGGGAATGCCGTCGCCGAAGCATAGAAGACGGTCGCCTCGTCGGCCGCCGCGAGCACCCCATCGTTTGCGGTCAGGCGGAGGACGTACGCCCCCGGCGCTTCGAACGTGGCGCTCGTCGAGGCGCTGGCCGGCTCCGCGAACGTGACCTGGCCCGGGCCGCTCACGACGCTCCAGGTGTGGCTCAGCACGCCGCTCGGCCGTCCATCGTCCGCCACAGTCCCCTGGAGCACGAGACTCGTCTGCGGCTGGCGCAGCGCGCGGTCGGGCCCCGCGCTCACGCTCGGAGCCAGGTTCGGGGGCGGGACCACGGGGGTGACCGTCACGACCAGGGCGTCGCTCGCCGAGGTCTGCGTGTCGCTCGCGGTCAGTCGTAACGTGTAGACGCCCGGCGTCTCGAACGTCGCCGTCGTCGCGACGCTGGCCGTGTCCGCGAACGTGACCAGGCCGGGCCCGCTCACGAGGCTCCACTCATAGCCGAGGGAGCCGCCCGCGGGCAGGCCGTCGTCACTTGCCGTGCCGCTGAGGCTCAGGGCGCCCGGCGGCGCGCTGACCGCCTGGTCCGGTCCGGCCTCGACCACGGGCGGTCGGTTGACGGTGAACGACCACGCGGGCGTGCCCCGCCACGCGCCATGCGGGTCGCGGGTCACGATGCGCCAGAGGTAGACCCTGCCGTCGGCGGCCTCGGTGGCTTCGTAGCTCGAACCCGGCTGGCCCGCGGAGGCGAGCGGAAGCTGGCCGAAGGCATCGCCCAGCAGCCACAGGTCCACGGGCGGAGTGGCGAGCTTGTTGTTGGCCCCGGCGAACACGATCAGCCGGTTGGCGCCGGCCGACCAGGCCGCGGCCGGCGAGTAGCGACCCGCGGGAGCGCGGCCGGCGTCGACACGCAACCACTCCGGGCGGGCGCCAAGGCCATCGGCGTTCGTCATCATCCAGGCGTCGGCGAACACGAAGTTGAGGCCGTCCTCGACGCCGCCCGTCGATCCGCCGTAGACGAGCAGGCGGCGAGTCGCCGGATCGAAGGCCGCCGCGTGGCCGAAGCGGCCCGCGGGCCCGGCGGCCACGGGCTCGAGCGCCGTCCAGGCGGGCGCGGCGCCTGCCGGATCGGCGAGCACCTGCGTGTCCATGAGCGCGGTACCGTCGGCGTCTCGCCCCCCGAACAGAACCAGCCGGCCGCTCGAGGCGTCCTGCGTCAGGCTCGCGAAGCGGCGCGCGACGGGCAGCGTCCCCGCCGGCGCGAGCGCGCGCCAAGCCGGAGCCACAAGACCGTTCGCACCCTCGAGCACCCAGGTGTCGGCAGGTATCGGCCCGGCCTCTCCGGCAGCGCCGCCGTGGAGGAAGAGACGGTTTGCGGCGGGGTCGAACGCGGCCGCGGGGCCGTAGCGCGCTTCGGGTCCGCTGGCGTTGAGCTGGATCCACTCGGGAGCCCCGCCCAAACCGTTCGCGTTCACGAGCACCCACGTCTCGGCGCCCGGTGTCGCGCAGGTCCCGCGACACCCGCCAGAGACGATCAGTCGGTTCGAGGCCGGGTCGTAGCCGAAGCCCGCGTGAGCGAGCGGTCCTGGCCCTCCGGTCAGCGAGTAGCGCTCCCACGCGGGTGCGCCACCCGCGGCGCTCGCGTGGGCCAGCACGTAGACGTCGGCGTCGGCCGGTCCGGACGGCGTTTCGCCGCCGTACAGGACCAGCCGGTCGTTGGCCTCGTCGTAGCCGGTGGCGGCACCCGAGCGCGGGCCGGGGGCGACGCCCGTGGAGCAGGCGGCGAGCCACTGCTGGCCGCTCAGGGAGACGGCGTTTCCGACATAGACGTCGTGAGTCAGGGAGTCCGCTGTGTCCGGGTCGAACGAGGACCAACTGAGCGTCGGAGGCGCAGCGACAGAAGCGCTTCCGTCTGCGGGGCTTCGCCCGCCGTGGGGAGCCGGGGCCTGGTTCGGGCCGTCGTCGTCCGTCACGCTCAAGACGGCCCGCTCGCGGCCGAGCGTCGCCTCCACCGGCTTCCCCAGGAGCAGCTCCAACGCCTCGTCGCCTTCCGCGGCGTGGTCGCCCGCCACGGGGACGAGCACCGAGCGGGTGGTCTCGCCAGGCGCGAACTCGAGCGTCCCGAAGCTCCGCTGGTAGTCGCAGGGGTTGGTGGCGGTGCCGTCAAGCGTGACGAAATCGACCCGCACCGGCCGGGCCCAGGGCTTGGAGAGCTGAACCTCGACGAGGCCGCCGGTGGTGCCTTCGGTGCCCTCGACGACGGAAGCGTCGGCGACGTCGAGCGTCGGCGGGGGCTCGCCGTCGAGCGTCACCTGCACCTCGTCCTCCTCGCCGAGCTGCCCGTCGCTCGCCGCGAGGCGCAGGCGATAGACGCCGATCGCTCCGAAGGTCGCGAGCGTCACGGGCTGGTTCGGCGTCGCGAATGTCACGCTTCCCGGTCCCACCACGACCGACCAGGCGATGCTCAACGCGCCGCCAGGCCGTCCGTCGTCGCTCACCGAGCCCGCAAGCGTCGTCGAGGTCGCCGGCAGCACGACGGACACATCGGGGCCGGCATCGACCACCGGCGCCGCGTTCGCCGCCGAAACCACGACGACGACCTCGTTGCTCGTCTGGAGCTCCGCGTCGTCTGCGGTCAGGCGGAGCCGGTAGCTTCCCGCAGCCGAGAAGGAAGCGGTCGTCTCGGCAGCGTCGGGCGGCGTGAAGCTCACGCTCCCGGGGCCTTCGACCTGGCTCCACGCCAGCGTGAGGGCTCCCGACGGCAGGCCGTCGTCTGTGACGGTCCCCTGCAAGGAGGCGGTCGCGCCCAGGTCGATCGCCTGGTCGGGTCCAGCATCGACTGCCGGCGGCTGATTGGCGCCGTCGAGCGGGCCCGAGCCGATGAGGTGAAAGCCTGGCGGCCCGCCCGCGACACCGCAGAACTCGCGCGCCGCGCAGGCCTGGCGCTTCACGCGGTCCCGGTCGCGCTTGCTGTTGCTCTTCGGGACCACCACCGTCGTGCAGCGCGTGCTCGAGACGCCCTGGTCGGTAGCGGTCGCCGCGATCAGGTAGACGCGGCCGTCACCCTGGCCGCTTCGCTCCTGGCGCAGGTAGAGATCCGGCGCGTCGATGCGGGCGTCGATCGGTGTGTCGCCGTCGCCCAGGCCGTCGGCCGGCTCGTCCGAGTAAACGGCGAGGCTCACCGCGGCGCGACCGCAGCAGGCCTCGCCCACGTCGACCCGCAGCCCGACGTTCACCAGCCGGTGATCGGGCGGCCAGAGCTCCTTCTTCGCCACGCGCACGTGGGGAACCTTGCCGCTCTCGAGGCTGTCGCGGCAGGAGCGG
>CAZVOI010000670.1:0-2665 GCA_964628275.1 uncultured Acidobacteriota bacterium | reverse complement strand
ATTGTACTGCCCGATCGTGTCGCCGAGCTTCGGCCGAGTTTGCGTGATTTGCACAGCGGGCGCTATCCTCCGGCTCCGTGCCAATGGGCTCTGGACCGATCGTCACGATCCACCTCCCGGGCCCGCTCCGGCCGTATGTGGGGGGCGCAACGCGGCTCGAGATCGCGGCCAGCACCGTGAAAGCCGCGCTCGGGGATCTGGAACGGAAGCAATCCGCCCTCTATCGCAACATCTGCGACGAAACGGGAACGTTGCGGCGCCATTTGAACGTATTCGTCAACGCCGACAACATTCGCGACCGAGACGGGGTCGACACGATACTGTCGGCGGGAGACGTGCTCACGTTCCTGCCCGCGGTCTCAGGAGGTTGATGATGCCGGATCGCTTGATCCTCACCATCGGTACGCGGAAGGGCGTGTTCGTGGCCGAAGCGGCCAAGACTCGGCGCAGCTTCACGCTGCGCGGGCCCTTCGGCCCCGGCGTGCCCGTGTATTCCACGCTGGTCGACGCCCGCGGCACGCCGCGCCTCTATGCGTCGAGCTGCAATCCGTTCTTCGGCATGAAGGTGCTGTGCTCCAGGGACCTGGGGAAGAGCTTCCAGGAGACGAAGTCGGCGCCCGAGTTCCCCAAGCAGGACGGCCGCGCGCTCGCGAACATCTGGTCGCTCGAGGCCGGTGGCCAGAAGAAGGAGCTTCTTTGCGGCGTCGAGCCGGCGTCGCTTTTTCGAAGCCACGACGGCGGCGATTCGTGGCAGCTGGTGCCCGGCATCAGCAACCACGAGCACGCAAGAAAGTGGCAGCCCGGCGCCGGGGGGCTTTGCCTCCACACGATCCTGCGCGACGGCGACCGCGTTCACCTGGGCATCTCGACCGGTGGCCACTATCTGAGCGAGGACCGCGGCGAGACCTTCCGGGCCTCCAACAACGGCGTCGGCGCCGGTTTCGCGCCCGACCCGTATCCCGAGTTCGGTCAGTGCGTGCACAAGTTCGTGAGTCACGACGCCGCTCCCGGCCGGCTCTACATGCAGAACCACGGTGGATGGGCGGACTGGACCGGACCCGGCGGGCCTCGGCCGAACATCGGCGTGCTGCGCAGCGACGACTACGGGCGCTCCTGGCGATCGATTGCGGCAGGCCTGCCCTCCGACTTCGGGTTCCCGATCGTCGTGCATCCACGCCACGCCGACACGGTGTACGTGATGCCCCTCGAAACTGCGACACGAACCTGCCCCGGCGGCGCGCCCGCGCTGTGGCGGAGCGAGAACGGCGGCGACTCGTGGACCCGCCTCGCCCACGGCCTGCCGAAGAAGCAGACCTACTTCACCGTCCAGCGCGACGCGATGACCATCGACCGGTTGAGCACGCCCGCTCTCTACTTCGGAACGACCACCGGCCAGCTCTGGATGGGAAGGGAGGGGGGCGAGCGCTTCGACTGCTTGTTCGACTCGCTCCCCCCGATCCACAACGTCAAGGTCGCGGTCGTCTGAGCTCTCGCCTCACTGGCTGACCTGCAGGCACTTCACCTCTTTCTGGCCGCGCACGAGCAGCTTGCCGTCGACCAGCGCCAGCGGCGCCCAGTTGTCGCCCTTCTCGAGCAAGACGGCGCTGGCGAGCGGCTTGAAAGCGGAGGGATTCGGCTCGACGAGATATAGCTTCGTGTTGCCGTCGCTCGCCAGCAGCAGGCCGTCGGCCAGGATCGACCCGCCCCGCACGAACGCCGGCTGCTGGTCCGTCTTCCACTTGACTTGCCCGTCCATGCTCATCGCGACCAGGCCATCGCTGCGCTCGTTGATGGTGTAGTGGGAATAGAAGTGGTCGTTGTGGAGGATCGGCGGATGCGTGTGGGCGCCGAAGTCCGGGTTCTTGTAGAGCTCCGTGACTCCGTAGCCGCCGTCTCCCTTCTTCTGAACCTCGATCATCGCGGTGCCGGCGCCATATCCGCCCGTGATCAGCATTCGGCCGTCGCCAGCGTCGACCGGCTGGGGAACCGGGATCGCGCACTGCCAGCCCGTATACGTCCAGAGAACTTTCCCGGTCAGCGGGTCGAGGCCGTTGACGCTGCCGTCCCTGGCGTTTTTCCCTCGTCCCACGGAGGCCGTGACCATGACCAGATGGTCTTGTCCGCCGACCCTGACGATGGATGGGCTCACATATCCGGGCAGACCCGACAGCGAAGCCGACTTCCACTCGAGCTCACCCGTCAGCTTGTCGTAGGCGACGACACCCGCCTGCGAGGTCTGCGGCGCCACGATGACCAGCTTGCCGTAGATCAGCGGGTTCTGGGTGATGGCCCAGCGGGGCAGCTCGCCGCCGCCCCCGAAGTCCTTCCAGATGTTCTTGTGCCAGACCGGCTTGTGCGTCTTGGTGTTGATCGCGTACAGGTCTCCCAGCGGTCCCGAGGTGTACACGTGGTCGCCGTCCACGGTCGGTGTGGTCCGCGAGCCGGCAAACATGAACTCGCCGGGCGCGGCATACGCGAAGGTCCAGAGCTCCTTGCCGCTGCTGAGGTCGAGCACTCGCAGCGTGTCCCCGACCTTCTCGTCCCGATCGAGCAGGTAGACCTTGCCGTCGCTGACGGCCGGGCCGCCGAAGCCGACGCTCATCGGCGCCGACCAAAGCAGCTTCGGGCCAGCCTCCGGCCAGGTACGCAACAGGCCCTTCTGAGT
>CAZVOI010000669.1:0-4749 GCA_964628275.1 uncultured Acidobacteriota bacterium | reverse complement strand
CTACCTCGTCGCGCGCGAGCCGGTGCCGGAGGCGCTCGACTGGATCGAGAGCGAGACGAAACGCCTGATCGCCTTCCAGCAGGAGGACGGCACGATCGAGCGCTGGTACGGCGACGGCAACTGGTCGCGCACGCTGCTGCTGTACGCGCTGATGAAGACGCAGGGCTGCTTTCTCGACGGCTGGCAAGACGGGGTGAAGCTCGGGGCCGTCCGCGACGGCGAGCGGCTGCTGGTCTCGCTCCAGGCTCCCGCCGGGTGGAATGGGCGGCTCCGCTTCGACTATGCACGCCACCGCCGCGAGCTCAACTTCCAGAAGAACTACGTCCGGCTGAACGAATGGCCCGAGTGGTTCACGGTGGACGAGAACACGCTGTACACGCTCACCGACGGTGCTGGCCAGGAGACGCTGCGTCTGGGCTCGGAGCTGAAGGCGGGCCTCGACGTCAGCGGCTCGGGCCGCTGGGCCGTGGAGCGCGCTCGCTAGGCGACGAGCTCGACGCGGGCGCCAATGCCGGGGGCGCGAGCCAGCCGGCCATCGCAGGTGAGGAGCGGGGCGTCGAGGGCCTCCGCCAACGCGACGTAGACAGCGTCGTATGCCGTCACGTTCTCACGCAGCGCCCAGACTCGGTCGAGCAGGGGCTCGTGGGAGTGTCGCTCCAGGTCGAGGGCGCGCAGATCCGCGAGCGCCGAGGCGGCGGAGTCGGCGTCGAGGGTGCGCTCTCTCACGTACCGCCGCAACGCCTGCGCCACCTCGACGTCTGCCAGGTGGGGCGTGTGGAGGCCCAACTCCGGGGCGGCGATGCGCGCGGCGATCGTGTGCCCCTGGGCGGTCCCGAGCAGGAGCTCGAGCAGGGCCGAGGCGTCCAGCACGATCATCGCGAGTCGCGCTCGGCCCGGATCACCTCGGCGGCACTGCGCCGGAGCCGTCGCGCGGGCAGCGCCCGCAGCCGCTCCAGGACCTCCTGTCGCGTCGGCCGATCGAGCGACTTGCGCAGCTCACGCAGCACGTAGACGGACATCGAGAGCCCCTCGATCGCCGCGCGGGCCTTGAGCCGGCGGTGGAGCTCCACGGGCACGTTCCGGACCTGAACCATACTGGACATGCAGAAACGATACTTTCATCGAGTTCTCATGTCAAGCTGTACACGTCGGCATCTCCTCGATGGGGTCGGGTTGCTCGCGGCGGGCGGAGCGTCGCGGAAAAGAAAACGGCCCGGCGGGAAACCCGCCGGGCCGTTGACGTCAGCCGATCAGAACGAGAGCTTGGCCGCGAACTGGATCTGCCGCTGGGTCGTGCCGCAGGTCGAGCAGGCCGGGTTCTGGAGCATCGCCGTGATGCGAGCGACTCCGGCGTTGCCAATCGTCCCGTTGGGGTTCTGGAACTGCGGGTGGTTCAGAACGTTGAAGGCCTCCACGCGCAGCTCGAGGTTGAAGCGGTTGAAGCGGGTGTACTTGATCAGCGACATGTCGATGTTGAACTGCTCGGGACCGTAGAGCGTGTTGCGTCCGACGTTACCGTACGTTCCCGTGGTATCCGCCACGGGCTGGTACGCGGTCGGCTCGAACCACTTGTCGACGGTGGGATCGGAGAGCACCGGGTCGCCGACCAGGTTCGGCCGGTTGCCGGTGGCCGTCGAGAGCACACCCTGCTGCTGGCCGACGGTGAAAGGCCGGCCCGAGCGCCAGTAGACGATCCCGCTCGTCTGCCAGCCGCCCCACCACTTGGCCCTGGCGAGCGGAAGCTCGTACATCCCGCTCAGGCTGAGCGTGTGCGGGACGTGGTAGTCGGACACGGAGCGCTGGTAGTTGAACGGGTCGTAGTTGTTCGTCACGCCAGACTCGTTGTCCGAGGTGTAGTCGATCGACTTCGCGAAGGTGTAGGCCCCGAGCAGCGAGAAGCCGTTGGCGAAGCGGCGCTGGACCTTGGCGAGCAGCCCGTGGTACCAGAGGTCGCCGATGCTCTGGCTCTGGCTCAGGCTTCGCAGCCCAGACGACAGCGCGATGTAGGGCCGATTGCGGTTCGAGTCCGTGACTCCCACCACGGGCGGGGCCTGGTTGATGTCGATCTTGACCACGTAGTCGCTCCCGCGCGAGCCCACGTAGGCCAGCTCGAACATGTAGTTCCTGCCGAGCTGCTGCTGCACGTTCACGTTCCAGTTGACGGTGTGCGCGTCGCGGAAGTCGATGTCGAAGATCGAGCGCGTGGACCCGGTGGGCGGCTTGTTGACGTCGACGCCGGTCGGCGGCGGCAGCCCGTCCGAGACCCGGAGGTTGGTCGAGAAGTTCGCGTTGGGCGAGGGCGTCAGCGCGAGCGACTGCAGGAACGGCATGTTCTGCGCCTTGGACGAGGACGTCCCGCCCGGCGTGAAGTTCCAGAAGATGCCGACCCCGCCGCGGACGAGCGTGCGGCCCGCGCCCGTCACGTCGTAGGAGAAGCCGAAGCGCGGGCCCAGGTTGCCCTTCGAGTATGTCTGCAGGATGCGGCCCACCTGGGTCCCCTGGATCGTCGCGCCGTCGGAGGCGACGACGAACTGCCCGGTCTGCTCGTCGAAGTTCGACTGCTGGTCGTTCACCTCGACCCAAGGCCGGTAGATGTCCCAGCGCAGCCCGAGGTTGAGGGTCAGCCGGCTGCTCACGCGGAAGTCGTCCTGCACGTAGAGCGACCACTCCGGCCGCTTCTCGGTGTAGGTCCCGGCGTCGAACAGGTTGCGGTTCTTGATCGTCGTGTACCCCAGCAGGAAGCTCGCCACGTCGAAGCCGGTGCTGCTGTTGACCGTGCAGCCTGTGACCGTGCCCGCGCAGTTGGAAGTCAGGTTGTTGTTGAAGCCGAATACCCCGGTGATGCTGTCGGCATTCAGGATCTCGCGCGAGCGGAACGTCACGCTGCCCCCGAGCTTGAAGGTGTGGCGCCCGTTGATCCAGGTCACGTTGTCGAAGATCTGGAAGTCGTTCTGCTTGGTGATCAGCGGCTGGTTGTCGTTGGCGCCGAGGTTGCGGATGTTCTGGAACTCGAGCTGCGTCATCGCCGAGGTCACGTCGTTGACGTTGATGCCCGGGATGCCCACCTGCGAGGCCAGGTTTTCGCCGTAGTCGATCGGCGTCATCAGGAACTCGATTGCGGTCCACCCGAAGCGGAACTCGTTCAGCAGGTTCGGGCTGAAGGTGTGGGTGTCGTTGAAGGCCAGACCCTGGCCCTTGATGTTGCCGTCGCCGGCGCCGAAGTTGAAGCCGGCGTCACCGTGGGGCAGCGTCGCGGGGAAGAGGCGGTGGGTCTTCTGGTAGCTGTAGCGCACGAAGAAGCGGTTGTTCGACGTCAGCCGATGGTCGACCTTGACGTCGAACTGGTTGTCCTCCCGCTCCAGGTTGGGGTTGCGGAGGTAGTTGTCGATCGTCTGCCCGCTCGCCGCGCGCGTGCCTGCCGCGTTGGCCGCCGGGTAGAGCTGATCGAGGATGTTCTTCGAGGCGGGGTCGAAGCGGCTCGAGGGGATGATGTTGCCGGGAAAGGGCTGCCCGGTGAGCGGGTCGTAGATGATTCGATTGAGCTCCGAGAAATTGCCCTGCTTCATGGCGTCGCTCGGAACCGTGGAGATGAAGGTCTGCCCGGCCTTGTTCCGGAAGCCCTGGTAGTCGGCGAAGAAGAAGGTGCGGTCCTTCAGGATCGGGCCGCCGATGGTGCCGCCGAACTGGTGCTGCGTGAACTCGGGTTTGGCGATCCCGTTGCGGTTCTGGAACCAGTTGTTGGCGTCGAAGGCGTCGTTGCGCATGAACTCGTAGACGCTGCCGTGGTACGCGTTCGTCCCGCTCTTGATCTGGATGTTCACGACCCCGCCCAGCGAGCGGCCGAACTCGGCCGAGTAGGTGCTCGTCTGCAGCTTGAACTCGTCGAGCGCGTCGATGCTCGGGAAGATGACGACCGTCTGCAGCCAGGTCTCGTTGTTGTCGACGCCGTCGAGCATGTAGTTGTTGTCGCGCGCGCGCTGGCCGCTGGCGGAGAAGGAGGCCGAGGCGCGCCACGCGAGGCTGCCGGCGCCGTCGATGTTGGAGCCCACGTTGCCGCGCCCGACGCCCGGGATCATGCGCGTCAGGCTCACGAAGTTGCGGCCGTTGAGCGGCAGCGTCCGGATCTGCTCCTCCACGATGGTCGCGCCGAGGTCGGAGGACGCGGTGTTGAGCAGCGGCGTCTCGGCCTGGATCTCGATGATCTCTTCCATCCCGCCGACTTCGAGGGCCACGTCGATGCGGACCTTCTGGTCGACGCCCACGAGCACGTTGGTCTTGGAGAGCTTCTTGAAGCCAGTGATCTCGGCCGCGACGCTGTAGACCCCGGTGGGGATCGAGGGGGCGTTGTACTCGCCCTTGGTGTCGGTCACCACGCTGCGGCTGAAACCCGTGTTGGTGTTGGTCAGCGTCACCGTGGCGCCGGGCACGACAGCGCCCGACGTGTCCTTGACGGTCCCGAGGATCGTCCCGCTGACGGCCTGGGCGCCCGCCTCAGGCGGCGCCAGGCAGAAAATGGTGGCCAGGGCGGCCAGGGTCATCCCCAGCAGACCCGTCCGGAGCGTCGCTCGACTCATATTCGTCCTCCCCGCGAAACCGTCGCTAACGTCGTCACCCCGTCTCTGCGCCAGAAACACGTCCCCCGCGATGTGGCGCGGCAGCCTTGTCTTGACGAAGTGGTTCGCCAGTGGATCGTCTCCCTCGATGGGTTCGATCGATTGGCGGAAGCTAGCGCACTATGTAGAAGCCTGT
>CAZVOI010000668.1:0-24710 GCA_964628275.1 uncultured Acidobacteriota bacterium | reverse complement strand
GGGCTGCGCTCCGTGAGCAACCGGTACAGCAGCACGCCCAGCGAGTACACGTCGGTCGTCACGGTGACCGGCTCGCCGCGCACCTGCTCCGGGCTCGCACTCTCGGGGGTGAGCAGGCGGAAGGCGGTGCGCGTCCTGCTGCCGTCGATGCCGCCGGGCTCCAGCAGCTTCGCTATGCCGAAATCGAGCAACTTGGGGACGCCGTCCGGCGTGACGAGGATGTTGCGCGCCTTGATGTCGCGATGGACGACCAGATGCTGATGCGAATACTGCACCGCGCCACACACGCGCATGAACAGACCCAGCCGCTCGCGGACCGCGAGCCGCCGCGTCGAGCAGTAACGATCGATCGACTCGCCTTCGGCGTGCTCCATGACCACATAGGGCTGACCAGCTTCGGTCGTGCCGGCGTCGAGCAGCCGCGCGATGTTGGGGTGGTCGAGGCAGGCGAGAATGCGACGCTCGTCCTCGAAGCGCTGGAATACCGCCGGATGCACCACGTCGCCGGAGACCACCTTGATGGCGACCTGCTTGTCGAAGCGGTCATCGTCGCGGGCACCGAGATACACGACACCCATGCCACCGCGGCCCAGCTCGCGCAGGACTCGATACGCGCCGAACCGTTCGGGCAACGAGTGCCCGACGGCCGACGAATCGGTCGTCTCGACGACGCGCTTCGCCGCGCCCGCTGAGGCGAGCGCAGGCGCCTCCAGGAACACCCCCGCCCTGTCATGCGCTTGGAGCAGCGACTCGACCTCGCCCCGGAGGACCGGATCGCCGCCGCAGGCCCGCTCGATCCAGCCCGGGCGCGCTTCGGGCGCCAGATCGATCGCCTCGGCGACGATCGCCTTGATTCGGATCCACGACGGGCCCGAGGTGTCGATCATCGGCCACCCAGGTAGGGGCGTGACATTGGAGCGAACCCGAATCGGACGCTCATCTGAGGCCGTTGCGAGAATAGCGACGCGGTCCGCGCGGGTCAAACACCGCCGCCGCTTCGAGCTAGAAATCCACGAGCCGTGAGAACTTCACGATCAGCGAGCGGCCGAGCGCCGTCTCTGGGGTGAGGCGCGCGGTGTCGTGCCGGTCGTTATAGACGACGAAGAGCCCCGTCCCGCTGCGCCGCAGCCAGGCGAAACGGAGGTTGGTGCCGATCTGCGAGGCGACGCCGTTGTACTGCACCAGCGCCTGCAGGCTGATGCGCGGCGTGAAGGACCAGCTGACGCGGAACGGCAACAGCTCGGTCGTGAAATTTCCTCCCGGAAGCTGGTAGCTCTCGCGCACGTACTGCAGCGTGGCCTGGAACTTTCCTCCCGAGCGGACCCCCGCCCTGACGTCGACGTTGTTCTGCCGACCGTCGTAGTACTCGCCGCGCTTGTAACGCAACTCGCCGAAGATCGAGGCGCTCGGGTTGCTTTGCAGCATCGCCTGCGAGTCGTGCCAGCTATAGAACCCCGCGGGGATCGACACGCGTTCCCCGACGCGTGGCTGGTAGACGGCGAAGCTCCTCGGCGGGCGGTCTTCGTTGTAGTTCCATTCCCAGGAGATGCGTCCGCCATTGGCCAAGGCGAAGTCGGTCAGGTGAACGTGCAGGAACGTCGTCTGGGGCGTGCCGTCGAGACCGTAGAAGGTGTTCCAGGAGACGTGCGGCGTCGCGCGGCGGATGAAGCTGAGCTTACGGAACTGCGGTGAGTTCCAGGCGATCCGCGCCTCGGGACGAACGAAATCGCGCCGCGGCACGAAGCCCGACTCGGCGACGAAGCTCTTCCCCACCCTGCCGACGCCGAGGTGGCCGCCCCAAACGGGGCCGGTCAGCGTGTAGAAGGCGCGGCCGGCCCAGTCGGAGCCGACTGGATCGGGAGACTGGGTCGCCGCGGCAAACGTGAACAGCTTGCCGTAACGGCCCACCGGTAGAGTGGCGTCGGCGCCGAACGCGCGGTTGAAGCGGGCGAAGGGACCCGCCTCGGAGGTCGCCACCTTGTTCACCAGGATCGCGCCGTAGTTCGCGCGGCCCCGCTCCTGTTGAATGCGTGCCACGCCGAAGTTGCTGGCCGGCGTGACCAGGGCTCCGGAACGCGGATCGCTGGCGCGGGCCGTCTGCATGTCGAGCAGCGCGACGTTGGTGTGCCCGATCTTGCCCGAGAGCCGGGCGCCGCCCTGGATGTCGACCGGCAGCCCTCTGGCCGACAAGCCGACGCGACGCGAGAAGAACAGGTCGATCTGCTGCGGCTGGCCGAGTTGGAACATCGACGCGTTCTCGAGGAAGAACGGCCGCTTCTCCGGGAAGAAGAGCTCGTAGCGGGTCAGGTTGATCTGCTCGTCGTCGGCTTCGACCTGCGCGAAGTCGGTGTTGACCGTGAGGTCGAGCGTGAGCTGGGGCGTGATCCCCCACTTGAGTTCGCCGCCGATGTCGGCGCTGTCGTCTTCGAGCCGGGGCAAGGACGACAGGTCGCGCGTGCTGCGGCCGACCAGGTAGGGCGTCGCGGTCAGGTCGCGCCGCCCCGGCAGGCTCAGGCCAGGGAGCTTGGCGGCGAGCGACACGCGCTGGATCGACTGGCCGCGCGGGACGAGCGCCAGGAACACCTGCTCGTTCTTGCGCCGGATGTTGCGCATCACGTTGAAGCCCCAGGTGCGATCGTCCCCGGTCGCGTAACGCAGCGTCTTGAACGGGATCGCCATCTCGGCTTCCCAACCGCGCTCGGTCCGGCGCGCGCCCACGCTCCAGGTGCCGTCCCAGTTCGGGTTGAAGCCGCTGATCTGGCCGCGCATCGATCCGGCCTGGCCTTGCTGCCGCGAGAACCCGCTCGTCTCGCCCTCGCCCGAGACCTGACCGTCGTATTCGATGCCGAGCGGGTTGGTCCCGAAGATGAAGCCGTTCTGGCCGTCGTTGAAGGTGTCGAACAGCACTTGCACCGAGTCGCTCTGGGTGAGGTCGGAATCGCGCCGCATCGCGGTCGCCACTACCCCCTCTGGCTGCGAGTCGAAGCACACGATGCCGACGTATACCGCGTCCTTGCCCACGAGCAGCCGCACCTCGGTCCGCTCGGTGGCCGGCTCGCCCTGGTTGGGTTCCTGCTGGACGAAGGCGTCGTAGACGGCGGCGGTCTGCCAGACCGCGTCGTTCACCAGGCCGTCGATGCGCGGCGCCTCTCCCTGAAGCCGTTCCGGCGTGGCGAGAGGCGGCCCGGCAGCCAGCGCCGGGCCCGCGAGCGCGAGGCACGCTACGATTCGAATCGAGTGTCCCATCAAGACGTTCGATTCTACGGGTTCGCAGCCGAGCGCAGGGCCCTGGCGATGCTCGTGGCGTCCGTCGCCCTCGCGGCTGCCGGCTACTCGCTCAGCTCGTGCCGTCAGCTCGGAGCACTGGGCGGCCTCGTAGACGAGTATTTCCTCCTCGGCGTGAACCTGAACGTGCACGGCACTCTGGGCATCGGCGACCAACCGGTGGTCAACCGGCCCCCCGGCTATCCCGTGTTCGTCGCCATCGTGATGAGGCTCCTTTCCGGCCAGCCGGCGGGGATCAGCCCAGTGATCGTGGAGCGCGCCGCGCACGGCGTCTATCTCGCCCAGGGCCTGTCGCACGCGGCGACGGCGGCGTTGCTGTTCTTGTGGCTGGCAACCAGGCTGCGGACGACGAGCGCGCTCTGCGCGGGCCTGCTGTTCGCGCTGAATCCGTTCTCGGTCGTGCTGGTGGGCATCGGCCACTACGATGTCCTACACATGTTCCTGTTGGTCGCCGGCATCGCGCTGCTCTCCTGGTCCTTGGGCGAGCCGACGCCGCGACGGCTCGCCCTCGCCGGGGCGTTCTGGGGCGTCGCCGCGCTGGTCCGGCCGCTGACGCTGCCGCTGCCGGCATTCGTACTGTGCCTGCTGCTGCTACGCACGCGCTCGGCGCGCTCGAGCGCTGGCGGCGCCGCGATCTTCGGGCTCGCGATGTTGCTGCCGATCCTGCCCTGGACGCTGCGCAACCACGCCGTGAGCGGCCGTTTCGTGCTGGTGCACGTGCAGGGCTGGACCGCGCTGTGGGGCTCGACCGTGCAGGACCGGCGGATGGATCCGAACCACTACCAGTGGTACGACCTCGCCCCGACCGCGCTGCGCCCCATCTACACCCGCGTCACCGGCGCGAGCGAGTACGACATCGAGACGCATCGCCGCTTCACGTTCGAACTGGAGCACGCGCTCGAGCAGGCGGCGCTCCAGAACCTGGCTGATCGCCCGGCCGTCTACCTGCGCAACGTGGCGCGCGGCTTCGCGAGCCTGTGCACGCAGATGAACTCGGTGCTGCTGCGGGCCTTCGAATACGCCCAGCGCGGCGGGTCGGTGACCCAGGCCTTCTTCTTCACGGGAAACGCTCAGGATGCCGGGCCGGCGACGCTCGCGGAATCGTTCTCCGGCTGGATCGCGGCGAGCACGCTGCTCGCGGCGTTCGGAGTCCTCTCCGGCTTGCGCCACCGGGACCCGGCGTTGCTGGCCCCGCTGGCGGTGTTCCTTTGCGTAGCGGGGATGCACGCGCTCGTCTACGTCGACCTCATGTACTACTACGTGAGGCTGCCCTTCGTGTTCGCGTTCGCGGCCTTCGGCCTCGATGCGCTCCACGGCCGGCGACTGGCGCTCCCGGGCGGCCGCGGCGTCCCGTTCGCGGCGCTGCCGGCCGCCGCGCTACTGTGCTGGGGCCTGTGGCTCACGGGTTCGCTGCTTGCGAGCTGCGGCTCAGGGTAGCGAGGAATCCAGCAGCCGCGCCCCGGCTTCCGGCCGGCAGGCGAAGAGGGATCCCTCGCGGCCACTCTGCCGCGCGTAGGCCTCCGCAACTTCGCTCATGAAGGAGTCGGCGCCGCCCCTCTCCACGAGCGCCACCGCGCAGCCACCGAAACCCGCGCCGGTCATTCGCGCACCGAAACAGGCGGCGTGGCGCCGCGCCAGGTCGGAGATGAGGTCGAGCTCGCCGCAGGAAACCTCGAAGAGATCTCGCAAGCTGGTGTGCGAGTCGTTCATCAGCGCGCCGGCCCGTTCGAGGTCGTCCTTGCGCAGCGCTTGCGCCATCGCAACCGGACGGACATTCTCGACCACGATGTGGCGCGCGCGCCGGAACGCCACCTCGTCCATGAGCTGGCGTGCGGCCTCGAGCGCGTCGAGCGAAACGTCGCGCAGCGCTCGCACGGTCTTGTCGACGCCGCGCAAGGCTGCGACCGCTGCTTCGCACGCGGCGCGACGGTCGTTGTAGGCGCTCCCGGCCAGGCCGCGGCGGACGCCGGTATCCATCACTACGATTGCTGCCGACGCCGGCAGCGCCACGAACTCGGCGCGTAGCGAGCGACAGTCGAGGAGCAGGGCGCAGCCCTGCCGCGAGACCGCCGCGGCGAACTGGTCCATCACGCCGCAGCGCACTCCGACGAACTCGTTCTCGGCTTTCTGGCAGAGCGGCGCGATCTCGGTCGCGTCCCAGGGCAGGCCGGCGGCCGCGACGAAGGCGCACGCCAGCGCGACCTCGAGTGCCGCCGAGGACGAGAGGCCCGCGCCGATCGGCACGTCGCTGGCGATGGCGAGGTCGAGCCCCGGAACGGCGCGCCCACTCGCGCCGAGCGCCCAGGCGACGCCGGCTACGTAGGCAGACCAGTCGCGCGCGGTGGCGGGGGCCAGCAGCGCGTCGAGGGCGAAACCCGGCGCGTCGCCGAAGGCGGCCGAATGCGCGTGAACCATCCGGTCGGCGCGCGGTCGGAACGCCACCGCGGCGCCCTTCCCGATCCCCATCGGCAGCACGTAGCCGGCGTTGTAGTCGGTGTGCTCGCCGATCAGGTTGACGCGGCCCGGGGCAAACGCGACGTGGTCGGGGTCGCCGCCGAAGCGGGTTCGGAAGCTGTCCTTGGCCAGGGCGGCGAGGCGCGGTTCCAACGCTTCAGCGGTCGAGGTAGTGCCGCTCGGGAATCTCGCGAAGCCGCATTGCGGCTTCTTCAGCCGACAGGTCGCGCTGCGGCTCGGCCGTCAGCTCATAGCCCACCAGGAACTTGCGTACGGTCGCCGATCGCAGGAGCGGCGGCAGCCACGTCGCGTGGAGCCGCCAGTAGCGATGTTCGGGGCCGTCGCAGGGCCGGGGATGCCACCCCATCGAATAGGGAAAGGAGCAGTTGAAGAGGTTGTCATAGCGCACGCTCAGCCGCCGCACGATCTCGGCCAGCGCGTCACGCTCCGGCGCGGTGAGCGAGGCGAGATCCCCCAGCGCGCGCCGCGGCAGCAGCATCGTCTCGAACGGCCACACCGCCCAGAACGGGACGACACACACCCAGTGCGCGTTCTCGCACACCACGCGCTCCTTATCTCGAAGCTCGCGAGCCAACGTGTCGCCGAGCAGGTCTCGTCCGTGCGCTTCGAAGTAGGCGCGCTGGCGCTCGAGCTTCCGGGCCGGCAGCGTCGGCACGTGCTCCGTGGCCCAGATCTGGCAGTGCGGGTGCGGGTTGCTGCAGCCCATCAGCGCACCCTTGTTCTCGAAGAGCTGGACGTAGCCGAACCGGCCGTCGCGGGCCAAGGCCTGCGACTCCTCCGCCCACAGCTCGACGACCTTGCGAATCTCGGCGTGGCTGATGCGCGCGAGCGAGAGGTCGTGGCGCGGCGTGAAGCACAGCACCCGGCTGCGTCCGGCTTCGCTCCGAGCGACCAGCAGCTCGTCGGTCGGTTCCGCCACAGGCGCGCTTCCGACCAACGCGGGAAAGTCGTTGTCGAACGCGAACGTGGAGGCGTACGCCGGGTTGCGCTCGCCGTTTGCGCGCGCGTTGCCCGGACAGAGATAGCAGCCGGGATCGTAGGCCGGCAAGTCGTCGCGGGCGTCCTTCTCGGTTTGACCCTGCCACGGCCGCTCGAGGCGCTGCGGCGAGCACAGCACCCACTCGTCGAGCAGCGGGTTGTAGCGCCGGTGTGGCCCGTTCGGTCGGCTCACGCCGCGATCCCCGCCATCAAGCGCATCACCGCGTCCGGGCTCGCCTGCGCGCGTGGCAGTTCCCCCGCGATTCGCCCCTCGCGAAGGACCAGCAGCCGCGTCGACAGGTTCAGGACCTCCGGCATCTCGCTCGAGATGAGCAGGACGCCGTGGCCCTCGGCGCACAGCGCGTCGATCAGCGCGTGGATCTCGGCCTTGGCGCCCACGTCCACGCCGCGCGTCGGCTCGTCCAGGATCAGGATCCGGCAGCGGCCGGCGAGCCACTTCGCGAGCACGAGTTTTTGCTGGTTGCCGCCCGAGAGACCCGCGGCCAAGCTGTCGAGCCGCGGCGCACGCACGCGCAAACGGTCGAAGTACTCCTGGCCCAGGGCGCGCTCAGCGGCATGGCGAAGAACGTGGAACCGCGAAACGCGCTCGAGTATCGGCAGCGTCGTGTTCGAAAGGGCGCTCAGCGACAGCACCAAACCCTGCTTCTTGCGATCCTCGGGAACCAGACCGATGCCGAGCGCCATCGCCTCGCTGGGCGAGTGGATCTGGACCGGGCGACCTTCGATCTGGATCTCTCCTGTCGCGTTCGGGTCGAGGCCGAAGAGCGCCTGGGCGATTTCGGAGCGGCCAGAGCCGACCAGGCCCGCGAAACCCAGGACCTCGCCGGCATGCAGCACGAACGACACGTCGCGGAATCGTCCTGGGCTCGTGAGACCGCGAACGCTCAACAGCTCGCGGCTGGACTCGGCCTTCACGTGCGCCGGAAAATATTCCTCCACGCGGCGGCCGATCATCATCTCGATCAGCGTCGCCGAGTCGAACGAGGCCGCTCTTCGGGTGGCCACGTGCTGGCCATCGCGCAACACGGTCACGTCGTCGCAGAGTCGAAAGATCTCTTCCAACCTGTGCGACACGTAGATCGACGTGACCCCGCGCTGCTCGAGCCGCGCGATCAGGTTGTACAGGCGCTCGGCCTCGGCCTGCGACAGGCTCGAGGTCGGCTCGTCGAAGACGATGATGCGGGCGCCGCTCGAGACGGCCGCCGCGATCTGCAGCAGCTGCTGTTGCCCGGGCGTCAGCTCCGAGACGCGCTGCCGGACGTCGAGCCTGGCGTCGATCGACGCCAGCCGCTCTTCGGCGAGGCGGTGGATCTCGCGGCGCGACACGAAGCCGCGGTGAGCGGGCAGGGCGCTCAGGCACAAGTTCTCGCCGACCGACAGGTTCTCGCAAAAGGACAGCTCCTGATGCACCATGCCGACGCCGGCCGCCAGCGCCTCGCGCGGTCCAGCGAAGCGCACCGGCGCGCCGAACACGAAGATCTGTCCAGTGTCCGGCGCATGAATGCCGGCCAAGAGCTTGCCGAGCGTGCTCTTGCCGGCGCCGTTCTCGCCGACGAGCGCGTGGCAGGTTCCGGCCTGGACCGCGAACGTCACGTCGCGAAGCGCCCGGACGCCGGGGAAGCTCTTGCTGACGTTCTCGAAGCGCAGCGCTGGAAGGGTCGCGTTCACGGCAGCTTCAGGTACTCCTCCTGGACGTCCGTGAACTGCCACTCCTTGAGCTGGCGGGCCCACCTGCCCAGGCTCTGTTTGGTCACCTTGACGAGCTCCATCGGGATCAACACCGGGACGTCCTGCTTCAACTGCACCTTGTCGAAGATCTTGTTCACCGACACGTGGCCCCACAGATACACCGGCTGCGCCAGCAGCACTGGCGCAAGGCCCTTCTCCACGTACGGCAACATCGGCGGCAGACCGTCCACGGCCACGATCTTGACCTTCTTCGGGTCGAGGTCCTCGAGCAACGTCGGCGTGAACAGCGGCCAGCCGCCGATCATCGCCCAGCCCTGGATCTCCGGGTACGCGTTCTGGACGCGGATCACCTCGGCGGCGGCGTCCTGCGGCGTCTCGAGGTGGAAGAACGTGTCCACGATCTTGATGCCCGGGCTCTTGGCGGCTTCCTGCTTCACGCCCAACACCCGCTTGCGCAGATTGGGTGCGTTCTGGTTCCCCGCCAGGATCGCGACGTTGCCCTTGCCGCCCAGCTGCTGAGCCAGCTCGACCATCACCGCCTCGCCGGACTTCACGTCGTCGACGCCGTAGAACGCGAAGCGCTTCGACTCGGGCGCGTCGCTGTCGAACGTCATCACGGGAACGCCCCGGCCGACGGCATCGTCGATGGCGCCGTTCAGTTTCCCGGCATCCGAGCACGACAACAAGATCGCGCTGGCGCCTTCGTTGACCGCCTGCGCGATGCGCTGCGCCTGGACCTGGCCGTCTTCCATCGGCGGCGTGAGCCACGCGATCTCGACGCTGACGCCGTGTTTCTGCGTCAGCTCCTTGGCGGCGGCCTCGGCGCCAGTCCGCGCCGCCAGGAATACCGGGTTGGTCGAGCTCTTGGCGATCATCGCGATCTTGAACGGACGCGCTGCTGGGGCCGGCTGCGGCGAGCCGCCGCACGCGCAGACGAGCGCGGCCAGCGCCACGACCGCCAGGCTCTTGATCCCCGGAATTCCCATCCTCATAGGTCGATCCTCCGTTTCATTCCCGA
This sequence comes from uncultured Acidobacteriota bacterium, assembly GCA_964628275.1. Classification (GTDB taxonomy): domain Bacteria; phylum Acidobacteriota; class Vicinamibacteria; order Fen-336; family Fen-336; genus CAZVOI01. The sequence goes on along the minus strand of CAZVOI010000668.1, from coordinate 15,244 downwards.
AGCCGAATCAGGCTCGCGCCGCCTGCCGCGCCAGTCGCCGCGTCGCGAGGCGCGCGTTGCCCTGGTCGAGCACCACCGCCACGATGATGGCGCAGCCGATGATGATCCACTCGTAGTTCTGGTCGAAGCGCAGCGTGCGGATCGATTGGCGGATCAGGACGATCAGCAGCGCGCCCAGCGTCGCGCTGATCGCGCTGCCCTTGCCGCCCAGCAGGCTGGCTCCGCCCACCACGGCCGACGCGATCACGTACAGCTCGTAGCCGGTCGCGTCGCCGCACGAAGCCGAGCCGTAGAAGCTCGCCCCCAGGAACGCCGCGAGACCGGCCAAGACGCCCGAGATCGCGAACACGCCGATCTGGATCCGGCCGAGCCGGAGGCCGGAGAAGCGGCTGGCCTCCGGGTTGCCGCCCACCGCGAAGACGTGGCGTCCCATCACCGTGTGCGTCAGGTAGACGGCGCCGGCCGCGGCCACCAGCAGCATCGTGAGCATCGGAACCGGATACAACGACTCGCTGAGACCGAGCGAAGCCTTGGCGAATCCCAAGAGCGCCTTCGGCACCAGGATGCTCTCGGCCTTGCTCATCACGAACGCGATCCCACGCAGGATCCACATCGTTCCGAGCGTGATGATGAACGGATGCACGCCGAGACCCACCACCATCACCCCGTTCAGGACGCCGCACAGCAGGCCGACGCCGAGGCACACGGCGAAGCCGAGCAGGATCGTGAGCGGAGCGTCCATCGATCCGAGGCCGCGCAGGCACATTGCCATCGCGACGCCGGCCAGCGCGTAGATCGACCCGACCGATAGATCGATGCCGCCCGAGATGATCACCAGCGTGGCCCCCACCGCCATGATCGCGAAGAAGCTGGCGTCGGTGGCGGTCTGGATCAGCGTGTGCGAGTTCAGGAAGTTGTTGACGAGAGCGCCGGACTCGCGATCCGGGTGGCTTCCCGCGAACAGCGTCAGGATCAGGCCGAGAAAGAAGATGACGAGGACGAGCCCGGCCTGCTGCGAGGCCAAGAAGCGTCGGATCAACTCAGGGTTCCGGTCTGCGGACGTCTGGGTCGTCCCACCATGCGCGGCCATTTTGCCAGTTCTGGAACAGGTTCTGGCGAGCTCTTCCCGAAATGCCCTCGAAGAGCATGTTGACCCGGGAGGGCGTTCGGTGTCTGATCCACTGAGCTCTTCCGGAAACCACGGGCGATTAGGAGGAACAAGTGCCAGCTCTCACGCTGCTGTTTGCGATTGTCGCGGCCGCTGCCGCCACTGACCCGGGTACCAGCCTCAAGCCAGGGAAGGCCGCGCTCGCGTTCGCCGGTCCGCTCGCCTTTGGACCCGACGGCATCTTGTTCGTGGGCGACACGCTGGGCGCGACACTCTGGGCGCTCGACACCGGAGACCGGACACCCGGGACCGGCAAGATCAACGTCAGCGGCCTTCAGGAGAAAGTCGCGGCGATGCTGGGCACGGCGCCGGACCAGGTCGCGATCAACGACATGCTCGTGAACCCGATCTCGCGGAAGGCCTACCTGTCCGTGTCGCGCGGCCGCGGCCCCGACGCGACGCCGGTGATCCTGCGCGTGGACACGGCTGGCAAGATCGAGGAGCTGTCGCTGGACCCGATCAAGCACGCCAAGGTCAGCCTGGCCAACGCGCCGGCGGCCGACGCGAAGGACGGGCGCGGCAACAGCCTGCGCGTCGAGGCGATCACCGACATCCACTACGTCGACGGCAAGGTGTTCCTGGCCGGTCTGTCCAACGAGGAGTTCGCCTCGAAGCTGCGCTCGGTGCCCTTCCCGTTCGCGGCGTCCGACGCCGGCACCAGCGTCGAGATCTACCACGGCGCTCACGGCCAATGGGAGACGCGCTCGCCGGTCCGCACCTTCGTGCCCTACGAGATCAAGAAGGAGGCGCACCTGCTGGCCGCCTACACGTGCACGCCGCTCGTGAAGTTCCCGGTCAAGGACCTGAAGCCGGGGTCGAAGCTGGTGGGGACGACGATCGCCGAGCTCGGCAACCGCAATCGCCCGCTGGACATGATCGTCTACAAGAAGGACGGCGGCGAGTTCGTGCTGATGAGCAACTCCAGCCGCGGCGTCATGAAGATGTCCACCAAGGGCATCGAAGCCTACGAGGCGATCACCGAGCGCGTGGGCGACACCAAGGGGCTGGCGTACGAGACGCTCGCCGACTGGAAGGGCGTCGAGCAGCTCGACAAGCTCGACGACGGCAACGCGCTGATCCTGGCCCGCGCCGAGAACGGAGCGCTCGAGCTCAAGACCATCGCCCTGCCGTAAGCCGGGATGGTTCGTAGAGCCGTCGCGCTGGCGCTCCTGGCCGGCGCGACGTACGCGGCCGCAACCGGGCCCGCGATCACTCTCGTGGACGGCGTGTTCCGGGCTCGGCCCGCGCCGCCAGGGGCCACGCTGCTGGTGTTCATGGATGGCGCGTCTCCGTTGCCGCCGCTCCTGGGCACCGCCTCGCGGCAGGGCGACATGCTGCTCTTCAGGCCGCGCTTCGGTCTCGAGCCCGGACTGCGCTATCGGGCGGTGTACAGCGAGCCGAAGCTCGTGGCTCCGCTGATCGAGGTCTTTGGCATCGACGCCGCGCCCGCCTGGCCGGCGACCGTCGTCGAACGCATCGACCCCTCGGCCGACGCGCTTCCCGAAAACCTGCTGAAGCTGTATCTCAACTTCTCCGCGCCGATGAGCCGCGGCGAGGCGTATCGGCGCATCCGCCTGCTCGACGACAGCGGCCGAAAGGTCGAGCTGCCGTTCCTCGAGATCGACCAGGAGCTGTGGGACCGCGAAAGTCGGCGGCTGACGCTGTTGTTCGATCCCGGCCGCGTCAAGCGCGACCTGCTTCCGCACGACGAGGTCGGCACGCCGCTGCGAGCCGGCGCCACGTATACGCTGGTGATCGACCGCGAGTGGCCCGACGCGCATGGGAATGCCCTGGCCCGCGAGACGCGCAAGCCGTTTCGCGTCGGCCCGCCGGACCATGATCCGCCGAAGACGAGCGCGTGGCGGCTGGCGCCGCCCAAGTCCGGAACGCGGGACCCGCTGAGCGTCACCTTTCCCGAGCCGCTCGACCGCGCGCTGCTCGAGCACGTCCTCGAGGTCTTCGACGCCTCCGGAGCGCGGGTCCACGGCGCCACCTCGATCGACGCGAACGAGACGCGCTGGCGCCTCACGCCACGCGATCCCTGGAAAGCCGGCGACTACACGCTGCGCGTCGCCACGATCCTCGAAGACCTGGCGGGCAACTCGCTCCTCCGGCCGTTCGAGGTCGACGTCTTCGAACGCGTCGAGGACCGGGTGCTGAACACCACCGAGAGCCTGCGGTTCAAGGTCGAGTAAGCGCCTATACTCCAGCGCAAGGAGAGTCGGCATGCTCAGCAGGCGTGGTTTTCTCGCTGCCGCATCGGCGCCGGCGCTGCTCGTGAAGCCGCGTCGCAGCTCCACTGAATCAGAGATCGCTGGAATCACCGGCCCCGACGGCTGGGAACGACCGGCGACGCGAGACGAGATCCCGACGCCCGCGTTGCTGCTCGATCTCGACGCTTTCGAGTGGAACGTCGCGAGAATGGCGGCCCACCTGAAGGCTCGCGGCAAGGCGTTCCGCCCGCACGGCAAGACCCACAAGTGCCCGGAGATCGGCCGCGCCCTGACGCGCGCCGGGGCAATCGGCCACTGCGCGGCCAAGCTGAGCGAGGCCGAGGTGTTCGCGGCGCACGGCCTGACGGGGTTGCTCGTGACCACACAGGTTGTGGGGCGCCGCAAGATCGAACGCGCCGCCGCGCTCGCCGCCAAGCACCCGGACACGATCTTCGTCGCCGACGCCGCGCAGGCCGTTCGCGACCTGGACGCGGCGGCGGCGGCCGTGAAGGGCAAGTCGCCCGTCGTCGTCAACGTCGCCGTGGACCTGCTGTACGGGCGCACCGGCATCGCGATCGGAGAGCCCGCGGTCGAGCTGGCGAAGACGATCGATTCGCTGAAGAACCTGCGGCTGGCCGGAATCCAGGCGTACGACGGCGGCGCCGCACACATCCTGGGCTTCGACGCGCGCAAAGCGCGGTCCCAGGCGTCGATGGCGAAGGCCGTGGAGACCCGGCAGGCATTCGAGCGCGCCGGGCTGCCCTGCAAGTTGCTCTCGTGCGGGTCGACCGGGACCTACAACATCGACTCCGAGCTCGACGGCGTCAGCGAGCTGCAGCCCGGCAGCTTCATGTTCATGGACACCGACTACAACCGCATCGGCGGCCAGGACGGTCCCAACTACCAGGACTTCCGGAACTCGCTGACCGTGATCACTACGGTGGTGTCACGCCGCGCCGACGCGGCGATCGTCGACGGCGGGTACAAGGCGTTCTCGACGGACCGGCCGTTCACGCCCGTGGCGAAGGCGCTCGAAGGCGTCCCGTATGCGTGGGCGGGCGACGAACACGGGCGGCTCGACCTCACCAAGGCGCAGGTCGACGTCAAGCTGGGGGACCGGATCGAGTTCATCGTGCCGCACTGCGACCCGTCGGTGAACCTGTACGATCGGATCCACTGCCTGCGCGGCGATCGCGTCGAGGCGATCTGGCCGATCGCGGCGCGCGGCATGTCGCAGTAGCGGGGCGCCTCTCGGGCAGCTCAGCGGGCCTGCGAGTCGAGCTGGTCCACGAGGACCTGTGGAATCTCCCGAAAATCGGCGTCTGCCGTGAGGATCCGCAACCCGTGCTGGAAAGCGGTGGCGGCGATCCAGACGTCATTGAGGGAGAGCGCCCTGCCTCGCCGTTCGAGGTCGTATCGAATCACGGCGTAGCGGACCGAGGTCTCTTCGTCGACCGGCAGGACTTGAACGCGAGGCTCGGCGAGAAAGCGCCGCAGCAGGTCCTCGTTTTCGGCCGGCCGTCGTCCCTTGCGAAAACCTGCTCGCAGTTCGCCAAGGACGACGACGCTCATGTACACGGTCCGGACCTCGCGCAGGCTCTGTTTCACGAGAGGATGGCCTCGCATCAGCGCGGAGTACGCCGAGGTATCCAGCAGCGTGTCGGTCATTCCCAGTCCTTCGGATTGACCTTGCGCTGCTCCTTCAGGCTTAGTTCGAACTCGTCCGCCTCTTGCTTCGTCCAGGAGCCCGAGAACTTGTCGAGGTCGTGGTGAAGGGCTTTCTTGGGGGCCCTGGCCCTGTTCCGGGGCTGGCCCGTAGCCTCTTCGAGAAGCCCTACGACCGCTCGGTTGAGGCTGAGGCTCTCCCGCTTGGCCCTCTCTTTTATCGCCCGTGCCACCGGCGGCGGCACGTTTCGCAACGTGATCGGTTTCACTCGCACCCCACATGCATCATCGATGCATCATTGTGATGCACAGGGAAGCCTTCGGCAAGCGTGCTCACGCCGACGGCTCCGGCGGTTCTCAGCGACGCCGGGCGCCCGTCTCGAGCAGCGCGAGCGTCGCCCATGCCGTGGTCGAGATGTGCTGCGCGTAGCTTTGGTAGCCGGACGGACGCGTCGTCTCTTTCCAGCCGCCGCTCTCGAGCTGCGTGCGGGTCAAGTAGTCCCGTCCTCTGCCGATCGGCTGCGGGTGCGAGCCCTCGGCTTTCGCCAGCGCCAGCAGCGCCAGCGCCGTGTCGAACACCTCGGGCGCGGAGGCGGCGTAGGGCCCCCAGCCTCCATCTCCAGTCTGCGCCCTCAGCAATAGCTCGAGCGCCTCCTGCCGACATGCCAGCGCCGCCGCCGACGTAGCGTCGGCCAGAGCCAGCGCAGAGGCGGCGGCGTCCATGACGTTCTTCGCCGGGTTGGCGACGAAGAAGGCCTCCGCCCGCGCGACCTCGCCAGCGAAGCGCTCGCGATCGGCCGCGGCGAGCGTCCGTCTTGCCAGCCAGGTCGCCACGAACGGCCCGTAGGCGACCGGCGAGCCGAGCGACGTCTGCTGGGCGATGCGCCAGGCGCCGTCTTCGTCCTGGTCGCTCGCCAGCTTCGCCGCAACCTGGAGCAGCAGGCGGCGGTCATCGATCGCCGCGGCGTCGAAGGCCGCGAGCGTGGCCGCCCCGAACTGGATCCGCGCCAGCTTCTTGTCGCTCGTACCCGGCTCGCCGGGCGCTCGCTCCCACTCCAGGGGATCGAGCAGCCACTGCTTGCTGTTCGCGACGGCTTGGTCCGGAACGGCGTAGCCGAGCTTGCGGGCTTGGAACAGCGCACGTGCGCCGTCGCCGTTGTTGTGGCACGAGCCGCAGCCGTTCTTGTCACGCCAGGCGGGAACCTCCTGCATCAAGTACGCGAGCGCCCGGTCTGCCGGAGTCGACAGCGTGGGGAGCGGCTCGGTCTTCGCGATCTGCGCGGCAAAGACATCCGGGTCCGAGGTGGGACGCTCGCAAACCCTGCGCTCGCACACGTAGGCGGTCGCACCGCCGGCGCGCGCCACTTTGCCTTCGAGCAGCGGCAGAAGACGCGCCTGCGACTTCAGGTCCTCGCCCTCGGTCGCCACGACCAGCACTCGGTTGGGGATGAAGGCCGAGCGGAGCTTCGCGAGCAGCGGCTGCGCCTGCTCGCGGGCGGAAGCCGCCACGATCACGACCTGCTTCGGCGTGTCGAGCTGGAAATCGGCCGCCAGCAGCATCTCCCGGAGCGCATCGGGCGCCTGCGCGAGTCGGCCCGAGAAGGCCCTTAGCGTCCGCTCGGCGCGCCGGCGGTAGCGGTCCTCGCCGGTCAGCTCGTGCAGCCGCAGCAGGTTCAGCGCCTGGACCGAGTTGCCGGACGGTTCGGCGCCGTCGTGGGCGGGCTTGGCCCGCGCCAGCAACCGCTCGTGATCGTCGCTGGTGGTGAAGTAGCCGCCGCTCGCTGGGTCCTCGTGGTGGCGCTCCAGCATCTGGTCGAGTGCTAACGCTTCCCGGAGCCAGCGTGGCGCTCCCGTGGCCTCGTAGAGGTCGAGCAGCCCCGAGATCAGGAACGCGTAGTCTTCGAGGTAGGCGTTGTGGCGGGCCCGTCCGTCGCTGTAGCTGCGCAGCAGCCGGCCGCGCTCGCGCATCTTCGTCAAGACGAACGACGCGGCGCGCCCTGCCTGCGCGGCGTAGCGTGGCTCGTCGAGCGTCAGAGCCGCGCGCGCGAAGGCGCCGATCATCAGGCCGTTCCAGGCGGCCAGGATCTTCTCGTCGCGCAGCGGTGGCGGACGCCGGGCGCGCGCCGCGAGCAGCAGCGCGCGCGACTCGTCGAGGGCGGCGCGCGCGGCTTGCTGCGTCATGCCCAGCTCGAGCGCGACCTCGCGGAGCGGCCGCTCCGCACCGAGGACGCTGCGGCCCTCGAGGTTGCCGGCCGGCGTGACCGCGTACACAGCCTCTACCAGCCGCGCCGAAGCAGGCGCGAGGGCGGCTCGGATCTCCTCGGGCGTCCAGGTGAAGAAGCGGCCTTCCTCGCGCTGCCCGCTGGGCGCCAGGCTGTCGGCATCGGTCGCCGAGTAGAAGGCCCCCGCGGGCGAGGTCATGTCGCGCGCGACGTAGCGCAGGATCTCGCGGGCGACTCGGGCGAACTCCTGGCGCCCGCTCGCCTGGTAGCCCTCCAGGTAAGCGACCGCGAGCAGCGCGTTGTCGTAGAGCATCTTCTCGAAGTGCGGCACGCGCCAGCGCGCGTCAACGGTGTAGCGATGGAAGCCGCCTCCGACCTGGTCGTGGATTCCGCCCGCGGCCATCTTCTCCAGCGTGCGCGTGGCCATCTCCAACGCGTGGCGATCCCCCGTGCGACGGTGGTAGCGCAACAGGAAGCGGACCGGCAGGCTGCTCGGGAACTTGGACGCGCCCTTGACGCCGCCCGATTCGGCATCGTAGGTGTCCCCGTAGAAAGCGACGGCGGCTCGCAGAACGGCCGCGTCCGGTAGCCCCTCGCCGGCGGCGTTGGGCGCGAGATCGTCGCGGACGGCCGCGACCAGGCTCCGAGCCGTTTCGGCCACACGCTCGCCTTGCTCGGCGTGCGCTTCTTTCATTTGGCGGAGCAGGCTCAGCAACCCCCGGCGCACGCCGCGCTCGCCGTCGCGCGGCGGGAAATACGTCCCGCCGAAGAAGGGCTCGCGCTCGGCTGTCAGCCACACGGTCATCGGCCAGCCGCCGCGTTCCGTCAGCGCCTGGACCGCGCTCATGTACACCGCGTCCACGTCGGGCCGCTCCTCGCGGTCCACCTTGATCGCCACGTAGCCCTGGTTCAGGGCGCGCGCGATCTCTTCGTCCTCGAACGACTCTTCCTCCATCACGTGACACCAGTGACAGGTGGAGTAGCCCACGGAGAGCAGCACCGGGCGGCCCTGGCGGCGCGCCGCCTCGAAGGCCGCGTCGCCCCAGGGGAACCAGTTCACCGGGTTGTGGGCGTGCTGGAGCAGGTAGGGGCTCGACTCGAGGAGAAGGCGGTTGGTGTATTTCGGCGCGCCGTCCTTCTCGAGGTGGCGCGTGCGCGGCCGGTAGCTCGGCGTGCGCCCCTGCCGCGCCGACCTGAGCCGAGACTCGAGCGCGGCGTCGAACGGAGCGGCGCCGGGCAGCGTGTCGGCCCAGATCGAAGCCGAGCACGAGAGCGCCGCCAGCGCGAGGGCGAGACGACGCAAGAATCTACGGTTTGGAGATCCGGTACAGGTGTCGGTATCCCCTGAGGTACAGCTCGTCGTCGACGACGACCGGCGAGGCGTCGAAGCCGTCGTCCAGCGTGCTCTTCGCCAGGACCTTGTACTCGCGGCCGGCTTCGAGCACGAAGGCGTTGCCGTCCCGGCCGACGACGTAGACACGGCCGGCGGCGCCGAGCGGGGACGCGTAGATCTCGGAAATGCCGTCGAGCCGCTGCGGTCCGTAGAGTGTCTTTCCGGTCGCCGCGTCGAGGGCCGACAGGACGCCCGCATTGCTCTTCACCAGGTAGAAGACGCCCTGGTACAAAAGCGGCGAGGGAACGTAAGGCGTGTCGCGGTCGGTCTCCCACAGGATCGCCGGCGTGCCCGTCAGGTCACCCTTGGCGCCGGCCAGCCGGATCGCGCGCGCGGCGTTCCCGCGAAAGCCCGACGTCACGTATACGACCCCCTGCGACTCGATCGGCGTCGGGATCGCATTCGGCGTCAGCCCCGGGGCCTCCCAAACCAGCTCGCCCGTCTGGAGGTCATAGCTCTTCACCCGGTTGGTGCCGGAGGTGATGACCTGCCGCCGGCCGCCGTGCTCCACGATCAGCGGCGTCGTCCACGTGGTCGGCTCGTCGCGGTCGCGCCGCCACAGCTCCTTGCCGGTCTTCTTGTCCAGGGCGACGACGAAGTCCTGGCCCTCGTGATCCCAGATGACGACGAGCGTGTCGCCGTAAAGCGCGGGAGAGGCGCCCTCGCCGAAGCCGTTGCGCGTCTGCATGTCGCCGAGGTCCTTCTCCCACACCAGCCGACCCTCGAGGTCGTAGCAGAAGAGGCCGCGCGACCCGAAGTAGGCGATCACGTGAGCTCCGTCGACGATCGCGGAGGCCGAGGCGAAGCTGTTGTTCGCCTGCTTGCCCTCGTGGGGCAGTTCCTTCCGCGCGACGCGCTTCCAGGCGACGCTGCCGTCCCCGCGATTGATCGCGAACACGCTGAACTCGTGCGCGACCAGCGGCTCCGTGGCGCGGCCACCGCGCCGGCTGGCTTGTCCCTCGGGCGGCGCCTCACGCGGCGCCGGCGCAGGCTCGGTCGCGCCCGCGGGGATCGCGGCCAGGACGTAGAGGCGGTCTTTCCAGATCACGGGCGTCGAGGAGCCCAGACCCGGCAGCGCCACCTTCCAGCGCACGTTCTTCGTCTCCGACCACTCGATCGGAGGGTTGCCCGAGAGCGCGATGCCGTCCATGCGAGGCCCACGCCAATTCCCCCAGAAGCGCTCGGCATCGCTCCGGGGCTCGGCGCCGTGCGCGCCGATGATCGGAAGCAGCAACACGGCCGCGACCGCCGCATGTCTCATGGCTCGAGCCTCCTGGAAAGCGCGCCGCACCAGCGCATTCTGGCATGCGGTTAAGATCCGCGAAGGAGCTCGAACCATGAGGAGGAGTCTGTGCGCGGCAAGCGTGCTTCTGGGTCTGGGCAGCGTGAGTTTGCGGATGCCGGCTGAGTCGGCGGAACCGCAAGAGGTTCGCTTCATGACCCTCGACCCGGGACACTTCCACGCCGCCCTGGTCCTGAGGGAGACGCAAGCTGGGGTGTCGAGGAAGGTGGACGTGTATGCGCCGCTCGGACCCGACCTGCTCGACCACCTGACGCGGATCACCCGTTTCAACACACGCCGAAACGCGCCGACCGCCTGGCAGGTCGAAGCCCACACCGGCCCCGATTTCCTGGAACGGATGCTGAAGGAGAAGCCGGGCAACGCGGTCGTGCTCTCCGGCAAGAACCGCGGCAAGATCGAGCGGCTGCAGGCCTCTCTGGACGCGGGCGTCCACGCGCTCGTCGACAAGCCATGGATCCTGGACGCCTCGGACATGCCACGGCTCGACAAGGCGCTCGCGACCGCCGAGACCAAGGGGCTGGTGGCGCTCGACATCATGACCGAACGCTACGAAGTCAGCTCCGAGCTGCAGCGCGAGCTGGTGAACGACCGCGCCGTGTTCGGCACGCAGCTTCCCGGAACGCAGGCGGAGCCCGCCGTGTACATGGAGAGCGTGCACCACCTGAAGAAGGTCGTGGATGGCGTTCCGAACATGCGGCCGGCGTGGTTCTTCGACGCGGCGCTACAGGGCGAAGGCGTCAATGACATCGGGACGCATCTGGTGGATCTCGTACAGTGGACGCTCCATCCCGACCAGGCGCTCGACTACAAGAAGGACGCGCGGGTTCTGGCCGCCCAGCGCTGGGCGACGCCGATCCCGGAGGCCGAGTTCCGATCCGTCACGGGTGTCCCGTTCCCAACGGAGCTCGCAGCGGGCGTGACAGACGGCGTGCTGCAGTATTTCTGCAACGGCCTCGTCAGCTACTCGCTGCGCGGCGTCCACGTGAGTCTGAACGTGATCTGGGACTGGGAGCCGCCGGCGGGCGCCGGCGACACCCACTTCGCGTTCTATCGCGGCTCGCGGGCGCGCATCGAGGTGCGCCAGGGCAAGCCGGAACGCTACCGCACCGAGCTCTACGTCGTGCCCGCGAACCCCGCCGACAAGAGCGCGTTGCTGGCCGCGGTCAACGCCACGCTGGAGCGCGTGCGCGGGCGCTATCCCGGAACCAGCGCCACGGACGCGGGTTCGGAGATCCGGATCCAGGTGCCCGACGCGCTGCGGATCAGCCACGAAGACCACTTCGGCCAGGTCGCCCAGCGCTTCCTGCAGTACGTCCGCGACCGGCGCTCGCTGCCGGCCTGGGAGCGCCCGAACATGCTCGCCAAGTACTTCGTCACGACCGAGGGCATGGCGCTGGCTCGGCGCGGCGAGCCTCGGATCGCCGAGCGCCGCGCGCCGCGTTGAGCCGCACGCGCCAGGAGCGACGTTGAAGATCGTCGACGCCAAGGTCATCGTGTGTTCGCCGGGCCGCAACTTCGTCACGCTGAAGCTCGTGACCGAGGACGGCCTCCACGGCCTCGGCGACGCAACGCTCAACGGGCGCGAGCTGGCGGTCGCCAGCTATCTGAAGGATCACGTCGTGCCACTGCTGATCGGCCGCGACGCGCGGCGCCTCGAAGACACCTGGCAGTATCTCTACAAAGGCGCCTACTGGCGGCGCGGACCGGTCACGATGGCCGCGATCGGCGCGGTCGACACCGCTCTCTGGGACATCCTCGGCAAGGCCGCCAACATGCCGGTGTATCGCCTGCTGGGCGGCGCGTCGCGCGAGGCGGTGATGGTCTACGCCCACGCCAACGGAAACGACACCGAGGAAACCGTAAGCGCCGTGGCCCGCTGCGCGGCGCTCGGCTATCGCGCGATCCGAGCCCAGTCGGGCATACCGGGGCTCCAGTCGACCTACGGCGTCGGGCATGGCGGAGACCACTACGAGCCGGCCGAGAAAGGCCTGCCTCCCGAGAACGTGTGGAGCAGCGAGCGCTACTTGAACTTCCTGCCGTCGCTTTTCGCGCGCCTCCGAAAGGAGTTCGGCCCGGACGTCCATCTGCTGCACGACGCGCATCACCGGCTGACCCCGATCGAAGCGGCGCGTCTCGGCAAGGAGCTCGAGCCCTTCCATCTCTTCTGGCTCGAAGACGCCGTGCCCGCCGAGTTGCAGGAAGGCTTCCGGCTGATTCGCCGACACACCACGACGCCTCTCGCGGTCGGCGAGGTCTTCAACAGCATCTTCGACTGCCAACAGCTGATCCAGGAGCAACTGATCGACTACGTTCGGGCGAGCGTCGTGCACGCCGGCGGAATCAGTCCGCTGCGCAAGATCGCCCATCTGGCGGAGCTGTATCACGTCCGCACCGGCTGCCACGGAGCCACCGACCTGTCGCCCGTCTGCATGGCCGCGGCGCTGCACTTCGACCTGGCGATCCACAACTTCGGCATCCAGGAGTACATGCCCCACTCCCAGGAGACGGACCGCGTGTTCCCGCATCGCTACCGCTTCGAGCGGGGCTCGCTGCACCCTGGGGACGCTCCGGGGCTGGGCGTGGAGATCGACGAGGCGCTCGCCGAGCGCTTCCCCTACGAGCGGGCCTCGCTGCCCGTCAATCGCAAGGAAGACGGCACGCTGCACAGTTGGTAAAGCAAGCCGGTGCTGTCGGCGACTTTTTCCGAACATTGGTGTAACCAATCGACGAGCCGGCCACGAGGACCCTGCCCCACAACTCGCTGAAGGCTTTCAGCCGAGCCGCATGCGAAACGCATTTCACTTGACAGCCTGCGGCGCGCGGTGGTACTCAAGGCCGAACCAATTCAGCATGTCCGTTGCTAAAGGTCGGACCTCTGGGATCGCGCCCGACACCACGGTCGGCGCGCAGGTCGTGGAACACGTGCGGCTCTTGATCGAAGCCGGAAGCCTGCGCCCCGGCGATCAGTTGCCCCCGGAACGGGAGCTGGCACAGACGATCGGCGTCAGCCGGCCTTCGCTGCGCTCCGGCCTGCGATCGTTGCAGGCGATGGGCGTGGTCGAGGCCCGCCAGGGCGCCGGGACCTTCATCGCCGACGGTCCGCCGCGGTTGGGCGAAGCGCCGCTGCGTTTCCTGGCGGCGCTGCACGGCTTCTCGCGCGACCAGATGTTCGAGGCGCGCCGCGTGCTCGAGGTGTCCACCGCGGCGCTGGCCGCCAGCCGCGCCACCGGCGAGCAGATGGCGGCGATGGCCGAGGAAGTGGCCAGCATGTTCGCAAACCTCGACCAGCCGGTGGAGTTCCTGCGCCACGACGTTGCGTTCCATCGCGCCGTCGCCGCCGGCTCGCAGAACCCGGTGCTGGCGACGCTGATCGACACCGTCTCGCAGCTCGTCTTCGAAACACGGCGGCTCACGGTCGAGCGCGCCACAGACCTCAAGGAGTCCGCAGAGATGCATCGAAGGATCTATCAGGCGGTGCGCGCCAAGGACCCAGACCGCGCGCGTCGCGAGATGGGGGAACACCTGGACCTCGCGCGCCAGGCGCAGGCGCTGGAGGACGAGCGCCGCAGTCCCGAGCCGTTGTCCCGATGACGGCCGCGAACTCGACGGGAGCGGCGATGCTGCGGTTGGACGGCCGGGTGGCGGTGGTGCTGGGCGGAACCTCGGGCATCGGCCTGGCTCTCACCAAGGGCCTGGCCGACGCCGGCGCCGACGTGGTGTCGACCTCCCGGCGCAAGCAGCAGGTCGAGGAAACCGCCGCCGAGGTCGAGGCACGCGGCCGCCGGACGCTGCGCGTGCCGACCGACGTCACCGAGCGCCCCGCGCTCGAGTCGTTGCTGGCGCAGGTGGTCGCCGCTTTCGGCAAGGTCGACATCCTGGTCAACTGCGCCGGCCGCACCAAGCGTGTGCCGACGCTCGACATGGCCGACGCGGACTGGGACGCGATCATGGAGACCAACCTGACCGGCACGCTGCGGGGCTCGCAGGTCTTCGGCCGCCACATGATCCAACGGGGCTACGGCCGCATCGTCAACATCGCTTCGCTCACGTCCTTCGTGGGGTTCTTCGAGGTCGCGGCCTACGCCGCCAGCAAATCGGCGGTGGCCGGCCTGACTCGCGCTCTCGCCGTCGAGTGGGGTCCCAAGGGCGTCAACGTCAACGCGATCGCGCCCGGGGTCTTCCGAACCGCGCTGAACTCGGCGCTGCTCGACAGCGACCGCGGCCGCGAGCTGCTGCTACGCACGCCGCTCGGGCGCTACGGCAAGGTCGAGGAGCTCCAGGGCGCCTGCGTCTTCCTGGCTTCCGAAGCCGCCAGCTTCGTCAACGGCCAGGTGCTGGCCGTGGATGGCGGCTTCCTGGCGAGCGGCGTGAACCAGTAAGAGGGATAATCAGGGCGCTTCATGGCGCCGCCTCCCAAGACCTTGGCCCTGCTGCTCGACAGCTCGGAGAATCTCTACCAGCAACTGGTCGCGCGCGACGTGCAGGCTCGCGCCTTGCCGAAGGGCTTCACGCTCTTACCCACGGAGTGGGCCGGCGGCTCGTCGTGGGCGCAGATCGAGACGATCAACGCGCTGCTACGCCGCGAGCCCAAGCCCGACGGCGTCCTGATCATGCTGGCGGGAGGGTTGACACGCGGTCCGGTCGAGCGGCTGGTGAAAGCCGGTTGTGCGCTGGTGCTGCTGCAACGCGTGCCCGACTGGACCAGCGCGCTGCGCGCCGCCTACCCCAAGGCGCTGGTGGCGAGCGTCGCACCGCGCCAGGAGGGCATCGGCGAGATTCAGGCCGCGCACGCGCGGCGGCTGGCCCGGGCGGGCGCGTTCGTGCTCTTGATTACCGGCGACGCCAGCACGCCCGCCGCGATCCAAAGGCGCGCCGGCTTCCTCGACGCGATCGGCTCGCATTTCAGCGTCCACATGCTCGACGGTCGTTGGACGTCGGGGGATGCCGAGAAGGCGCTCGATCAATGGCTGCAGCGCGGCGCCGAAAGAGAGCGCAGCCCCGAGCTGGTCGTCTGCCACAACGACGCGATGGCCGCCGGTGCCAGAAAGGCCCTGGCGCGTCACGCAGCGGCGAGCGGCCGGGGCGAGCTGGCCGCGATTCCGCTGGTCGGCTGCGACGGCCTCGAGCACGAGGGCAAGCGCATGCTCACCCGCGGCGAGTTGGCGGCCACGGTCGAGGTGCCGTCCACGGCCCCCGCCGCCATCGATCTGGTGCGGCGGTATTGGGACTCGGGCGCGCGCGGCGAGTCGGTCTTGATCGAGTGCGTGTCGCTGCCGCCGC
>CAZVOI010000667.1:0-6224 GCA_964628275.1 uncultured Acidobacteriota bacterium | reverse complement strand
AGACGTTGCGGGCGCAGCGAAGGTTTCGTGAAGTTTCCGGGTGAGTCCGGTCACCGCCCTTGGCGCCCGATTGAGCTACAGTCCGAGGATTCGTTCTGTGAGGTCGGTTGCCGCCCGAGAGCGGAGAGTCATCCGAGCCGGTTCGAAGGTCAAGGAGGCCGCATGCGCCGGTTGTTTGTCCTGCTGCTGCTGGGGAGCGCCGCGGCGTCCGCGCGGGCCGAGGGGCTCGCGTTCCAGTACACGATCGAGCGTGAAAAGGGAGGAACGGTACAGGCGGTCACGTTCCTCAAGGGCTTCGATATGAAGGACGGGCTTCGCCTGAGGGTGAAGCTGTCCCAACCCAGCTACTGCTACGTGATCGTCGCCGAGTCGCAGGCCCGCTATCGGCTTGCGTTCCCCTACCCCGAGAGCCGCCGCTCGAACGGCCTCGCGTCGAGCGACTGGGCCAAGATCCCGAAATCGACCTTCGTCCGCATCGGAGACGATCCGGGCGTCGAGCGGATGTACCTGGTGGTCGCGAGCCAACGCGTCCCTGAGATCGAGGATCGGTTCGCGCGGGGCGCGACTGTCACGAGCGAAACGCTCGCGCTCGACCTGCGCGATCGCTATCTCGCCGACGCCAGCTACAACCGCGACATCTCAGGCGACACGATCTCGGTGAGGTTCCGGCCGCGCACGGCGATGCCCTCGGTCGTGATCGAGGAGATCAGCCTCCGGGCGAGATAGGCCGCGCGGCGCGCTCGGCGATCGGTTCTTGTGCCTTAAGCTCTCCGAGTGATTGTCGGGCAACGCCTGCGGCGGCCGGACGCGCCCGACAAGACCACCGGCGCCGCCCTCTACATCGACGACATCGCGTTCGCCGGAGAGCTGCGCGGCGGCGCGCTGCGCTCGCCCCACGCGCACGCGCGAGTGGCCGCGCTCGACGTCTCACGCGCGCGCTCGCTTCCGGGCGTGCATGCGGTGCTGACCGCGCGCGAGATCCCGGGCAAGAACCTGGTCCCGATGATCCAGGCCGACTGGCCCGTGCTCGCCGAGAGCGAGGTGTGCCACGTGGGGGAGGCGGTTGCTCTCGTCGCCGCGGAGAGCAAGCAAGCGCTGGCCGAGGCGCTGGCCGCGATCGTGGTGCGCTACGAGCCGCTGCCGGCCCTGCTCGATGCCGAGCAGGCGCTGGATCGCGGCGAGATCTTTTCCCATTGGAAGATCCGCCACGGCGACGCCGCGGCCGCGTTGCGCCGCAGCGACGTGGTGGTGGTCGAAGGCCTCTATCACACGCCGTATCAGGAGCACGCCTACATCGAGCCGAACGGGATGATCGCGATGCCCGACGGCGCGGGCGGCGTCACGGTGCTGGGCTCGATGCAGTGCCCGTTCTACGTTCAGAAGGCGGTGGCGGCGGCCCTAGGCAAGGACTTGGCGCAGTGCCGCATCGTGCAGACGGTCACCGGCGGCGGTTTCGGCGGCAAGGAGGACGCGCCGTCGGTTCCGGGGGCGCAGGCGGCGCTGCTGGCGATGGCGTCGGGGCGGCCGGTCCGGCTGATCCTCTCGCGCGAGGAGGACATGGCCGTGATGTCGAAGCGGCATCCGGGCCGCGTGCGCTGTCGGACCGCGGCCACGGCAGACGGAGCTTTGGTCGCGGCCGAGGTCGACTATCTGCTGGACGGCGGCGCCTACGCGACGCTTTCGCCAGTGGTTCTGTTTCGCGGCGCGGTGCACGCTTGCGGTCCGTATCGCGTCCCGAATGCCACGGTCGACGCGCGCGCGGTGCGGACGCACAAGGTTCCCTGCGGCGCGTTCCGCGGCTTCGGCGAACCGCAGGTCGTGTTCGCGTGCGAGGGTCAGATGGAACTGCTCGCCGAGAGGCTCTCGATCGATCCCCTGGAGCTGCGGCGGAAGAACGCGTTGCGGATCGGCGATGAGACGATCACTGGTCACAAGCTCACGGTCAGCGTCGGCTTCGATGAGGTCCTGGATCGCGTCGCGGCGTCGTCGGGCTGGAGCGCGAAGCGGGCCGCGTACGAACAGGCGGACGGCCGCGTCCGGCGCGGCATCGGCATCGCGGCCTGCTCGTACGGCGTCGGTCTGGGAGCGATGGGCAAGCACCTGAACCCCGCCGGCGCCGCCGTCGTCGTAGCCGGCGACGGCAGTGTCTGTGTGGCGGTGGGCACGACCGAGATCGGCCAGGGCATGGTGATGGTCCTGTCGCAGATCGCCGCGGAAGCGCTGGGCTGTCCGATCGAGGCCATCAAGGTCGTGGATCCCGACACGTCGCGCGTGCCCGACAGCGGGCCGACCGTGGCCAGCCGCACCACGCTGATGAGCGGCAACGCGATCCGGGACGCCGCGCAAAAGATCCGCGCCGCGATGGAGCCGGTTATCGCGCACAGCGACCTGGCGTGGCGCGATGCCGTCGCGCTGTGTGTCCAGAAGCAGGTCGGCCTGGCGGCTCACGGCTGGTCGGTGCCTCCGGCCACGACCTTCGACCTGGAGACGGGGCAGGGCGAGGCCTATATTTGCTATACGTTCTCGGCCAACGTGGTCGAGCTGGAGGTCGACACCGAGACCGGCGAAACGCGTGTGTTGTCGGTGCATTCCGGCCACGACGTGGGCCGCTGCATCAACCCCACGACCGGCGAGGGTCAGATCGAAGGCGGAGTCGTGCAGGGCCTCGGCTACGCGCTCGTCGAGGAGCATCACCTGAAGGACGGCAGGATCCTCAACGACCAGTTCTCGACCTACATCATCCCGACGCCGCTGGACGTGCCGGAGATCAAGGCGATCCTGGTCGAGCACGCGTATCCGTGGGGTCCGTACGGCGCCAAGGGCCTCGGCGAGACGCCGCTGATCGCGGTCGCGCCGGCGGTCACGGCGGCGATCCGGCAGGCGGCCGGCGTGCGGCTCTTCGAGATTCCCGCGACCCCCGAACGCGTCTTCGCGGCGCTGCAGCTGGCGCGGCAAGACAGCACTGAGCCCGGACGTGGCTGAAACGATACCGGTCGCGTTCAGCGTGAACGGCCGGCCGATGCGGCTCCAGACGCGCAGCGACCGGCGGCTGCTCGACGTGCTGCGCGAAGACCTGCGTCTGACCGGCGCGAAGGAAGGCTGTGGCAAGGGCGAGTGCGGGGCGTGCAGCGTTCTGGTGGACGGTCAGGTGGTCGACAGTTGCCTGATGCTCGCCTATCAGGCGGACGGGACGGCTGTGGAGACGGTCGAAGGGCTCAAGGATGGCGCGTCGCTCCATCCGCTGCAGGACGCCTTCATCGAAAAGGGCGGTGTCCAGTGCGGAATCTGCATCCCCGGGATGCTGATGGCTGCCAAGGCGGTCCTGGCGGCCCACCCGCTGGCGAGCTTCGAAGAGATTCGCCACGGTCTCGCGGGAAACCTGTGCCGCTGCACCGGATACACCAAGATATTCGAGGCCGTCGCCCACGCCGCGCCGCGAGTGGTCGCCTCGCCGGCCACCGCTCCCAGGTCGCGCTCGGCGCCGAGTTCCTATCGCCCGCCATCCCTGGAAGAAGCGCTCGAGATCCTCGCGCAGCGCGCCGGTGAGCTGCGACCGATCGCGGGCGGCACCGACGTGCTGGTGCGGGCCAAGGATGGCGCGGTCGACGCGGGCACGCTGTTCGACGTTTCGGCCATCCCCGAGCTGGGCGCGATCGAGGAGCGGGACGGCTTCGTGCGGATCGGCGCCGCGGTCACCCACACGAGAATGATGGCCTCGCCGCTGCTGGCGCGCTACGCGCCGGCATTGCCGCTTGCCTGCGCCGTGATCGGCGGGCCGCAGATCCGCAACCGCGGCACGCTAGGCGGCAACCTCGCCAACGCGTCGCCGGCCGCCGACACGGTGCCCGCGCTGTTCGCGGCCGACGCGACCGTCGAGGTCTGGTCGGTATCGGATCGCAGGGAGCTGAAGATAGGCGACCTGTTCACCGGGCCGCGCAAGACCTCGTTGCAGCCCGACGAGTTGATCGTCGCAGTGAAGATCCCGAAACGCCCCGGTCTTCGCGGAGCGTTTCTGCGTCTTGGCCAACGCCAGGCGCAGGCGATCTCCAAGGTCTCGGTCGCCGTGCAAGCCGTGTTCGAAGGCGGCCGGCCCAGCTTCGTCCGGGTCGCCTTCGGAGCGGTGGCGCCGACCGTCATCCGGGTGCCGGATGCCGAAGCGCTGCTGCTGGCCCAGGGCGACTCCGGGTTGTCCGCGGCCCGCGCCGTGGTGCTGGACACGGTGCGCCCGATCGACGACATCCGGTCCACCCGCGACTATCGCCGGCTGATGAGCAGCGTGCTGTTGGAGCGGGCGTGGAAGCAAGTGGTTGCGCCAACATCCTGAAGTCATGATCCGCTGCCGTAGCTTCGCAGCCGGCTAGGCTGGTCGCGGCGCCAGGGCCTCGAGCGACTTGCCCTTGAAGTGCAGCAGCGAGCTCGCGAAGGCTAGCGCGTAGAAGAAGCCGGCGATCAGGTACAGCGAGCGCAACCCGAAGTACATCGAGTTGTACTCGACCAGGCCTCCCACCATGGCTCCGAACACGTTCACGGCCATGGCGTCGGCGAGCTGGCCGCGTCGCGCCAGGAGCGTGGAGAAGGCGATTCCCGAGAAGAGCAGCGGGCTCGCGAGCAGCAGCACGGTCAGAAGCCGGCCTGGCGCAGTCGGCGCCAGGCCGCCGCCGCGCGAAACGAAGAACCCGAGCCCGAGGCTCAGCATCAAGAGCGCGAAGGGAAGCACCGAGCCGCGTATCCGCGAATGGCGCACCAGAGCGTTGCCGAGGAACGCCATCGCCAGGAACGAAACGATGACGACGCCGGTCACCTGCCAGGTGCTGCCGAACACCAGGCCCAGCTCGGTGATCGCCTTGGTCTCGAGCAGCATGAACCCGGCGCCGAGGAAGAAGAACGGCAGATCCGAGGCGCCCGGCCGGCGCGTGCTGAAAGCCGCGGCCATCCATAGCGCGAGCAGCAGGATTACGCCCACCATCACCAGGTAGGACAGCGGGTACACACGCGCGGGCATGTACAGGAACGGCCAGTCGTCGGTCGAGTTGTCGGTGTGGGCCGTGGACGCGAGTAGCCGCGCGGTGTCGTCGTAGAAACCGGTGCTTTCCGCTAGCTCGGCGGGCAGGCTCGGCGTCCCAGATTCGCCTTGCAGAAAGACGGTGGAACCGTCGTAACCCGCGACGATCGCGAGCGGCGGACGGCCGTCGAACGCCTCTTGAAGCATCCGGAAGAATTTGGAAGCCAGCACCGGATCGATGATCGCGAAAGAGAGCGACAGCACGCCGCCGGGGTTCAACCGCGCCCGCGCCTCGCGCAGGCCCTCGACCGTGTAGACGAACGAGTCGAGCCGCACGCTCGAGGCGTGCGACAGCAGGGTGTGGGAATCGAGCAGCCCGTAGACGATCACGTCGTAGCGTTCCCGCCCCTCGCGCAGGAAGGCGCGCGCGTCGTTGATCACGACGCGAACTCGCGGGTCGGAGTAGGGCTTCTCGACGTGGTGGCGTTGCCCGAGCTCCAGGATCGCCGGGTCGATCTCGATCGCGTCGACACGACTGGCGCCGGCGCGCAGCGCCGCGGCGACGTCGTTGCCGGTGCCGGCTCCGACGATCGCCACGCTGGGTTCCGGCACGCCAAAACGGTAGGGCAGCGCGTAGTACTGGCGCGCGAAGAGCAGGAACGGGTGTGGGCGTTGACCGAGGATCGTGTTGTCGGACAGGTCGAGCACGCGCTGGTAGTAGTGGCCCGCCGCGCGCACGACCGGCAACCCGATCTCGCCATGGCCGATTTCGAGGAGCTGGTAGGGCGAGTAGACGCGCTGGTAGAAATAGTTGGAGATCGGCCAGCTCAGGATCGCCAGCCCGAGCAGCGCCCACGCCGCCGCGCTTCGCAGCGTGCCAGCGTCGGGCTGAGACAGCACCAGCAGGATGCCGAAGGCGAGGCCGTACCAGACCGGCGGCGGGGTCCAGAAGGAGCTCAGCGCGAAGACGGCCGCCACTCCGGCCAGGCTCCCGAGCAGGTTCAGGGCATAGCCGTGCAGCTCGGCACGCCGTTCCATGAGCCGGCCACAGAGCTGGCCGACCGGCACCAGCGCGAGCGCTGTCAGCACGAACGTCACGGCCAGGAAGTAGTAGATCGCCACGGACCCGCCCAGATCCGCGATCTGGCTACCCATGTTGAGCTGCTCCTGAAACGGCATGCGGCGGAGCGTCTCGAGCTGAACCGGCGCCAGCCCGTGGCGT
>CAZVOI010000666.1:0-30050 GCA_964628275.1 uncultured Acidobacteriota bacterium | reverse complement strand
TTTCGTGTCGGCCGAGGGCGAGCTGCGCGGCATCGAGATCCAAGACCCCCAGGATATCGAGGCCTACTTCCAGAGCGAATGGGTGAGGGGACTCCTTGCCTCGGCCATCGGCGCGCTGCGCGAGGAATGCGAGAACCAGGGGAAGCTCCTCCATTTCGAGGTGTTCGCCCGCTACGACATCGATCCGCCGCTCGAGGGGCGCATGAGCTACGAGGAGCTCGGGAAGGATCTCGGGCTGCCTCCGAGCCAGGTCACCAACTACCTCGCCTGGGCTCGCCGGCGGTTCCGCGCCATCGTGCTGGAGCAATTGCGCGCCTTGACCGCAACCGACGAGGAGTTTCGCGCCGAGGCGCGCACTATCCTGGGCGTGGATCCAGCTTGAGCTCGCTCTCGGACCGGAGCGTCGAGCGGTTGCGCGAGGCGCTCCTCGAGCCCGACCTCACAGGAACGCGTTACACGCTCGTCGCCCATCTGGGCCGGGGTGGAATGGGGTCGGTGTATCGGGTGCACGACCAGACGCTCGACCGAGAGGTCGCGCTGAAGGTGCTCACCGTCGACGGCGGCGCCCGGGCGGTCGAGCGATTGCGCGCGGAGGCCCGAATCCTGGCGGGACTCGAGCATCCTGGAATCGTGCCGGTCCACGATGCGGGACTGCTCGCGGACGGACGGCCCTACTACGCGATGAAGCTCGTCCGCGGCGTGCGGCTCGACGCCTTCGCAAGGGCGAACCCGGGACGCGGCGCCCTGTTGCGCGCGTTCGAGAGCCTGTGCGAGGCCATCGCCTTCGCCCACGAGCGCGGTGTCTGGCACCGGGACCTGAAGCCCGAGAACGTGATGGTGGGGGACTTCGGCGAGGTGCTGGTGCTCGATTGGGGCGTTGGCGATGTGGGAACGCCGGGCTTCATGGCCCCGGAACAGGCCACCGGCGAGGGCGTCGACCAGCGCAGCGACGTTCACGGCCTGGGGCGCATCCTGGAGACGCTGTTGCCGGCGGATGCGCCGCGCGCGCTTCTCGCGATCGCCCGCAAGGCAGCCGCGCCCGATGCTCTCGCTCGCTACGCCTCGGTGCGGGAGCTTCGACAGGATGTCGCGCGCTACCGCGACGGCGAGGCGGTCAGCGCTTACGCCGAGAGCCTGCTCGAGCGCGGCGAACGCATCGTGCGCCGCAACCCGGCGCTGGTCGGCCTGATCGCGACCTATGCCGTCGTGCGAGCGCTGCTGTTGCTGGTCTCCCGCTAAAGGGAATCGCCGCTCGCGCGTAACGGAATGACATGATGCACGAAACGCTTCGGGAGGGGCTTCGATGAACAAACCGGTACTTGGTCTGCTGCTCGGCGGTCTTCTCGGCATCTTCGACGGTTTGTCGGCGCTGGTGTCGGCGCCCGAAACGCGGCCCGAGATCCTCGAGATCGTGGTCGGCTCCTGCGTCAAGGGGATCATGACGGGGCTGTTGATCGGGCTCTTCGACAAGAAGTTCAAATCGCTTCCGCTGGCCATCGTCTTCGGCCTCGCGGTCGGTCTCGGCTTCGCGTACTGGGTCGCCCACATGCAGGAAACCCAGTTGGGCCGAGACTACTACTGGCAGATCATGACGCCGGGAGGGCTACTCGGCGTGATCGTCGGATTCGCCACACACCGATTCAACCCGAAAAATTCGGGCTGACGCGCTCGGCGCGGTATCCTGAGCTTTCAGATGCCGGATCCGACCGCGCCGTTCGGCTTCTTTCGTGTCGGCGCGGCCTGCCCGCGCGTTCACGTGGCCGATCCCGAAGCCAACCTCTCGGAGATCCTCGAGGCGATCGAGGTGGCCCGAAAGGCGGGAGTCCAGACGCTGGTGTTGCCGGAGCTTTCGCTGACCGGTTACACCTGTGGCGACCTCTTCTTCAGCTCGACCCTGCTCGGCGCCGCCGAGCGGGCGCTGCAGAAGCTCCTCGACAAGACACAAGCCTCGCCGATGCTGGTGGCGGTCGGCCTGCCGGTGCCGCTCGACGGCCGGCTCTTCAACACAGCCGCGCTCTGCCAGTCGGGCAGACTCCTGGGAGTCGTGCCGAAGAGCTTTCTGCCCGGCTACCGCGAGTACTACGAGGAGCGCTGGTTTTCGTCGTCGCGTGAGGCGTTCGCCGAAGAAATTCGCCTCTCCGGACAGCGCGCGCCTTTCGGAACCGATCTGGTCTTCGAGGTCGAGAGCGAGCCGCAGGTCGCCGTGGCGGTCGAGATCTGCGAGGACCTGTGGGCGCCGATCCCACCCTCGTCGCGGCACGCGATCGCGGGAGCGACGCTGCTCTTGAACCTCTCGGCCTCGAACGACCTGGTCGGCAAAGCCGAGTACCGCCGCGAGCTGATCCGGCAGCAGTCGGCGCGCACGCTGGCGGCGTATGCGTACGCCAATACCGGCGTGCACGAGTCGACCACCGACTGCGTGTTCGCCGGCCACCTGCTGATCGCCGAGAACGGCGTGCTGGCGGCCGAGGGCGAGCGCTTCCGACGCGGCGGCGAGCAGATCGCCACCGACGTGGACCTGGACCGGCTGGTCTCCGAGCGCCAGCGCTTGACCTCATTCGCCGACGCCGTGCACCCGAAGGCCAGTCCGTACCGGCGCATCGCATTGCAGCCGATTCCCGCGCAGCGCGCCCGGCGCCTGCTGCGGACGATCGATCCGCACCCGTTCGTTCCCCAGGATCCCGCGACGCTCGACGAGCGTTGCCGCGAGATCCTGTCGATCCAGACGGCGGGACTCGCGAAACGGCTCGAGCACACCGGCCTCGGTCGTGTCTTGCTGGGTCTCTCAGGCGGCCTCGATTCGACCCTGGCGCTTCTCGTCTGCGTTCGCGCTTTCGATCTGCTGGGCCTGCCGCGCGCCGGCATCCTCGGAGTGACGATGCCAGGATTCGGAACCAGCGACGGCACGCTGCGGAATGCGCGGCGCCTCGCCGAAGCGACCGGCGCGTCACTCCGCGAGATCGACATCCGGCCGGCTTGCGAAAGGCACATCGCCGACATCGGCCTCGACCCGAGCGACCGCAGCAGCACGACGTTTCAGAACCTCCAGGCGCGTGAGCGGACCCAAGTGCTGATGGACCTCGCCAACATGGAAGGCGGGTTCGTCGTCGGCACCGGCGACCTGTCGGAGCTGGCGCTCGGCTTCTGCACGTTCGCGGGCGATCACATCGCGATGTACAACGTGAACGGCGGCGTCCCCAAGACGCTGGTGCGCCGGCTGGTGGCCTGGTCGGCCGCTCAGAACGCCAAGCCGGCCGAACAGGCGGTGCTGAACCAGGTTCTCGATACCCCGGTCTCGCCCGAGCTCGTGGCTGCCGGACGGAACGGCGAGATCGTCCAGAAGACCGAAGAGATCGTCGGACCCTACGAGCTCCACGACTTCTTCCTGTGGTGCCTGGTCCGGCTCTCCGTGGGACCGAAGAAGATCTTGTTCCTCGCCGAGAACGCGTTCGCGGAGCGCTACGATGGCCCGACGCTGCGGCGCTGGCTGCGCGTTTTCGTGGAACGCTTCTTCGACAACCAGTGGAAACGCTCGGTGATGCCCGACGGCCCCAAGGTGGGAACGGTCAGCCTGTCGCCGCGCGCCGACTGGCGAATGCCCAGCGACGCCAGCAAAGCAGCGTGGCTCAAGGAGCTCGACGAGCGTCCTTGATCGCTCGCCGCTTCCCGCGCAGCCCGAGCGCCGACGTTCTCGTTTTCGCCGCCTTGGCCACGCTCGAACCACAACTCGTGGCGCTGGCTCGCGAGCTGCGCGGGCCCGCCTTCCTGGCGTTGCTGGGTGTGAGCCTGGGTTCCTACACGCTCGGCGCGTTTCTGAAGCGGAGGCGTTTGCGGCGTCGCCTGCTCGGCCCCGAGCCCGCTGCCCGTGCTCCGATCGGCGACCAGATCGCGCGCTCGCAGGACTGGCGCGAGACCTGGCACTTGGTCGCAGCTGGGATCCTCGCGTTGGCCCACCTCCCGCTCTTCTATCTCACATTCGTCTTCGCCGCGGACGCGGTCCCGAAAGGCCCGCAGTGGTCGTTGTGGTTGAGCGTCCCCCTGGCGGTGCTGCTCGGAGCTGCCTTCGCGATCCTGTGCGCGCTGCCGGCTCTATTCGTGAGTCAGGCGCTGCTCGCTCCGGGGGAGGCGCCGCCACCGCTCGCCCTGCCACGCCAACCAGGAGGGCCCTGGCAGGACGCCCGGTCGGTCGAGCGCTGGGCCGATGCTCTGATCACGCTGACCACGTTCTTGTCGATTCCGCTGTTCATACGCTACTTCGGCGCCTGGCTCTCCAGCGCACGCACGCTGCCCGAGCCGCTTCAGGTCTTTGCGGGCTCGATGTTTCTCGTCCTGTTCGCGATCTTCTACCTGGCGCCGCGCTTGTTGTTCCTGGCCGAGGAGTACCGCTCACCCTGGACCTGGTTCGCGGCTGCTACGGCCTTCGCAACGCTGGCTCGTGCGACGCTGCTCGCCGCGCCACGCCACTAGCATGCTCCTGGTCCCGAGACGGGCCGCCGTCTTCGGCATCGCCGGGGTCGTGACACTGGGCGGGCTGCTCGGCGCGCTGTGGCTCGGCGCCTGGGCATTCGACGTGCGGCGCTTTGCGACGCATCGCGGCCGCCTCGAGCGAGTACTGATGAGCTCGCCGAACAGCACGCAGATCGCCCAGGCGTTTCGAGACGAAGGCACGCGCCGTCTCGACCGCAACCAGACGCCGGCATCGCTGCGGGATTTCTGCGAGCGTTTCGCGGGTCGGCGAGCTGCCGAGATGGAGTCCGCCGCACGACCGTTCGCCGCGACCGAAGCCTACCTCGCGGGCGACGTCGTCTACTTCATTCACTACGACGCCAGCGGCGTGATGCGCGGGTTCGCGCTAGTGGACGCGCGCGAGCTTCGGGCCAGGCCGGAGGGAACGAGCCCTTGAGTCGCCTGTCAGTGCGGGCCACGGCCGTCGCGTCGAGCGCTCTTCCGCACGCTGCCCTCGACGACGTAGGTGTCGTCACCCCAGACGGCGGCTCGAATCTCCTTCGCGCGTCACCAGGTCGCCGGGGCGTGACAACAAGAGCGCCAGGACTTTCGCGGGCTGCTGCTGCAGCTTGACCAGCACGCCCTTGCGACGCAGCTCGAGCGTCTCGCCATCCAGCTCGAACGCGCAAAGCGCAGGAGCGCGCCGCGCCAATCAGGCGCCGACGACATTCTGCCGATCGAGCGGGATGAGCCGCGCGCGCAAGGCGCGGCCGTGCACTCGACCGCCTCTCGTCGAATCATGACCCTTGTCTCTTAACCGTTCAAAGGTCCTTCTGGCAAGCGTTCTTGTGTCACAAATCGTGCCCCAAACGATGGAACGCGCCTTGGGCTGCGCACCAGCCCGAGGATGAGGTGGCGCGCCGCGGCCCTGGCTCTGGCGGCCAGGCAGGCCGGCGGCGCCTCTGGGTGATCGACGTCACCGATCGCCCGCTTGGTGGCTCCCGTCACGCTCGCCGCCCGGTGCGAGTGCTAGCGTGACCGCACCATGCCAGCGGTGTTGGTCGTCTCATCGAAGATTGTCGACGGAGAGTTGTCCCAGACGGTGCTGTTCCGGCACGGCGTCGAGCGGTATCGCGCGCGCGCCTTCGAAGAGGCGGCGACGATGGCGCTGGCGGCCCACCCCGAGCTGGTGCTCGTCGACCGCGACATGCCTCGCTGCGAGGATCTCGTGACGCGGCTGCGCGGCGACGCGGCGACGCGCGCGCTCTCGATCGCGATCGTCTCGCGCGGAGAGCTCGAGGTCTATGAGGTTGGTCTGATGGAGTCCGGAGCCAATGCGATCCTGCGGCTGCCGGCAAGCGCCGACTGGGACAAGCGGCTCGTGAAGCTGATGAGCGTCGCGCTGCGCCGCGATGCCCGGTTTTCGGTGCACCTGCAGGTCGAAGACCCGCTACGCGACCGCGGCGACGCGGTAGGGCTGGCGCGCAACTTGAGCGCGCACGGCATGCTGGTCGAAGCCAGCGTGGAACTGCATGTGCACGACCGAGTGGTATTCGCGTTCCGGCTCAGCGAGAAGGATCCGGAGAAGCTGAGCGGGCACGGTTGTGTGGCTCGACGAGCCGGTGACAATCTCTACGGCGTCGAGTTCGAGAAGCTCGACCATGCCGGGGCGGCTCGGATCCAGCACTTCGTCGCGACGCTGCCGGCATAGGCTCCCAGGTCGTCGCCGGGCGGTATAATCGCCGCCTTCTTGTGACCCCACTCGTCGCCAAGCAGGCCGAAATTCGAACTCTGCCGGTCGCCGACATCGAGCTGCCGCCCGGAATGGAGCGGCTGCGCGACTTGGCGTACGACCTCTGGTGGAGCTGGGCGCCCGCGGCGACGCGACTCTTCGCCTGGATCGATCCCGATCACTGGCGGCGCTACCAGAACCCGGTCCAGCTCTTGATCAACGTCGAACCGCATCAGTGGGCGCGGCTCCAATCCGATCCCGAGTTCGTTCGCACCTACGAATCGGTGATCCAGGCGCTCGACGCCTACCGCGCGCGCCCCCGCTTCTTCGAGCAGTTCGCCGAGAAGCTGCCTGGGCCAATTGGCTACTTCTCGATGGAGTTCGGCATTCACGGCTCGCTCGGCGTCTACTCTGGCGGCCTGGGCGTGCTGGCCGGCGACCACTGCAAGGCGGCGAGCGACCTGGGCGTGCCGCTCGTGGGCGTCGGCCTGCTGTACCAGTCAGGCTATTTTCGTCAGACCGTCGATGCCGACGGCTTCCAACAGCACATCTACCCGAACTACGACTTCGCGCGCCTGCCCGTGCTCCCGGTCCAGGCGCCGCACGGAGGCGTGCTGACCATTCCCATCGACCTGCCCGGGCGCGTCGTTCAGGCGGCGGTGTGGAAGGCGCAGGTGGGTCTGGTGCCGGTGTTGATGCTCGACACCGACATCCCGCTCAACGATCCCGCGGACCGCCCGATCACCGGGATCCTGTACGTGCGCGGTCGCGAGATGCGGCTCGCGCAGGAGATCGTGCTGGGTGTCGGAGGCGTCCGCGCGTTGCGCGCGCTCGGCATCGCTCCGGCGGTCTGGCACATGAACGAGGGCCACGTGGCGTTCCTGGGTCTCGAGCGGGCCCGAGAGCGGGTGCTGCGCGGCGACGGCCTCAGCGACGCCCTGGCCGGCGTCCGTCGCAATGCCGTCTTCACCACCCACACGCCCGTGCCGGCCGGCAACGAGACCTTCGACAAGTCGCTGGTGCGGAAGTACCTCGAGCCGTGGATCCGGGACGTGGGCGGCGAGATGGACGACGCGATCGCGTTGGGCGCCGACAACGGCAACTTCAACCTCACCGTGCTCGCGATCCGGCTGTCTTCGTCGGTGAACGGCGTCAGCAAGCTCCACGGCGAGGTTAGCTCGTCGATGTGGCGGCACCTGTTCCCGGGGAATCCCGAGAGCCCCGTCGGCTCGATCACCAATGGTGTTCACACCGAGACCTGGATCGGACCCGAGATGCGCGGCCTGTACCAGCGCCATCTGGGCCCGAGTTTCGAGGAGCACCTGCTGGACCCCGAGTTCTGGAAGGGAATCCAGAACGTTCCGGCGCCCGATCTTTGGGCGGCGCGACGTTCCCAGAAGGAGCGGCTGATCCGGTTCGTGCGCGAGAAGCTGCGCCAGCAGAGCGCGCGCCACGGGCTCTCGCCCGACGAGCTCCGGCAGATCGAGGGACTCCTGGATCCGCATGCCCTGACGATTGGTTTCGCTCGCCGCTTCGCCACCTACAAACGCGCGGTGCTGGTGCTCTCGGACCTCGACCGGCTGCGCGGCCTGCTCTCGGATCCGGCGCGCCCGGTGCAGATCCTGTTCGCCGGCAAGGCGCACCCGGCCGATCGCGCCGGCCAGGACCTGATCCGCCGGCTGTTCATGTTGACGCAGGGTGAGCTGCGCGGGCGGCTGGTCTTCCTGGAGGACTACGACATCGAGATGGGGCGGATGCTGGTCCAGGGTTGCGACGTGTGGCTCAATACACCGCGCCGGCCGCAAGAGGCGAGCGGGACCTCCGGGATGAAGTCACCGGTCAACGGCGGCGTGAACGTGAGCATCCCCGACGGCTGGTGGGCCGAGGGTTTCCGCGGCGACAACGGATGGGCGATCGGCGACGCCAGCATCGACGCCGACGTCGAGCAGCAGGACAAGAAGGACGCCGAAGCGCTGTATCGAATCCTCGAAGAAGAGGTCGTGCCGCGCTTCTTCGAGCGCGGCGAGGACGCGTTGCCGCATCGCTGGATCGAGACGATTCGAGCCTCGATCGAGTCGGTGGTGCCGAGCTTCAGCGCGCACCGGATGGTGCGAGACTACGTGCTTGGAGCCTACCTGCCCGCGGCCGCACGCCGCGGCTAGACCCAGGCGCTCGGAAAGGCGGGCGGATGGCGGCAATCGATCAGCTCTTGAAAGCGGCGGTCCAGATGGGCGCTAGCGACGTCCACATAGCCGTGAGCTCGCCGCCGCTGGTTCGCCAGTTCGGCCAGCTGAAGCGGTTGAATGCGCCGCCGCTGACCGCGGAGCAGACGCGGAAGGTCATTTACGAGATCTTGACCGAAGCGCAGCGCAAGGAGCTGGACACCAACTGGGAGATCGACTTTGCCTACGAAATCGAGGGGCTAGCCCGCTTTCGCAGCAACGCCTTCGTTCAGCGCAAGGGTCTGGACGCGTGTTTCCGGATCGTGAAAACGACGCTTGGGTCGTTCGAGCAGCTCGGCATCCCGGACATCATCAAGAAGATCTGCGAGAACCACCAGGGCCTGATCCTGGTGACGGGCGCCGCGGGCAGCGGCAAGAGCACGACGCTGGCGGCGATGGTCGACCTGATCAACTCGCACCGCGCGCATCACGTGCTCACCGTCGAAGACCCGATCGAGTACGTGCATCCGCTGAAGGTCGCCGCCGTGAACCAAAGGCAGCTCGGCACCCACACCCTGTCCTACACCAACGCGCTCAAGGCCGCCCTGCGCGAGGACCCAGACGTGATCATGGTCGGCGAGCTGCGCGATCTGGAGACGATCTCGCTCGCGATCAGCGCTTCCGAGACCGGACACCTGGTGATCGGTTCGATGAACACCTCATCGGCCCACAAGACGATCGACAAGATCATCGACTCGTATCCCGCCGGGCAGCAGAACCAGATCCGGGCCATGTTGGGCGAGTCGCTGAAGGCCGTCTTCACGCAGCGGCTGCTGCCGCGAGCCGACGGCAAGGGCATGGCGCTCGCCTACGAGCTGCTGCTGGGCAGCCTGCAGCTCGCCAACCTGATCAAGGACGGCAAGACGTTCCAGATCCCGAACGTCATGACGACGGGTAAGGCCAGCGGCCTTCGCACCATGGACGACACGCTGACGGAGCTCCTGAAAGCGGGCGTCATCACCGGCGAGACCGCGTTCAAGAACGCGTTGAACGTGAAGGCGTTCGCCCAGTACGCGCCCAAGGCGGGCGCCGAAGGGGCCGCGGCTGCTGTTGCTGGCGACGCCACGACGCCCGCTCAGCCCGGCGCGGGCACCTCGGCGGCCGCACGACCGGCCGGCGCTCCGCCACCCGCAGCAGCCCGGCCGCCGGTTCCCGCGGGCGCTCGGCCTCCCGGCGCCCCGGTGCCGGCCCGGCCTCCTGGCGCCGCGGTTCCTCCGCGGCCGCCGCTGGTCAAACCGCCGGGCAAGCCCGGCGGCGGAGCCTAGAGCCGATGCCGGCACAACTGGACGCGCTGCTGCGCCAGATGATGGAGAAGGGCGCCTCCGATCTGCATCTCGTGGTCGAGCGCCCGCCGCTGCTGCGCCAGCGCGGCGAGCTAGTCGCGATGGATGCGCCACCGCTCACGCCCCAAGCTTGCGAAGCCTTGATCACCGAGATCCTGACCGAAGGGCAGAAGCTGCAGGTCTACGACAATCGCGACCTCGATTTCGCCTACGAGCTTCCCGACGGAGCAGCGCGATTCCGCTGCAACGTCCTGTGGCAGCACCGCGGCATGGGCAGCGTAATGCGCATCATCCCGACCAAGATCCTCACCCTGGATCAGCTCGGCCTGCCGCCGGTGGCGCGGCAGATCGCGGAATCGCGGCGCGGCATGGTGCTGGTGACCGGGCCGACCGGGTCCGGAAAATCCACGTCGCTGGCCGCGATGATCGACTACATCAACGAAACCCGCGACGCGCACATCATCACGATCGAAGACCCGCTCGAGTTCGTGCATCCCAACAAGCGCTGCCTGATCACGCAGCGCGAGGTGAAGACGCACACCAAGTCGTTCGCTTCGGCGCTACGTATGGCCGCGCGTGAGGATCCGGACATCGTGCTGGTGGGCGAGATGCGCGACCTGGAGACGATCCGGCTCGCGCTCAACGCCGCCGAGCTCGGGATCCTGGTCTTCGGCACGCTGCACACCAACTCGGCGGCGAAGACCATCGACCGCATCATCGACGCGTTCCCCTCCGACGAGCAACCGCAGGTGCGCGTGATGCTGGCGGACTCGCTGAAGGCGGTCGTCGCGCAGCAGCTCTTGAAGACCGCCGACGGCAAGGGCCGCTGCGCCGCCAACGAGGTGCTGATCTCGACGTCGGCGCTCTCCAACCTGATCCGCGAAGGCAAGATCGCGATGGTCAACTCGACGATCCAGACCGGCGTGTCGCTCGGGATGCAAACGATGGATCAGGCGCTGCAGAAGCTGATCAAGGACGGCCGGATCACGCCGCTGGCGGCCTATGAGAAGGCCATCGACAAAGAGATCTTCGCCAAGATGATTCCCGCCGCCGAGAAGGCGCCGCCGAAGACGCTCACCGTCTAAGCGGCTTCGGCTTCAGTACCCCGCGGCGGCGTCGGCGCGCTTCTTCGTGTCGTTGAAGACCTGGTAGATGCGGGTGCGTTCCGAGAGCGTGGAACGGAAGATCGCGTCGCAGGTCGCCGCGTCCCGCGCGCCAATCGCCAGGTCGCCTTGCAGCACGAACGCCTGCGTGCCGTCGCCGGTCTTCAGGTTGTCGCCGACCAGCACCATGAAGAAGCGGCGTCGCGCCTCGGGGTGGATCCGCAGCGCCTTCTGATACAGGCTCTCCTTGCCAGCCGGACCGGCGACCGGCGCCGTGACGACGACCTGGAACACACCCTGCTCCAGGAGCCGCGCCCCCTCTTCCCAGTCTTCCAAGGTCTCGACGGAGTAGCCGAGCCGCGTGAGCATCAGCGCGATGTTGCCGGCCTGACCACGGTCGGGCAGCGCCACCACGGCGCGCTCGCCGGAATGCGCCGCCTCGGCTCCGCCCACGGAAATCTCGCGCCGGAGTTGCGCCATCATCTGCGCGCGCAACTCTTCGCCGTTGAATGCGGGTGCGAGAGCCGCCGCTGGCGGCGGCGCCTCCTCGACCACCGGTGCGGCCTCGGGCGCCGGCGCCGCTGCGGCGGCCGCGCCCTTGCCTGGGAACTTGACCGTGTTCTGGCACTTCGGACACTTCACGCTGAACGCGCGATCGGGCACGCGCGAATCGTCGATGACGATCTTGAACTGGCAGCTCGGGCAATGCGACTGCATGGTTTATCTCTCGATTAGGTCGTCAAGTTCGTTCTTGGGGGCCGCCGGCTTCTTCGGCGCCGCCGGCCTGGGTGGCAGCGTTCCGGCGGCCTTGAGCGTGGCCAGCTCTTCGGTCCCGGCGTTGGCCGAGAGCTGCAGCGCCAGGTTGGTGCGATTCGTCGCGTAGGAGAGCCCGACCTCCTTGTCGATGATCCCCGCGGTGATCAGCCGCTCCAGCTCGTAGTCGAAGCTCTGCATCCCGTCGAGCACGCCGTCGTTCATGGCGTCGGTCAGGCTCTTGCCTTCGCGCTCGCCTTCCTGGACGTACTCCTTGGTGCGTGCGGTCGAGCGCAGGATCTCGCACACGGCGACGCGCCCGCCGCCCTTCTTGGGCACGAGTCGCTGGCACACGACCCAACGGAAGCTCTGGGCGAAACGAGTTCGGATCTGGCGCTCCTCGTTCTTCGGGAACACGCCGACGATGCGGTCGATCGTCTTGGCCGCGTCGATCGTGTGCAGGGTCGAGAGCACCAGGTGGCCCGTCTCCGACGCTTCGAGCGCGATCGAGATCGTCTCTACGTCGCGCATCTCGCCGACCAGGATCACCTTGGGCGCCTGGCGCAGCGCCGCGCGTAGCGCCAGAGCGAAGGTCTGGGTGTCGGTGCCGACCTCGCGCTGGTTGATCGTGGCCGTGTGGTGTGGATGCAGATACTCGACCGGGTCCTCGATCGTGATGATGTGCATCGCTTTTTCGCGGTTGAACTTGCTGATGATCGCCGCGAGCGTCGTGGACTTGCCCGAACCGGTGGGGCCGGTGACCAGACCGATGCCGTGACGCTCCTTGGTGATCTCGTGCAATTGGGGAGGCATGCCCAGCTCCTCCACGGTCGGGATCTTGCTCGGGATCACGCGCAGCACGATGCAATAGCTGCCGCGTTGGGCGAATACGTTGACGCGGAAACGGGTGCGGCCGGCGAGCGAGTAGGAGAGGTCGGTCGATCCCGTCTTGATCAGCCTCTCGGCGGCATCGCGCTTGCCAGCCAAGAGCCGCATCACGATCTGCTCGGTGTGATAGGGCGAGAATTTGTCCATCCCGGCGTATGGGACGGCGCGCAACTGCCCGTCTACCTCCACCTGCGGCGGCCGCCCGACCGAGATGTTCAGGTCGGAAATGCCGGGTGCGGCATCCAGCATGGTCTCGAGAAGAGGATCCACGTCGAAAAACGCCATCGGATTGCCTCCGGAAGGCGAGGATCATAACATCGCGATAAGCCACAGGAAGCCCAAGCGTTGCTCCAAAGCGTCGATCTGCGCAAATCGCTCTCCCGTGCCGCGGCCAAGACGATCCTGGGTCCGCAGCAGGAGAGGCTGCGGGCGCTGCAATACGCGCTCAAGGACGCCGAGATCCCCACGATCGTGGTGTTCGAGGGCTGGGACGCCGCGGGCAAGAGCACGCTGGTGAGGCGCCTCGCCGAGAGGCTCGACCCGCGCGCGCTGCGCGCATACCCGAGCGCGCCGCCGTCGGAGCTGGAGGCTCGCTACCACTGGCTCTGGCGCTACCAGGCTCGCTTGCCCGAGGACGGACAGATCGCCCTCTTCGACCACTCGTGGTATGGCCGAGTGCTGGTCGAGCGGGTCGAGAAGTTCACCAAGCGAAAACTCTGGCGGCGCGCCTACGAGCAGATCAACGAGTTCGAGCGCTGGCTCGCCGACGACGGCCAGGTGCTGGTGAAGTTCTGGCTGCACGTCTCCAAGAAGGAGCAGCGCCGGCGCCTGCGCAAGATGGAGAAGGACTCCCTCGAACACTGGAAGGTGAGCCGCGAGGATTGGCGTCGCAACCGCCGCTACGAGGTTTGGCAGCGAGCGGTCGAAGAGATGCTGGCCAAGACCGACACCCCGCATGCGCCCTGGACGGTGGTCGAAGCGGAGAACTTTCGCTACGCCCGCGTCAAGGTGTTCGAGACGCTGGTGCGGGCGATGGAGGCGGCACTCGAACGGCGGCAAGCCGCGCCCGCCGCCGTCAGCCGCACCCAGCTCGCGGCGCGCGCCACCAAAGGCGATCGCGAGCTTCGCGCCCGCGAGGATCTGGTCCGCGCCACGCAGACGGCCAAAGACGCCGGACTGCCCCTGGAGCCCCTAGGTTAGAGATGCTGGAAGCGGTCGATCTCGGCAAGGCGATCGGCGAGAAGCCCTACTGGAAGCGCATCGCCAAGGAACAGCTCCGGCTGCGCCAGCTCCAGTTCCGCCTCTACGACGAGCAGGTGCCGGTACTGGCCGTCTTCGAGGGCTGGGACGCCGCCGGCAAGGGCGGCGCCATCAAGCGCGTCACCGAGACGCTAGAGCCGCGCGGTTACACCGTCTCGTCGTTCAGCGCCCCGCGCGGTGAGGAAACGACGCATCATTACCTCTGGCGCTTCTGGCGCTTGCTGCCGCGCGCCGGCCATTTCGGCATCTTCGATCGTAGCTACTACGGGCGCGTGCTGGTGGAGCGCGTCGAGGACCTGATCTCCGAGGACGAGTGGCGCCGCGCGTATCGCGAGATCAACGAGTTCGAAGCGCACCAGGCGAGCTTCGGGATGGTGATCGTGAAGCTATGGCTCCACATCGGCAAGGACGAGCAGCTCCGTCGCTTCAAGGGCCGCGAGCGCGACCCGTTCCGCTCCTACAAGCTGACGGCGGAAGACTGGCGCAACCGCGCCAAGTGGGACGCCTACAAGGATGCGGTCGAGGAAATGCTCTCGCTCACCTCGACCCCCCACGCGCCCTGGACCGTGGTCGAGGCCAACGACAAGTACCACGCCCGCGTGAAGGTCGCGAAGACGATCGCCGACGCGATCGAGAAGGGGCTCTGAGGCGTGGCGGCCGAGCGATCCGCCGCTTCGCGATGACGCTGAACCGGCCGCTGCTGCTGTCGCTCCTGCTGAGCGCGGTCTCGCTCGCGGCCGTGGTGGTGGCGCGAATCATGGAATCGCCGGGTCTCGGCGCAGGGCTCGTCGCGACCTTCGCAGGCCCCGGCGTCGTGATCGCGCTCTTCGAAGCGCTGCGAACCCTCGACGATCGGGAACCCCGGAATCGTCGCGCCACCGCGATGGCGCTATTGCTCCTGATGGTTCCGCTGGCGGTGTTGCTGTCCTTCGCAAGCAACCTCGGCGTGGCAGCGCCGTGGCAACAATAAACAATAGAAAAGGATCGCCTGCTCGATCGGTAACTCGTAGTCAGTGAAGACGAAGTTGTCGTGGAGCGGTTGTCAGGCGACTATGGTCGCTTGCGCTACGAACCGATGCCCGATGTCATCGACGAGGACCCCGAAGCCCTCGATCGTGCGGACTCCGAGCAGGAACATGTCGTCAGCCTCGGCGAAGACCACCTCATCCGTGGTCTCGAAGCCTTCGGCCGCCAGAATCGCGTAGCCGACTTCCCGGGTCACAGTCTCGTGCGTTGCGGTGAAGAAGGTGCGGCTGCGGCGCGGCGCGATTCCCGCGGCCCGCAACGCATCCGTCGAAAAGTCTACACGCCAGCAAGTCGCCCCCCCACACGGCGTCTTTGACTGTCCAGACCGGTGCCACTCAGAATGAGAGTTCTGACCGACGAAGAGCGGAGCCGGCGAGAGCTGATCGCGATCCTTCGCCACGCCTACTCCGGCGAACGCGCGGCGGGCTACGCCTACAACGGGCATTGGAAGTCGGTCCGGGATCCGAGCGAACGCGAGAGGATCCGCCAGATCGAGGACGAGGAGTGGCACCACCGCCGGCTCGTTGGTGAGATGCTCCAGACGCTGAACGCGGCGCCCAGCGCCCGTCTCGAGGCTCGGGCGACACTGATCGGAAAGACCCTCGGCTTCTTGTGCCGGGTGTCGCCCTGGTTCCCGCCGATGTACGGCGCCGGCCGGCTAGAAAGCCACAACATCGGCGAGTACGAAGACGCGGCTCGCCACGCCCGCGCCTGCGGCCGAACCGAATTCGTCGACTGCCTACTGACGATGGCCGAGGTGGAGTGGGACCACGAGGCCTACTTCCGCGCCAAGACCGCGTCGCACTGGTGGTCGAAGCTGATCCCGCTCTGGCCGGCGCCTCCGCCGAAGACGTCGATCCGCTCGGCGACCTGACGCGCGGGCCGCGGCGTCCACTGCCCCGCCGGCCAAACTCTGACCCACCCCCTTCCCCCTTTCCGGGCGACCCGCGTCTCCGCCGTGGAGAACCCGACCGGCCTAACGCCAGGACTCCGCAGCAGCCTTGCCAGAAAACCGATTGACGCTGAGACAATTGCGGAGGATCCTTTGCACAACGACACCGTGTCAACCCGACCGACCTGGACGGGAGCGCGCAGGGCAAAGCCGGCCGGCCTACTTGCTTGTTAGACGCCTTCCTCGAAGAGGCACGTGGATATGAGTGACGGGCTCGAGGAGCGGGTGACGGCGTTAATCGCGAGGCCAGCGTGTCGGGGGCCAGTGACGGCAGCGGAGGTTGCGCGGGGCACGCATTTGTGTTGGAAGAATGCCGTCGACCTTCTCGCAGACGCCCGTGTCCTTGTTACTGCGGGGCGTCACGCGCGCGCCTTGTCTTTTACGATCCTCGCGCTGGAGGAGCTAGCGAAACCTCCACTCTTGTGGCAGCTCGACACGTCAGCAGCGACGCCGGAGTGGCGGACCTTTTGGCGGGACAGCTTCGTTCGACATGGGCCGAAGCAGGACAGCATCGGCGTGTATGGGGAACTCCTTCGCCAGATTGGTGCAGGCATCTACGGGTCGTTTCTCCCGACGTCGGTCTTAGGAGCGCTCGACCGACTGAAGCAATGGGGCCTTTACGTCGACTGCGTGAATAACCGATTCCAAGCCCCTGACGATCTGGATCTCACCGTGGTTCCGATACTGGACCCTGTGTTCGCGTTCGCCGAGGAACGAGCTGATAGTTTTGGCAAGCTGCATGCGTCTGTCGCACTGTCGGAGTGGTCCTACGCCCAACGGTTCGCGGCTGCTGTGCCTGGGCTGATGCCAGGTCTGCCGGTCGTCGAGGTTCATGAAGCTTCAGCGGTGGCGCTGTCGTATGCATCCCAGTATTCTCGTTCGACGCCACCCGACTACTTGACCTTCTACGAAGCATGCCGGGCTTGCCTTGGCGGGTTACCTGAGGCAACTCGCAACCAGGCCCTCGAGATGACTAAGACAACCTGTAGCTTGCGGCTACCATTCAAGGCCCTTCCGACGGCGGCGGCACGCGCGTTCTTAATGATGAAGCTGGCTCTAGGCGCGCTCACCGCTGGCGAGCTCTTCGATGGCCCAGATTCCGAAGGGAAGCATTGAAGGCGTCTAACTAAGGGCATGAACCTGACGAAGCGCGGGGCTTTTCTTGCTGGAGGGCCCGCCTTGACGAGTCTGCGGCGGGCCGTCTTCACTAAAGCGCGCTTCGCAGGTTATGCCCGGTGTTATCCCGATCCAGCGAATCTCTGGATGATACG
Organism: uncultured Acidobacteriota bacterium; assembly: GCA_964628275.1. Classification (GTDB taxonomy): domain Bacteria; phylum Acidobacteriota; class Vicinamibacteria; order Fen-336; family Fen-336; genus CAZVOI01. The sequence continues at coordinate 13,114 of CAZVOI010000666.1, read as the reverse complement.
TTGATGGCTGATGAGCATTCCGCCGTTTGAGTGGGATCCCGCGAAAGCTGCCAGCAACTTCACGGCTCACGGCATTGCGTTCGAGGAGGCCGCGACAGTGTTCGCCGACCCGCTCGCCATGATGCACTCGGACCCTGACCATTCGCTCTCCGAGAGGCGCGCCCTGCTGACAGGCCACTCGGGAAGCGGCCGTCTACTGCTCGTGTCGTTCACCGATCGCGGGAGTAGTATTCGGATTATCAGCGCCCGGCTCCTGACCCGGCGCGAGCGTCGCAAATATGAAGAAAGCCGATAGCCGCTTGGGCCTCGACGACCTCCGGCCTGAATATGACTTCGACTACTCGAAGGCGAAACCCAATCCGTACGCGGCCAGATTGAAAGGCCATGCCGTCGCGGTGCTTCTAGCTCCAGACGTCGCCACCGCGTTCCCAACTACCGAGTCGGTGAACAGCATCTTGAGGGCCGTGATCAACGCTGTCCCGCGACGGTCAGCTGCGGTGCGTCGAGGGAAACAGGGACGGGATAAGCGGATGCACCTGACGAGGTCCGCGATGGCCAACGGACGGCGCGGCCCTCGCAGGTGATCTCGGTGTTCGGCTGTTCGGCGTACACCATTGGCGCGTCGCGAGGAATCGGGAGGAGAATCTCGGCATGGCTCAGCGCCTGGTCGATGTCGAACAGCTAACACCAGAAGAGCAGCTCGACCTCATCGGCGAACTCTGGAATCGCCTGAGCAAGGCACCGGAGAATGTACCGTTCACGGAGGCTCAGCGCGCGGAAATCGATCGACGGTCGGAGGAACTAGATCAGGATGCTCGGGCTGGACGCCCGCTTGGCATTCCGTGGGATGAGGTGTTTCGGCAGGTCCGCGCTCGGCTTTGAAGCGTCCGCTGTTCCGCCTTGCGGCGGCGGCGGATCTCGAGGAAGCCTCGCTCTGGTACGAAGCTCAGCGCTCCGGCTTGGGGCGAGAGTTTCTGGACGCCGCCGAGGATGCGCTGCGACGGGTCATCTCGACGCCGAAGGGCTATGCGGTCGTGTATAGGGATCGGAGACGCGTGCTACTCGAGCGCTTTCCCTACAGTCTCGTGTACAGGTCATCGACGAAGAGGTCGTGGTAGTCGCCGTCGTGCATGCCAAGCAGAGTCCGCGCGTGTGGCGCACTCGCATGTGACGCCGAACAAGCGCATGAAGCTGACAAGCGCGGCGCCCTGTTGGTGCGCGCGCCTTCGCGCGCGGTCATGATTGAGTCGCGCTTTGCAGCTCATGCGCGCTCATAATGGAACGACCCCAGTCAAGCCTCGCCAAGCCGTTCGTTTCCATTTCCGTTCGTTCTGGCACGACTAGTCTGGACCCCAGAATCTCGCTGGTGGCTGCGAGAAATCTACGAGTACATCAGTCGTGACAATCGGCCGGCTGCCCTCAAGGTGGTCCGTGGCATCCTCGAGAAGGCACACCTCCTGCTGGACTTCCCAGAGACGGGGCGGGTCAGGCCAGCGTCGTCGCCAGCTTCTGGAGCGCGTCGCCACAATCGGCCTCGACTTTCAGATCGAAGAGGTCATCGGCGCGGGTGCGTCCACGGTTGATCGCGGCGATCGGCTTGCCGAGCGACCGGGCAGCCAGGCAAAAGCGGTAGCCCGAAAAGACCATCAGCGAGCTGCCGACGACGAGGAGCGCATCGGAGTCCTCGAGGGCCTCGAGAACGGCGTCGATTCGTGTTCGCGGCACGTTCTCGCCGAAGAGGACGACGTCCGGCTTCAACATCCCGTCACAGCACGGGCAGGCCGGCACACGGAAGTCGTCGAAGTCGCCGTCGAGCGCCGTGTCTCCGTCCGGTGCAGCGCTCGCTGTGAGCGCCGCGTAGCACGGATTCCAGGCCAGCAGCAGCTCCTGGAGATCGGCGCGTGAGAGGATCTGGCCGCACTCCAGGCACACCACCTGGTCCAGCCTTCCGTGCAGATCCACCACCGCCTGGCTGCCGGCTTTCTGATGAAGCCCGTCGACATTCTGCGTGACAACCGTGCGCACGATCCCGGCGCGCTCGAGGCGCGCCAGACCGAGGTGAGCCGCATTCGGCCGCGCCTCCGCCACCCGCGCGAAGCCGACCAGGCTGCGCGCCCAGTAGCGGCGCCGAACCCGTTCGCTCGCGGCAAAGTCTGCGAATAGCACCGGGCGCCGGTGCTTCCAGTCGCCGTTCTCGTCGCGGTACTCCGGGATGCCGGACGCGGTACTGCAGCCGGCGCCGGTCAGGACAAGGAGTCGCGGCTGCTGCGCGACCCAGTCCGCCACCACCGTCAACGCGCGGCGGTCTCCGCGATTCGATACAAGTGCTTCTTGCCGCGCACGAAGATGTCGGCGCCGACGAGCGCCGGGGAGGCGTCGAAGCCGTCGTCGAGCTGGTTGGTCGCCAGGACCTTGAACGCCGCGCCCTTCTCGAGCACAACCGCGGCGCCGTCGCGGTCGAACACGTAGACGCGGCCGTCGGCGGCGACCGGCGAGGCATACACGTTGTTCGCTCCCGGCAGCCGCTCGCTGAAGCTCTTCTCGCCGGTCGCGGCGTCGAGCCGCGTCAGGATCGCCGAGTTGGACTTCAAGAAGTAGAGGCCGCCCTCGTAGACGAGCGGCGAAGGCACGTAGGGCGTGTCTTTGTGATAGCTCCACGCGATTCCCGGCGCGCCGCTGATCTCGCCCTGCGCCGCGTCGAGTCTTATCGCCAGGAGCGCGTTGCCGCGAAAGCCGCTGGTGGCGTAGAGGATGCCGTCGTGATGGACCGGCGTCGGGATCGCGTTCGGCGTGAGCCCAGGGCCTTGCCACAGCAGCTTGCCGGTCTCGAGATCGTAGGATCGCGTTCGCGTGGTCGCGCCGATCACCACCTGCGGCCGGCCCTTGTGCTCGACCACGAGCGGCGTCCCCCAGGTCGTCTTTTCCTCGCGCGGCGTCTGCCACAGCTCCTTGCCGGTCTTGGTGTCGAGCGCGAGGATGAACGAGTCGCCCTCGTGGTCCCAGTTGACCACCAGCTTGTTGCCGAAGAGCGCCGGCGAGCTGCCCTCGCCGAAGCTCATCTTGGTCGTCATCCGGCCGAAGTCTTTTTGCCAGAGCGGCTGGCCCTTCATGTCCAGGCAGTAGAGCCCGCGCGAGCCGAAGAAGGCGTAGATGCGCTCGCCATCGGTGGCGGCCGAGCCCGACGCGAAGCTGCCGTCCTTGTGCGTCCCCTCGTGCGGCAGGTCTTCCTTGACGACGCGGCTCCAGGCGGTCTTGCCGTCCTGGCGCGAGACCGCCATCACCACGAACTGCTGCGCCGTCTTGGGCGCGCTCACCTCGGGATGGCTGCCGATCTTCGCGGGCAATCCCTCGGCCGGGACCAGCTTGCCCTCGGGGAGCGGCACCGCAGTCGTCAGGATCACCAGGTCGCCCCAGGCGATCGGGCTCGACGATCCGCGGCCGGGGATCGCCACCTTGAAGCGGACGTTCTTGGTCTCGCTCCACTCGACCGGCGGCTTGGCGAGCGGGCCGACGCCGGTTCCGTGTGGTCCGCGCCATTGCCCCCAGAAACCTGAGCTGGTGGTCGTCGATGCGCTGGCCGCCGCGAGCGGCACGAGCGCCAGCAACGGCATCAGTCTCAGGACCTTCATTCACTCTCCTCCGGGCGACCAGCGTACCAGCACCCTTTCGATCTCGGGCTGGCGCCGCGGCGTGCCCTGCGTCTCCTTGACGATGCCGACGCCAGGCGCGATCCACAGGATCGACTCGTTGGTCCAGCTTCGAATCGTGCAGCGCCACGCCTTGAACGTCCCCGCGGGCACGCTGACCTCTTCCTCGGCCTCGACCTTCCAGCCGGGGTGGTCGGGGCTGGAGCCGGGGCCGACGCTTCCCTCGCGGAGCGGCAACGGCAAGGCGTCCTCGCCGGTCCACGGCAAGAGCTTGATCCAGTCGGGGCCGCGTTCGACCGGGCCAGACGCCGGGTCGGCCCCGCCTCGCTGCGTCACGTAGTAGCCGCCGCTCTTGGTTCGGTGGATCCGGAACCGCGTGGCGGTGTCTTCGATCGCCGCGATGCCCGCGTGCTGCTCGGCGTAGCTCTCGCGGTACTCCCAGACGGCGCCATTTCCAAGCGGGATCGGCGAAGGCACCGCCTGAGCGAGCGCCAGGAGCGCGGTTAGCACCGGGCGCGAGGATACACTCTCCCGGTTTCGGAAAGGTTGGCCATGAAGCTCCAGGCTCTCTCGATGCCCGTGGCGCTCGCGCTGCTGGCGCCCCCCGGCTTCGCGCAGACGCGTCCCTTGAAGGTCGACGATCTGCTGGCGATCCGCAACGTCGGCGATCCACGCGTCAGCCCCGACGGGCGCTCCGTCGCTTACACGGTGCAGACGCTCGACGCCAAGGAGGACGGCAGCGACACCGACATCTATCTCGCGCCGATCGGCGGCGGGGAGGCGCTGCGGCTGACCGCCAGCAAGAAGCCCGAGACGAGCCCGCGGTTTTCTCCCGACGGCAAATGGATCGCCTTCCTCTCCGCGCGCGAGGGGAAGAAGACGCAGGTCTGGCTGCTGCCGCGCGCCGGCGGCGAAGCAGCGAAGCTCACCGACCTCAAGTCCAGCGTTTCCGCGCTCAGTTGGTCACCCGACAGCGCGAAGCTGGCGCTGGTCGTGTCCGACGTCGATCCCGACGACGCCGACGAGGCGACCGAGCCCGCCGCGAAGCCGAAGACCGCCAAGCCGATCGTGGTCGACCGGCTCCAGTTCAAGCGCGACGGCCAGGGCTATCTGCGCAAGATCCGCCAGCACATCCACATCTTCGACGTGAAGATCAGGACCAGCGTTCAAGTGACGTCAGGCGCCACAGACGACAGCGATCCCGTATGGTCGCCCGACGGGCAATGGCTGGCGTTCGTCTCGAACCGCACGCCGGACCCGGATGCGAACGACAACAGCGACATCTTCGTGGTGCGGCCGCGCGCCGGCGAGACGCCGCGCGCGCTCACCCCCTCGCCGGGGACCGATCGCGCCCCCGCGTGGAGCCCCGACGGCAAATGGATCGCGTACGTCGCCGGCGGCGACTCCAAGGACATCTGGTACGCCACTAGTTCGGTCGCGATCGTGCCGGCGGCCGGCGGTGTGTCGAGGTCCTTGACGCTCGCGCTCGATCGCAACGTTTCGCAACCCCGCTTCTCCGCGGATGGAGCGCAGCTGACGTTCGTCCTGGAGGACGGCGGCCAGAGCCACGTGGCGCGCGTCCCCGCCGCGGGCGGCGCGGTCGAGCGCGTCGTCGCCGGCGAGCGTGATGTCCTGCGCTTCGACGTCGGGCCGAAGGGCGAGATGGTCGTTCTCGAAAGCCAGCCGAGCTACCCGCCGGAGATCTCGGCGGTGACGCCCGGCGGGTTGAAGCGCGTCACGACCGAGAACGATGCCTTCCTGAAAGGCGTCCGGCTCGGCAAGGTCGAGCGCTTCAAGGCCAAGAGCGCCGACGGAACCGTCATCGACGGCTTCCTGACGCGGCCGCCGGACGCAGCCGCCGGCAAGTTGCCGACGATCCTGCGGATTCACGGCGGGCCCGTGTCCCAGTTCTCATCGCGCTTCCAGCTCGAGTGGCAGATCTTCGCGGCGAACGGCTACGCGGTCGTCGCCGCGAACCCGCGCGGCTCCTCTGGGTACGGCCGCAACTTCAGCTACGGGATCTGGGCCGATTGGGGCAACAAGGACAGCGAGGACGTGTTGGCCGCCGTCGATCACGTCGTGTCGACCGGCGTCGCCGATCCGGATCGGCTGGGCGTCGGAGGCTGGAGCTACGGGGGCATCCTCACCAACTACGTGATCGCCAAGACCACGCGCTTCAAGGCCGCCACCTCGGGCGCGAGCATCTCGAACGCGCTCGCCGGCTACGGCACCGACCACTACCAACACGAGTACGAGGTCGAGCTGGGTCTGCCGTGGCAGACGACCGAGGCCTGGCTCAAGATCTCCGGCCCGTTCCTGCACGCCGATCGGATCAAGACGCCGACGCTGTTCCTGTGTGGCCAGGACGACATGAACGTGCCGCTCTTGAACTCGGAGCAGATGTACCAAGCGCTGCGACGTCTGAACGTCCCCACCGAGCTCGTCATCTATCCCGGCCAGAACCACGGCATCGTCAAGCCGAGCTACCAGAAGGACCGCTACGAGCGCTACCTCGCCTGGTACGACAAGCGCCTGAAGCCGCCGCCGCCGGCGGTCGCGACCGGGCCGAAGCCGGAAGCCACGTCGCTGCTCGGGAAGCCGCTCCTGGCACCGGAGATCTCGGCGGAGAACCGGAAGCGCCTAGAAGACAACCTGACAAAGGCGATGGCCGACTTCGTGAAGAACCCTGACGATGCCGACGCGATCATCTGGGTCGGCCGCCGGCTCGCGTACCTTTCTCGCTACCGCGAGGCGATCGACGTCTTCTCGCGTGGGATCGCGAAGCATCCGGAGGACGTCCGCATGCATCGCCACCGCGGGCATCGCTACGTCACGCTGCGCGAGCTGGACAAGGCCGTCGCCGATTACGAGATGGCCGACCGTCTGATCCGCGAGAAGAACGTCCCGGACGCGATCGAGCCCGATGGCGCGCCGAGCCTGCGCGGCCAACCGACCGGCACCACGCGCTTCAACGTGTACTACCACCTCGGCCTCGCGCACTACCTGAAGGGCGACTTCGAGAAGGCGTTGCCCGCCTACCGCGAGTGCATGAAGTACTCGACCGCGAGCCCAGAGAATCTGGTGGCCACCAGCGACTGGCTCTACATGACGCTGCGCCGGCTGGGCAAGACGGCCGAAGCGACCCAAGTGCTCGAGCCGATCGGGCCCGGTCTCGACGTCCGCGACAACACCGCCTACTACAACCGTCTCCTCTTGTATAAGGGCCTGAAGCGGCCCGAAGAGGTCCTCGACCCAGCGACCGACGACGGCATTCAGCTCGCGACACAGGGCTACGGCGTCGGGAACTGGTACCTCTACACGGGCCAGCCGGCGAAGGCCAAGGAGATCTTCGAGCGTGTCGTGGCCGGCCCGCAATGGGCGGCCTTCGGCTTCATCGCCGCGGAAGCGGAGCTGCTGCGCACGCGCTGAGGCCACAAGATTTCACCTTTCGGGGGTCCGCGTTCCTGAAACGCCGGGCGCCCGCCGCCGTCAAAGACGTGAAGGCGAGCCGTGTGAGCTCAGCCTCGAGGAGAGTGGACGTGAGCGACCGAGCCCTTCAGGCGACAGCGGCGAACTGGCAAAGCGAAGTCGAGCAGTCCCCGATTCCCGTGCTCGTGGACTTCACGGCGGCCTGGTGCCCGCCGTGCAAGGCGCTCGCTCCGACGATCGACGCGCTGGCCGTGGACCTTGCCGGCCGCGTGAAAGTCGTGACGGTGGACGTGGACGCCGAACCGGCCCTGGCCGAACGATACGGCGTTCAGGCAATGCCGACGCTCCTGGTTCTCGACCACGGCAGGGTGCTCGAACAGCGCATCGGCGCCGCGCCGCGAGCGACGATCGAGGCGCTCGTGTTGCCGCACGCGGCCGCGCTCGCCGGTGCCTAGGTCGGGACTAGCAGGCGTTAGAGTGCGGAGGCGATGGTCAGCCTCTCGTCTTCTCGTACGGACCTCCACCAGGCGCTCGAGACAGCGCTCGCGCAACACGGCGACCGTCTCTACTCTCTCGCGAAGCGTGTGACCGGTGATCCCGACCTCGCGGCCGATGCGGTGCAGGCCGCGTTTGCGTCGGCGCTCGAGAGCGCGGACTCCTTCCGCGGCGAGGCCGCGCTCTCGACCTGGTTGCATCGCATCGTCTACAACAAATCGATCGACATCCTGCGCGCCCGAGGCCGCGAGGTTCCGCTCGGTGACGACGAAGCGGCCCGGCCCGACGTCGAGCTGGCGCAGGTGCCCTCCTGGGCGCGCGCCGACGGCAACGTCGCGCAAGCCGAGCTAGCGCAGGCGCTGACCACCGCGTTCGGCGACCTGACGCCGGTGCAGCGCGCCGTCTTCGAGATGCGCGAAGAGGAGGGCCAGTCGACCGAAGAGGTCGGCGCTGCGCTGGGCATCACCGTGGGCGCGGTGAGGCTTCACCTGCATCGCGCGCGGCTCAAGCTGCGCGCGCGTTTGAGCGCGATCCTGGGCGGGGCGCCACGATGAATTGCGACGATCTGCTCGCGAAGCTCACGGACTTCACCGAGGGCGCGTCGGACGCCGACCTGTGCAGCGAGATCGAGCGCCACTTGACGGAGTGCACGCCCTGCGAAGCCGTCCGGCGCGACCTTCTGGAGCTGCGCCGGCTGTGCCGGAGCTGTGATCCGCCGCGCTTGCCAGGCGAGGCGCGCGCCCGCATCGAGCGACTGCTACTCGGCGCAGCAGCAAGCGAAATAGGAAGCTAGCGACCTAGCGCGGAGAGAACGGCATCGACGGCGCGGCGCGTGAGGCGAGGCGCGATGCCACTCCGGCTCTCCTCCGTCTTTCAGCCGGCTCGCTCCGGCGCGGTATCCTTTGGGCTTCGATGAACGGCCCGCGCACGATCGGCCGCTACGAAATCCGCGGCGAGCTCGGACGCGGCATGATGGGCCTCGTCTACGAGGCCCACGATCCGGCCCTGGGGCGGAACATCGCCTTGAAAGCGATTCACTTGGCGGGCGCAATGGCCGATGGCGAGCGCCAGTCTTTCGAGGACCGCTTCGTAACGGAAGCGCGCTCGGCGGCGCGTTTGACCCATCCCGGAATCGTGGTCGTGCACGACGTCGGTCGCGATCCGGAGACGGGCACGCTGTTCATGGCGCTGGAGCTGCTCCGCGGCGAGACGCTCGACCGGGTCCTGAAAGAGCGCGGCCCGATGGGCTGGCGCGGGGCGCTGCGGATCGCGCAGCGGGTCGCCGAGGCGCTCGCTCACGCGCACTCGCACGGTGTGATCCATCGCGACATCAAGCCCGCCAACCTGATGTTGCTGCCGTCGGGCGAGCCGAAGATCATGGACTTCGGGATCGCCAAGCTCGACACGGCGCAGCTCACGGCGACCGGGCAGTTCCTCGGTACGCCGCTCTACATGTCCCCCGAACAGGCGCTGGCGCATCCGCTGGATGCCCGCTCCGACCTGTTCGCGCTCGGTTCGGTGCTGTACGAAATGCTTACGGGCCAAGCAGCCTTCGCCGGCGAAAGCGTCACGAAGATCCTGTTCAAGATCATCAGCCGCGAGCCCGAGGCCGTGGCTCTGCGCATGCCGGACCTGCCCGCCGGCCTCGAGTACGTGCTGGCGCGCAGCCTGGCGAAGGAGGTGGCTCGGCGCTACCCCGATGGAAACACCCTCGCGGCCGACCTCGAAGACATCCTCTCGGGAAAGCCCCCGCGCGGCCAGGCGGGCTGGGAGCCCACGGCCACGGCGGCGGGCACCCTGGTGGGCACGCTGCCGACGGCGTCGGTCGTGTGCGCATCGGCGCCCGAATTGGCATCTCCAGCGCGGCCGGCCACGTCGCCGCGCGCGCCGACGTCTTCGCGCCAACTTCGCTGGCGTCTCGGCGCCGGCGGCATCTTGACGGTCGCGCTGGTGGCGGGAGCGATGCTGTGGCGGAACGCGACGACCAGCCCGCCGGTCGCCCGCCGCGTGGAAACGGCCGCCGCCGCCGCGACCTCGAAAGAGTCACGCGCGCGTGATGCCGAGGCGCCCGAAAAGAGCGGCGTCAAAGAGGAACCGGATGCCTCGACGCCGGCCCGCCTGACGTTCAGCTTCGAGCACTCGCTGAAGAGCGGCGCGTTGCGTGTTTGGGTGGACGATCAGCCCGTGATCGAAGAGGATATCGGCGGGCGCGTGACCAAGGAGATCGCCGGCTCGAAGCGCCGCAAGGGCCGAATCTCGGACACGTTCGAGGTCGCGCCCGGGCGGCGCGAGGTCCGGGTCCAGGTGTCGTGGGACGACAACGTGAAGACCGAGAACGCCTGGGCTAACTTCAAGGCCGGATCGATGCTTCGACTGAAGGCCAAGCTAGGAGGCTTGGGCGGATTGCGCAAGGATCTTTCGCTGGAGTGGTTTTGAGGATTGGCCGCTACGAGACCATCCGGGTGATCGGCCGTGGCGCGATGGGCGTCGTGTTCGAGGCCCGCGACGTGAGTCTCGGCCGGATCGTGGCGCTCAAGACGCTGTCGGTCGCCGCCACGATTCCCGAGGAGTTTCGGGAGCAGTTCGAGCAGCGCTTCTACCGGGAAGCCCGCGCGGCGGGCAGCGTGCAGCATCCCGGCATCGTGGTGGTCTACGAGGTTGGCCAGGACGATGCCACCAAGACCCCCTACATGGCGCTCGAGTTCCTGCACGGGCGGCCGCTCGATACGGTGCTGTCGCAGGAAGGAGCGCTCCCATGGCAGGAGGCGCTCCGGATCGTGGCGCGGATCGCGGAGGCGCTCGAGGTCGCCCACGCGCAGGGCATCGTCCACCGCGACCTCAAGCCCGCGAACGTGATGCTGCTCGCGTCGGGAGACACGAAGATCATGGATTTCGGCGTGGCCAAGGTCGAGGCTTCGCAGCTCACGTCGGTGGGCCAGGTCCTCGGCAGCCCCTCTTACATGGCGCCCGAACAGGCCATCGAGGCGCGCGCCGACGCCCGCAGTGATCTGTTCTCGCTCGGCAGCGTTCTCTACGAACTGCTGACGGGCCGGCGCGCGTTTCCCGGCCGCGGAGTCACGGAGATCCTGATACGTCTCGTCAACGAGAATCCGGCGCCGCCGAGCGCGAGCGTTCCGGGGCTGTCCGGGCAGGTCGACGCGGTGGTGATGCGGGCGCTGGAGAAGGACCCTGCCAAGCGCTATGCGCGAGCCCGCGATCTGATCGAGGACATCGAGGATGCGCTGGCCGGCCGCGCGCCGCGCCACGCAACCGGCGGCGAGGCGCCGAGCGCTGCCCCGAAACTCGGCGCGGATACAGGCGTCGCGGGCGCCGGCGGTCCGGCGCTCAGGCTGCCCCAAGGCAAACGCGTGACTTTGGCGCTGGTGTCGGGGCCTCGGGCCGGCGATACCTACGTCTTCGACAGTCCCTCGGTACTGATCGGGCGCCAGGGCGGCGCCGCCGGGCTCCAGCTCGACGACAACCAGGTCTCGCGCGCCCACGCGATCGTCGAGTGTCGAGGATTGCGCTTCACGCTGCGTGACATGGAAAGCACCAACGGCACTTTCGTCGACGGGCAGCCGATTCGGGAGCTGGAGATCCAGGATCAACAGGAGTTCCAGGTCGGCGCGACGCGGTTGATGTTGATCGTCGCCGATGATCAGGATTGAAGCGCTTCGCGAAGCGCCGCCTTCCCCGGCCGAGTCGCCCTGGGGACTGCTACCATCAAGCCCGAACCTGAAAGGCGGGTGGAGGATGCGTCAATCGGTCCGGCTCCTCTTTGGGCTTCTCGCCGTCTTTGCCGGCGCCGCCGCCGCGCAGGGCCCGCCCGCGGACCCGGCGGCGCTCAAGAAGGCGTGCGACAAGAACGACGCCGCAGCCTGTCAGCGGTTGGCCGCTCTGCATCGCCAGGGGGAGGGCGTGCCTCGAGACCTGGGCCGCGCCGCCGCCCTCTTCAAGAAGGCGTGCGACGCGAGCTTCGCCGCCGCCTGCGTGGATCTGGCCCTGATGCACCGCACCGGCGAGGGGCAGTCGAAAGACATGTTGAAGGCGCTCGCGCTCTACGAGAAGGCCTGCGAGGGCGGCGCCGCCGAGGGTTGCGCGCAGGTGGGGCTCATTTACGAAGCCGGCAAGGAAGCCCCGAAGAACATGGTCAAGGCCCCCCAGTACCTGCAGCGGGCCTGCGACGGCCAGAGCTTCAAGTCCTGTGGCGTGCTGGCCGGCTTGTACTCGGAAGGGGGCTCCCTCGGGAAGGACCCGGCGCTGGCCGTCAACCTGTATCGCCAGGGGTGTGACGGCGGCGACGGCGCCTCGTGCACGCGGCTGGGCGTGCTTCAAGCTACCGGCAGCGGGGGCCCCAAGGACCTGGCCGCCGCCGCCGCGCTCTTCAAGCGCGCGTGCGACGCGGGCGGGGCCGAGGGTTGCCATCGCCTGGGGCTCGCGCACGAAGCGGGCGAAGCCGTCGCCAAGGACGCGGCCACGGCTGCGGCGCTCCACACGAAGGCATGCGAGAGCGGAGAGCCGCGCGGCTGCCACGGCCTCGGGCGTCTGGTGCGCGACGGCTCCGGCGCGCCCAAGGACCTGGCCAAGGCCGCCGCGCTCTTCAAGCAGGCCTGTGACGGCGGCGTGCCCGAAGGCTGCTACGAGCTCGGCTTCGCGCACGCCCGCGGTCGAGGCGTCCCCCCCGATCTGGCCCGTGCCACCGAGCTCTACGACCGAGCGTGCAGCATGTCCGAGGCGCGCTCGTGCTACGAGCTCGGAGTCTTCTACGAAGGCGGGCACGGAACGGCCCGCAACTCGCCGTGGGTGGCTCAATTCCTTTCCCGCTCGTGTGAGCTGGGGGACCTTCGAGGTTGTGGCCGCGCGGGCAAGGCCTGGGCGCTCGGGGACGTGGGGATCGCGGTCGACGTCGAGAAGGGGAAGAAGTTCCTGACCAAGGCCTGCGACGGCGGCGTGGCCGCGGATTGCCTGGAGCTCGGTCAGGCCTACCAGCGCGGCGACTCACGTACCAGGCCGGACTTTGCGAAGGCGGCCGCGGCATACGCGCGCGCCTGCGACGGCAACGTCTTCGCCGGGTGCTACGAGCTGGCGCTGCTCAGCGACACCGGCAACGGAATTGCGCGCGACATGAAGGGCGCCTATGCGCTCTTCGACAAGGCCTGCAAGGGCGGCGACGCGCGCGCCTGCGCCAAGATCAAGTTCCGGCCGAAGCCATAGCAGAGGTGCGATTGCTCAGCCCGCTCTGCCGTCGCTTCCCGACGGCCCTCCTCGGCGCGTCCCTGATCCTGACTTGTCCCGCCCTAGCCGCCGCGGCCGACGCCAAGCCTCCCGCGATCGAGGATTCGGTCGTCAAGATCTTCGCGACGGCTCGCTTGCCCGATCTGTTCAAGCCATGGACGAAACAAGCGCCGCGAGACGCCACCGGCACCGGCATCATCATCGAAGGCAAGCGCATCCTCACCAACGCCCACGTGGTGCTGTACGCGAACCAGGTGCAGGTTCAGGCAAACCAGTCGGGCGACAAGATCTCGGCGAGCGTCGAGAGC
>CAZVOI010000665.1:0-2717 GCA_964628275.1 uncultured Acidobacteriota bacterium | reverse complement strand
CCGCGTGGTGCTGATCCTGGACGTGGCCTCGCTCTTCGACGGCCGGCGCGCACGCGGCAGGAGCCGCGTGGCGGTGGAGGCCTGAGCGCGATGTACGAGCAGTACTGGGGCCTGCGCGAGAAGCCGTTTCGGAAGACGCCGGACCCGCGCTACCTGTTCCTGAACGAGGCTTACGAGGAAGCGCTGGAACGGCTGGAATTCGCTGTCGAGGAGATGGAGCTGGCGCTGCTCACGGGCGAGGTCGGCTCGGGCAAGACGCTGCTGACGCGCGCGCTCGTCGACCGCGTGGGCGAGCGCTACGAGGTCGGGATGATCCTGAACCCGCGCCTCTCGCCGCGCCAGTTCCTGCGCACGACGGCGGCGGAGCTGGGTGTCGTCGAGCCGCGCTTCCACGCGAGCGACCTGCTCGACCAGATCCATGCGCGGCTGCTGGAGCTCGACGAGGCGGGGCGCGCCGCGCTCTTGATCGTCGACGAGGCGCACCTGATCCCGGGCAAGTCCACCTTCGAGGAGATCCGCCTGCTCACCAACTTCCAGCTCGACGACCGCAACCTGATCGCGATCGTGCTGGTCGGGCAGCCGGAGCTGCGCGAGCGGCTGCGCCACCGGGCCTACCGCGCGCTCACGCAGCGGATCGGTGTCGCGTACGACCTGGTGCCGCTCGCGGCCGAGGACGCGCGCGCCTACTTTGAGCACCGGCTGTCGGTGGCCGGCGCCGAGCGGGCGCTCTTCAGCGACGACGCGATCGCGAGCCTGCACGCGGCGGCCGCGGGGGTTCCGCGCGTGCTGAACCAGCTCGCGACGCAGGCATTGCTTGAAGGGATGGCGCGCGGCGCAGCGCAGGTGGACGAGCAGATCGTGGAGACCGTGGCGGCCGAAAGGGATTTCGCAGCCCCCGTCGGGGCGCGAGGGTAGACGAGCATGGGTCGAATGGCCGATGCGAGAAAGCGGGCGCGAAACGGCGCGCCGCCGGCTGCGAAGGGGGCGAAGCCTCGACCGCAGCCCGAGCCGCCCGCGAGCGAGCCGGTGTTCGCCGACGCGCCCGGGGACGCTGGCGCGGCCGCGCCCCCGGTTGCCGCGTCCGGCACAGCCCTGGTGTTGCCGGCCTCCGGTCTGGCCGAGGACATCCTGGCCCAGCTCGAGAAAGCACCCGCCGTGCTGCCGGCCTCGGGCCTGGCCGAGGAGGTGCTGGGCCGCGAGCAAACGCTGTCGTTCTTCTCCGCCCCGGCGCATGAGCCGCGCGCCGCTGCCGAGGCCACCGAGCACCTCGCGACGTTCTTCCTCGCGGGCGAGGAGTACGGCGTCGACGTGAAGCAGGTGCAGGAGATCCGGCGCGTCGGCGAGATCACGAGCGTGCCGCGGGCGCCCGAGGTCGTGCGCGGCGTGATCAACCTGCGCGGCCGCGTCCTGCCCGTGCTCGACCTGCGCCGCCGGCTGGGGCTCGGGGAGGTGGCCGTCGACCGCGCCTCCCGGATCGTGGTGGTGAGGCTGAAGGATCGACTGCTCGGCCTGCTGGTGGACGGCGCCTCGCAGGTGCTGAAGATCCCCGTCTCGCGCATCGAGCCGGCTCCGGAAGAAGTCGTGCAGAAGGGCGGCGACTACATCCGGGGCGTCGCCAAGCTTGACGACCGTCTCATCATCCTCGTCGACCTCGAGCGGCTGCTCGCGAAAGAGCTCGCGGCCACTGGCGCTGCGGCTACGAACGCGCGCCCCGCCGAGGCGGCAGACGGGGTCTCGCAGGAGTGACCAGGATGGCCATCAACACCAAGTCGATCCGCACGAAGATGCTGGGACTGCTCGCCGGGATCGCGCTGGTGGTGGGCGGCGTCTCCGTCGTCTACGACCTCGTCGCCGGAGAGGCCGTGATCCGCGACCAAATCGTCAAGCGCGGGCGCTACGTCGCCAGCAACCTCGCCTTCAACGCCAAGTACGGCGTCTTGACCGAGGACAAGGCGCTACTCACGCAGTTCCTCGAGGGCGCGGTGGCCGCGGGCGGCTCGGGCGAGGCCTCGGACGTGGTCGGCGCCATGATCCGCGACGCCAAGGGCGAGGTCCTGTCCCAGACCGGCACGGCGATCCGCGGCCTGCCCCCGTTGCCGGCGGCGGCGATCGAGGAGCAGGACGCCTTCACGACCGCAGGCGAGCCGGTGCTGCTGTTCCGCGCGCCCGTGACGACATCCGGCGGCGGCACGGCGCTCGGCGAGGAGCTGGGGGCCGCGCCCGCCGCCGCGGAGTCGGTGAAGGGCGGCGTCGAGGTCGCGATCAGCCAGCGGGCGCTGCGCGCGGTCCAGCGCCGCCGGCTGATCGAGGCCCTGCTGCTGGCGCTCGTGCTCGTAGGCCTCGGCTCGGCCGTCGGCTGGGCCCTCGCCGGGCGCTGGCTCGGGCCGCTGCAGGCCATGGCGCAGGCGTCCGAGCAGGTTGCCAAGGGCGACCTGCTGGTGAAGATCGAGGCGGAGGGCGAGGACGAGGTCGGGACGCTCGGCCGCAGCCTCAACGAGATGGTCGCGCACCTGCGCAAGGTGGTCGACAACATCCAGGAAGCCTCGGTGCAGGTGGCGTCGTCCTCGGGCCAGATCTCCGCCAACGCGCGGCTGATCATGCAGGGCGCGTCCGGCCAGGCGCAGGCGGCCGAGGAGACCTCGACCTCGATGGAGGAGATGGCCGCCTCGATCCAGACCGTCGCGGCGAGCTCGCAGGGGCTCGCGAGCTACGTCGAG
>CAZVOI010000664.1:0-14004 GCA_964628275.1 uncultured Acidobacteriota bacterium | reverse complement strand
ACACTCGCGCCTGGTGATCGCCGTGGAGATCGCCTTGCGCCGGCTCCACCCCGAGGGCTCCAAAGAGGAACGCACGGTGGCCGACAACATCAGCCGCGGCGGGGCGCGCGTGATGACGTCGATGACGGACCTCAAGCCGGGAGACAAACTCGCGCTCCGCGAGATCACCGACGACTTCGCCACGCACGCAATCGTTCGCAACAACTTCGTGAGCCCCGACGGCATTCCGCGACTGTGCCTCGAGTTCGTCGGCAACACCGCTCCTGATCGCCTGGTCCCATCGGATGACACGCCAGGCACCAAACGGCTGGCGCCGACCGTGGCCGAGCCGGCTCCGAGACCGGCCGCGCCAACGCCCACGCCAACGCCCAATCCGACACTCAAGAAGGTGGATCCCGTCGCCGCGGCAGCGATAGCCGAGAAGGCGCGGCAAGATGTCCTCGAACTGTGTGCGTCGCTCAGCAGGATGAGCCATTTCGAGGTCCTCGGCATCCCGCGCCGCTCCAGCGAGGAGCAGGTGAAGAAGGCCTACCTGCTCCTCGCGAGGCGCTACCACCCGGATGCCGGGCGCGACGTTCGCCTCGCTGACCTTCGCAAGCAGATCCAGGAAATCTTCGTGCGCGTCGAGGAAGCCCACTCCGTGCTCACCGACACAGCGAAGCGCTCGCGTTACGAAGAGTCGCTGGGACCCGAACGAAGCCTGGCGGCGAGCGGGCCAATCGTCACGACAGGCCTGCCAGGGCTCGACGAGACCGAGGAGCAGCGGCACCACCGGTTCGAAACCACGGTGCGCGAGGGCAAGCGGTACATCGCGGAAGGCAAGTACTGGGACGCGATCCAGGTCCTTGAACCGCTGCTGGACGTACCGGTGGGTGGGCGGCTCGGCGGGTCGCTGCGGCTGATGCTGGCCCAGGCGCTCGCCAAGAATCCCAAGTGGCTGAAACGCGCCGAGGAACTCGTGTTCGCCGTGGTTCGTGACGACCCGAGCTATGTGGAGGCTCAGTTCGCGCTGGCGCTCGTCTATCGACAGGCCGGCTTGTTGACGCGAGCGCGCGCGGGGCTCCGCAAGGTGCTCGAGCTCTCGCCCGGCCACGAGGCGGCGCTCGCCGAGCTGCGGGCGCTGGACAACGCCTCCCAGGGTGACCGCTAGCGAGTCAGAGCGCGACGGGCTGTGGATCCGTTCGACGCTGCTGGCTCAGGGACCCTTCCTGATCACCGTGGCTGGCCTTCGTCAGAATTGCGCCCCGATCGAGCGGTCACGCCGCAAATCTTGCCGCCGCGGAAGCGCCTGAGCCCAAGATGAGCGGAGCACGGTTCTTGCTTTCGCTTCGGGTCGTCGGTATGCGCGGAGGGGCCCATGGCTCCAGACTCCGTGGATGTTCGCACGCAGATGGAAGTGCTGAAAAGCCGGCTCGGCGAGCTCGAGGGGCGCGTGCGGGCGCTCGAGAATCAAGCCCCGGCTCTCGGATCCTCCATCCCGATCATCGCCTCTGCGACGAGCCCGACGATCGTGAGCGAGTCACCCCGCGTCGCGGACGTTCCGCTCTTGCCGCCGGGAGTTCTCGCCCTCACCGGTCGGACGCTGGTGGTGTTGGGCGGAGCTTTCCTGCTTCGCGCGCTCACTGACGAGAAGCTCCTCCCGGCGTTCGGCGGCATCGCCGCCGGCCTGATGTATGCCGCCTTTTGGCTGCTTCGGGCTGACGCCGACGCAAGAGCCGAAAGCCGGCTGAGTGCGGCCTTCCACGGGCTTACCGCTCTCGGCGTCGCGTACCCGATCGTTCTAGAGACGACACTCCGCTTTCGCCTGATCGGCCCGAAACTGGCCGGACTGCTGCTGGTCGTCTGCTTTTGCGGTGGGCTGCTCATCTCGGAAAGGCGCCAGTTGCGTGCGCTGGCCTGGGCCAACGCGATCCTGGCTGCCGCCGCCACGCTCGTCCTGCTGGTCGGCACGCGGGATCTCTTGCCGCTCAGCGCCAGCCTGTTGGTGATTGGCGCCCTGATCGAGTCGCGCGCCCTTTGCCTCGCGGGGCCGCGAGCCGTCGTCGCCCTCGCGGCAGATCTCGGCGTGGCGATCTCGGTGATCATTGCGAGCATGGCGGGCGGTCCGCCCGAGGGATATGCGCCCTTGCCCCTGGCGAGCGTAGTAGTCGTGGCGTTGCTGCTGCCCACTTTGTATGTGGGAAAGGCGGCCCTGCGCACGCTACGCGACGCCCAGCCCCTCGGCCTCTTCACCATGTTGCAGGCGCCGCTCGCGCTGCTGATCGGCTTCGGCGGCGCGGCGAGCGTCCTGTCCGTCGCGAACGCGCCGACATGGCCGCTCGGCGGCGCGGCGTCACTGCTCGCGCTCGGATGCTACCTGGCGGCTTTCGCGGTGATCGACCGGCGCGCCGATCAGGCACCGACGTTCTATGCCTACACCACGCTGGCCCTGGCGCTCGCCTTCGGAGGCCTCGGTGAGATCCTGGCCGGCGAGCGTCTCGCGCTCGCGTTCGGCACGCTGGGTATCCTGGTCCTGGCGCTCGCCGAACGCTACCAACGCCAGACGCTGCGGTTCCACGGCCTCGCGTACCTCGCCGCTTCGGCCTCCGCCGGGGGCTTGCTGGGGGTCGCCTGGAACGGGCTCGTGACGGATCCGCGTGCGGCCTGGCATCCGACGACGTGGCTCGCTGGCTTTGGTTTGCTGATGCTCGCGCTGGGATACGCGCTGCTGTGGCGCTGCGGCGCGTCCGATTCCGCGTCGATCCCAACGCGGCTGCCGCCGCTGCTCGCGGCATCGATGCTCGTGACCAGCTCGGCCGGCTTCGTGGCGATGGGCCTGGCTGGCATCCTGGCTCTAGCCCCGGGGCCGGAGGCCGACGCGGCTCGCGTCGCCGCGATTCGCACGGTCGTGATCGCGGCCCTCGGGATCGGGCTCGCGGCGTCCGGAACCCGGTGGAGGCGGAAGGAACTCGTGGCGCTGGCCTAGTGGCACTCGTAGCCGGAGCGCTCAGCGTGCTGCTCCAGCTGCCGGGAGGTCGTCCCGCGACGCTGTTCGTCGCGCTCGCGGCATACGGCGGCGCGTTGCTCGCGACGCCGCGGTTGCTCGGCGAGCGCACCGCGTCCGTCCCGGAAGCGACTTGAAGAGATCAGCCTCTCGGAGCTGGCACGCCACCTGCAACGACCTGGGCGTCTGCTCTCGCCACGATATCTGAGGCATTCGAGCAGCGCGGAACAGCCATGAAGACTCGCCACACGATCGCAATCGGCATCGGGATCCTGGTGTTGCTGGCTGGCGGCGGTCGCTTGGCGCTCCGGGCCGCCTCGCCCGTCGCGGCACCGCCGGCCCTACAAAGCGCCCCAGCGCAAGCCGCGGTCGCCACCAGCCCCCGGCCGGGCGAGATCCAAGCCGAGCCCCCCCCGTTCAGCGAAGGCATCTTCCCTTGCAGTCAGTGTCACGAGGGCGGGGGCGATCCCGTGCGACGCGAGCTGGGCGCCCACGAGGACGTCCAGACCGCGTTCGATCACGACTCCGAGAACCGCTGGTGCCTCGACTGTCACGACAACCAGAAACGCGACGTGCTGCGGCTGGCGAGCGGCGCCCACGTTCCGTTCACCGAGTCGTATCGGCTCTGCGGACAGTGCCACGGCGACAAGTATCGGGACTGGCGAGCTGGGATTCACGGCAAGCGGGTAGGCCACTGGGACGGCGAGCGCACGTACCTGCTGTGCGTCAACTGCCACAACCCTCATTCCCCGCGCTTCAAGGCGATCAAGCCGGACGCTCGCCCGCAGCGTCCCGAGGAGATGAGGCGATGAGCCAAGAGCGGGGAGACATCCCGAGCGGCGCCGCGGCTCGCGAAATCGAGGGCGAGCTCCATGGCCGTTCGCCGGTAGGCCGCCGGGTGTTCCTGCGCAGCGCGGCCGCGGGCGCAGCCGTCGCCGCGCTGTCCGGCTGCGACGTGGAGGAGTTCCTGCGCAAGAACTCGCGCGAGCTATCGCGGGCCGAGATCGCGGAGATCATCGCGCGCCTCGAGAAGAAGCACAGCCAGCGCTTTGGCAAGGCCGTGCGGGTCGGCAACCAGCCGGCGCGGCCGGGAGTCGACTTCGGCTACGGCCTCGACCTCTCGCGCTGCGTCGGCTGCCGGCGTTGCGTCTACGCCTGCGTGAAGGAGAACAACCAATCGCGCCACAGCCCCCAGATTCACTGGATCAAGGTCCTGGAGATGGAGAAATCGAAGGGCGTGGATCTCGCGCACGCGAATGCGTACTACGAGGCCGACCTGGTGCCGCGCCCTGGACACTTCTACATGCCGGTGCAATGTCAGCAATGCAAGAACCCTCCGTGCGTGAAGGCGTGTCCGGTGGGCGCCACATGGAAAGAGCCGGATGGAATCGTGGTGATCGACTACGACTGGTGCGTCGGCTGTCGCTGCTGCATGGCCGCTTGCCCGTACGGCGCCCGCCACTTCAACTGGGCCGAGCCACAGCTTCCGGACGCCGAGCTGAACCCCGAGACGCATCTACGCGGAAACCAGCCACGGCCGAAGGGCGTCGTCGAGAAGTGCACCTTCTGCATTCAGCGCGTGCGCAATGGCCTCTACCCGGCGTGCGTCGAGGTCTGCCCGGTGGGGGCGCGCAAGTTCGGGAACCTTCTCGATCCGCAGAGTGAGATCCGTCAGGTGATGGAGAGGAAGCGCGTCTTCATCCTCAAGGAAGAGCTCAACACCGCGCCGCAGTTCTACTACTTCTATGCCACGTAGCGGGGGGCCCGAATGTCCGGCATTCTCGCGTTCCTGAAGGGCTGCTTCAGGCTCGTCACCAGCGGCGGGAGGGCGTACTGGCTGTGGGTCGGGGCCCTGGTCGTGGGAGTAGTCATCGGCCTCTTCGGCTACTCGCACCAGTTCGAGAGCGGCCTGATCGCGACCAACATGCGCGACCAGGTCACCTGGGGCTTCTACATCGGCAACTTCACCTTCCTCGTCGGCGTGGCGGCGGCGGCGGTGCTGCTCGTGATCCCCGCCTACGTCTATCAGTGGAAGCCGATCAAGGAGGTCGTGATCCTCGGCGAGCTGCTGGCGATCAGCGCGATCGTGATGTGCCTGCTGTTCGTGCTCGTCGACATGGGGCGTCCGGAGCGGCTGCATCACCTGCTGCCGATCGTCGGGACGCCACACTTCCCGAGCTCGCTCCTGGCCTGGGACGCGCTGGTGCTGAACGTCTATCTGTTGATCAACGTGCTGGTCGTGGTTCATATCCTGTATTCGGGCTACCGCGGCCAGGACTACAACAAGCGCATCGTGATCCCGCTCGTGATGCTCTCGATCCCGATGGCGCTGGCGATCCACACCGTCACCGCCTTCCTCTACAACGGCATGGCGGCCAGGCCCTACTGGAACGCCTCGATCCTGGCGCCGCGCTTCATCGCTTCGGCGTTCTGCTCGGGACCGGCGGTATTGCTGATCGCTTTCCAACTGCTGCGCCGCACGACCGGGCTCGAGATCAAGGACGAGGCGATCTGGAAAGTCGCCGAGCTGATGGCCTACGCGATGTTCTTCAACCTGTTCCTGCTCGGCGCGGAGCTGTTCAAGGAGTTCTACTCGAACACCGAGCACCTGCTGTTCACGCGCTACTACTGGTTCGGCATCGGAGAGCATCGTGCCCTGGTGCCTTACGCGTGGGGCTCGCTGCTCGCCAGCATCACCGCCTTCCTGCTGTTCCTGATCCCGCGGACGCGCACCAACTGGTTCAGCCTCAACCTCGGCTGCCTCTTGATCTGGGCCGGCGTTTACATCGAGAAGGGAATCGGCCTGGTCCTTCCGGGAATGACCCCCGACACGCTCGGCGAGATCTACGACTACACGCCCTCGGCCACGGAGTGGATGGTGGCGATCGGCGTCTTCAGCACCGGCTTCCTGGTCTTCACGGCTCTCGTCAAGGTAGCCGCGCCCATCATGTCGGGCCAGTTCCGCCAACCGGCCGCCGTCGTGGTCGGCAGCCCGTCGGCCTAGGCGGCCGCGCGATAAACGCCCTCCGAGATTCCCAGCTTGCGGAGCGATGTCGTGACCGCTTTCGCCTGCTTGCGCTCGGCGTCGGCCGGCTCGAAGGCCTCGCCCTGATTGCGGATTTCCGCCCGCAAGTCCACTTCTGCAGCCCAGCCCGTTTCGTGACGGAGTCGGACGGCGGCGTCGTAGGGCTCGATTTCCAGTCCTGCGGGTTGTGGCAGGGCTTCCAAGACGATCTCGCGAAGCATCGCGTACGTCTCTCGCGCCTCGGTCGAGCTCGGATCGGCTCGCGGGGATTGGGCGTGCAGCCTGAGCTCCAACCCGACTTGGCAGAGGCGTCCGCCTTTCAGCTCGCGTAGCGGAAACATCTCCCAGCAGACCGCGTGCTCGCGTATGAACTGGGAGCGATCGGTCATGCTCTTCTCCGAGAGCAAGCACTGCGCCAACGATGGGCCGCACAATCTGCGCCCGCTCGCCTGCCGGGCCTCGTCCCAGCGCAAATCCATCGCGCGCCTTTCCATTGGGAAGCAACATTTCGGTGGCCCCGATTCTTGCAATCGGTTCGAGCGCCGATAGCGAGGCGACGCGCGGTCGCGCACGACGATTCATGAGGGACCGATGAAGCTCCGAAAACTGCTGGTGATTTCTGGCGCCGCCCTCGGGTTTGCGGTAGCCGAGGCGAGCGCGGGCCAGATCCACGGACGCGCCACCGATGCCTCGGGCGGCGTGCTGGTCGGAGCGCGGATCGCGCTCTCGAACCTGGCCACGGCGAGCGAAGCGACGGCCACGACCGACGCCGAAGGTCGCTACCAGTTCGCGGGGCTGCTCGACGGCCCGTACCGCGTCTCGGCGAGCCTCCAGGGGTTCTCAGAGCAGGCGCGCGACGTCTCGCTCCTCTCGGTCGCCGAGGTGAGCTTCGCGCTGGCGCTCGGCGCGGTGGAGACCACGGTGACGGTGACCGCCACTCGGGGCGCCCGCGATGTGCTGGCCGTTCCACTCCGCGCCGAGTCGATCGGGGCCGCCCGGATCCGCGCCACGAACCCGGCATCGACCGGTGAGCTGATGGTGCAAGCTCCGGGCATCACTCCCGTCTCCAGCGGCCCATTCCAGATGCGGCCTCGGCTGCGCGGTCTCGACTCGACGCGCGTGCTGCTGCTGGTGGACGGCGAGCGGCTCAACAACGCGCGCACCGCCACCGACCGCGCCGGCGTCGAAGCCGGTCTGGTGGACGTGTCGGCGCTCGAGAGCATCGAGGTGGCCAGCGGAGCGGGCTCCGTTCTCTACGGCACCGACGCCCTGGCGGGCACCATCAACGTGCTGACCAGCGTGCCCAGCCTGGCCGACGCGTTTCGGATGACGGCCGGCGTCGACGGCTACTACAGCAGCAACGAGGACGGCCGCCGCGGTTCGGCGCGGCTGGGAGTGTCGGGGCCGCGGCTCGCCCTATCGCTCAGCGGGGGACTCGACTCCTTCTCCAACTACCGTGCCGGCGGAAAGGACGGCAGCCTGCTCGAGGACACCTTTCCGCTACATGCTTCGGGCCAGCTGAAACAACAAGACACGATCGACAGCAACTTTCCCCCGTTTGCGTTCGGCGCTTTTCCGGATCCCTTCAACGCTCCTTATCGGCGCACGGATTCCATGATCCCCAGCTCCGGCGCCGCCGGCAACCACTGGAACGCTTCCGGCCTCGCCGCGCTGAGCAACACACAGTCCGTGCGCGTCAAGCTGCTCCACCGCGAAGCCAGCGACGTGGGGTTCCCGGATTTCCAGGCGCCCCAGTTCTTTCAGGGCATAGAGCTTCCGTTCAGCAAGCTCGACAAGCTCTCCGCCAGCTACGAGGTCCAGTCGCTCAACTCCTGGTTCTCGCGGCTGAAGCTGACCGGTTACGCGCAGCGACAGGACCGGAAGCTCAGCAACAGCGACGTTCCGGTCCAGTTCCCGGCGCCCAGCGCCGGCAGCTTCTTCCCGATCAACGTGATGCGGTTGGTGATCAACAGCACCACCGAGCAACAGGTGAAGACGTACGGCCTGGACGGGCAGAACACGTTCCTGCTGTCGCGCAAGAACGTACTGACCGCGGGCTTCACGTGGTATCGCGACCAGAGCCACGACGAGCGCGCCAGCTCGTCCCAGATGAACCTGGTGGGCAGCGTGGCGATGGGTCCACGCGGGCCGCAGGCGATCGTCCTGCCGCGGCTGCAACCGCTCGGCCCCCCCAGCGTCACCAAGCCGGTCCGCGTTCCGGACGCGAGCTTCCGCGACCTGGCCCTGTTCGCCCAGGACGAATGGGAACTGACCCGGCGCCTGCGCGTGGTGGCGGGCATCCGGATGGACAGCTACGCCGTGCGCACCGAAGCGACTCCCGGCTACGACATCGCAGCGGTGGTCAAGGGCGCCCAGCCCGCGATCGATCCCGCCACGTTGCCCGACCCCGCCGGCGACACGGTGGACCGCTCGGCGCTGACCGGCGACTTCGGGCTCGTCTACAAGCTGACCGAAGATCTGAGTGCCGTGGCGCGCTACGGGCGCAGCTACCGCCATCCGAACCTGGAAGAGCTCCTGTACGCGGGCCCGGCGACAGTCGGCAACATCGCGCCCAATACCCAGGTCGATCCGGAGACCGGCGACAACCTCGACTTCGGCATCAAGCTGCACACGCGCCGGACCCGCGGCTCGCTGTCGTACTTCAACAACACCTACCACGGCTTCATCTCGACGGAGCTGGTGGCGCTCTTGCCCGGCAGCTCCGTGTGGCAGGCGATCAACTTCTCCAAGGTGCGGATCGCCGGCGTCGAAGCCGACCTCACGACCTCGTTCACGGCGGGGCCGCTGACGGCCAATCTGTTCGCTTCGGGGAGCTACAACAAGGGCGACGTGCTCGAAGGACGGAACCCGCTCTCGACCACCCGACTCGACGGCACGCCGCAGGACAACATCACGCCCATGAAGCTCAGCGGCGGCGCGCGCTTCACCGATCGCAAGAACCGGCTGTGGGCCGAATACTCGTTCCGGAGGCAGAACGCCGTCGAGCGCGTCGCGGCCACGCTGCTGCAGTCGCCGTACCTGATCGCCCAGGACCTGCTGGCGCTCCAGGGTTTCACGCTGCATCGCACCGGCGTCGGCTACGACTGGTACAAGAACGGCCGGGCGGCGGGGATCAGCCTGAACCTCGAGAACATCGCGAATCGCTACTACCGCGAGCAGTTCCAGTTCGCGCCGGCCAGGGGCCGCAGCATCACCTTCGGCCTGCACATCCGGAAGCTCTGACCTGCGCGAGGGTCAAGAGCCCGTGAACCGCGTCGCCAGGCGGCGCGCTTCGTCACGGTAGTGTCCGCCGAACAGGACCGCGTGGTTCAGCAGGTGATAGAGCTGATACAGCGGATTGCGCTCGCGCCATTCGGGCGGCAACGGCCAGGCGTCCTGATAGGCGGCGAACGCGCGCTCCGAGAGGCCGCCGAAGAGGGTGGTGATGCCGAATTCCATTTCCCGATCCGCGTAGGCGCACGAAGGATCCACCAGCGCCGGCCCGCGAGTGGTCCACAAGACGTTGCCCGACCAGAGGTCGCCGTGAATCAGCGACGGCGGCGCGGCCGGTTGCGGCAGCAGTTCCGGGAGCCGGTCGACGAGCCGGGCGTACGAGCGTCGGTCGGCGGGGGAGAGTTGGCCCTGCTCTTGGAGTGTCTCGACGAGCGGCCGGATCCGTCGGTCCCGATAGAACGCCAACCACGAATCGCACCAGCGGTTGTCCTGTCGGGTGGAGCCACAGTACGTCGCTGACGGGAAGCCGAAGCGCTCGCCGCGGCTCCGATGGATCTGGGCGAGACTGCGTCCGAGTTTCTCGTCGTCGGACCGATTGCCTCGGTCGGCCGGTTCGAGGTACTCGAGGATCAGGAATGCCGGATCGCCGGCGACCGGTGCGGACACAGCGATGACGCGAGGGATCACGATCTCCGAGCCCACCGATCGAAGCGCGTCCAAGCTCTCGGCCTCGCGAACGAAGATGTCCGCGGGACACTCGGCGCTCCACTTCGCGAAGAACTCGCCCGCCGATGTCGTGAGGCGCTGGGCCTGGTGAATGCAACCGCCGGAGACGGCCGCTTTCTGCTCGATGCGCAGCGACGCGTTTCCGAGTGCCCGCTGGAGGGCGCTCTCGAGAAACCGCATCAGCCGCGCAGGGACTGCAGCAGGCCGCGACAGGCAGGCTGGAGGATCGCATACATGGCTTCGAAACCGTCCTCGCCGCCGTAGTAGGGATCGGGCACGTCCTGGCTGTCCGCGCCGGGATCGAACTCGCGCATCAGGCGAATCGCCGCGGTCCGTCCCGAACCGGCTCGCGCCGCGAGCTCGCGGCGATGGCCGCGATCCATGGCGATGATCAGGTCGAAGCGGTCGAAATCGGCGTCCACCACCGGCCGCGCGATCGAGTCGACGCTCAGCCCGTGCTTGCGGCCGACGCGACGCGTTCGCGGATCGGCCGGGTCGCCTTCGTGGAAGCTGTGGGTGCCCGCGGAGTCGACCGCGAAATCCGAACCGACGCCTGCCTGCTCGGCCAGCGACAGGAACATCGCTTCGGCCAGCGGCGACCTGCAGATGTTCCCGGAACAGACGAACAGGACGCGTGTCGGCTTGCGGGGCGTGGTCATCAGCGAGCTCATTCTCGCGCAGAGCCCTGATCGCGGCACGTAGCTGGTCGACACGTCCGACGCCGAACATGAAGTATCCTTACACCGGGTAAGGATGCCCTTACCCAAGGTAAGGATCAGGAATGCCGAGCGCCACCGTCACCAGCAAGGGTCAAGTCACGATTCCCCGGCCGATTCGTGAAGCGCTCAAGGTGAGCGCCGGCGACCGGCTGGATTTCGTCCTGGAGGCCGGGGGCCGGGTCGTGGTCCGGCCGGCGACTCGCGACGTCAGCGAGCTGAAAGGCCTTCTGCATCGGGGCGGGCGACAGCCGGTGAGCCTCGAGGAGATGAACGCGGCGATCCTTCGCCATGGTCGCAAGGCTCGATGAAGGGTCTCGATACCAACGTGCTGATCCGCTACTTGACCCAGGACGATCCGGCCCAGGCCCGCAAGGCCAACGCGCTGATCGACGGCGCAGTCGCCCGGGGCGAGAAGCTCCACGTCGACGTAGTCGTCTTGTGTGAGGCCGTGTGGGTGTTGCGTGACGCCTACGAGTTCGACAGGGGCACGATCGCCGGGACGCTCGAGAGGATCCTGGACGCTGCGCAGCTCTCGATCGACGACGGCGCCTCGTTGCGAGAAGCGCTCGCGGCGTATCGCGCGGGGCCCGGCGACTTCGCCGACTACGTTCTCGGCCTTCGCAATCGCAAGGCAGGCTGCAGCACGACAGCGACCTTCGATCGCGCCCTCAGGAAGAGTCCGTTGTTCGTCCAGGTTTGACGCTCGATCCGTGGCCGCCTAGCGTCGGCGGTCATGGGCAAGCGGCGCAAGCTCTTCAGTGTCGACGCCCTTCGAATCTGGGAGGCATCGGCGTCGTCGCGCGCCACCGCCTTCGTGATGATTGCGGTGAACGCCGTGATCGCTGTCGGCGCACTGGTGCTGGTCGGGATGATGCTGGCCC
Source organism: uncultured Acidobacteriota bacterium (assembly GCA_964628275.1). Classification (GTDB taxonomy): domain Bacteria; phylum Acidobacteriota; class Vicinamibacteria; order Fen-336; family Fen-336; genus CAZVOI01. The sequence continues at coordinate 2,436 of CAZVOI010000664.1, read as the reverse complement.
AGGACCGACGCTACCGCGACCTGGTGCCGCGGCTGCGATCCGTCGCCGGCACCACCGAGGCCGGCGCCGTGGATCAGGGCGAGCGCGGCGGCAAGCGCACTCGCGTGCGCTACTACCGCGTCCTGATCCCGTTCGTCTACGAGGTGAACGGCCGGGCGCTGCGCGGCGGCGACTACGAGCTCAACCACCAGCCCGAGTTCTCGACCGCGGACGAGGCCCAGGCTTTTCTGGAGCGCTTCCCGGCCGGAACCGCGGTCACCGTCTGGTACAACCCCGACGACCCGGGCGAGGCCGCACTGGAGCCTCGCTTCCGGCCGATGGGCTCGTCCGGCTTCCTGTGGGGGATGTTGGCCATCGGCCTCGGCCTTCTCTTCGCCGTCGTACGGGTCTCGTCGGCGCTGCGCCGGGACATGCGCGCCCGACCGCGTCCAGTCCCGGAGCGGCGCAAGGTCCTGACGCTGGCGGGCGGCACCGCCGCGCTCGGGGCGCTGGCTGTGGGTGGGGCGCTGGCGTGGGACGGCTGGGATCGCTGGAGCCACGCCCGTCGCGCGCCGCATCTCCGGCAGATCTCCGGGTGGCTCGAGTACGTGCAGGCGCGCAGCTTTCCAGACCGCGTCGAGGTGACCTATCAATACGCGCTGCCCGGTGAGCCGCCGCGCAGCCGGCCCGGCAACCAGTGGCGCTTCGGGCGGCAGAGGACGGATGCCGCCGAGGCGGAAACGTTCGAGAAGCGCATGGACCGACAGGTGCCCTTCGCCGAGGTCTGGTACGACGCGCGGCACCCCGCCGACTCGGCGCTCCAACCGCTCCATGTTCCGCACTTCGAGAACGACGCTCGCGTCGCGCTGCTGGGCGGGTCGCTGCTCTGCGGCTACGGCGCGGCGCGGGCGCGGCGCGGACTACGCCGTATCGCGAGTCGACAGGACCTGTAGCAGCCGTAGACTGCTCGTCGATTCTTTCCAGGCAGGAGCGGTGACCATGAAATCGAACCGACGGCGTTTCTTCGGAGCGGTGGGCGCAGGCGCGGCGGGCGTCACGATCGGCGGTACGGCATCCGCCGCGAGCAAGAACGGAGGCGACGAGGGCCCCGTCCTGCAGATCGGCGACACCATCGCAGTCGCCGACACCCAGCACGGCAAGGTGCGCGGCTACGTCCTGCGCGGCATCCACTACTTCCTCGGCGTCCCCTACGGAGCCGACACGTCGGGGGCAAACCGCTTCATGCCTCCGCAGAAACCAAAGCCGTGGACGGAGGTCCGCCCGGCGATCTGGTGGGGCCACACCGCGCCGCAGAACATGGAGAACCGCTACTCGAACCAGCACGCGGCGTTCCGCGACCACTGGAACTACGACGACGTCAGCGAAGACTGCCTGAAGCTCAACGTCTTCACGCCCGCGCTCAAGGACGGCAAGAAGCGGCCGGTCATGTTCTGGATCCACGGCGGCGGCTTCGCCAACGGCAACGGCATCGAGCACGACGGCTACAACGGCGAAAACTTCGCGCGCCTGGGCGACGCGGTGTTCGTTTCGATCAACCACCGCCTCGGCCCGCTCGGCTACTGCAACTTGGCGGGCGTCGGCGGCGAGAAGTTCGCGGCTTCGGGCAACGTGGGGATGCTCGACATCGTGGCCGCGCTCGAATGGGTCAGGGACAACATCGCGAGCTTCGGCGGAGACCCCGGCAACGTCACGATCATGGGCCAGTCCGGCGGCGGAGCGAAGGTCTGCACGCTGACCGCGATGCCGTCCGCCAGAGGCCTCTTCCACAAGGCCGTCGTCGAGAGCGGCTCGGCGCTGAAGATGGGCGAGAAGGCCGTCTCCGAGAAGCTGGGTGCCTACGTCCTCGCCGAAGCGGGCTTCGCCGCGGGCGAGCTCGAGAAGCTCCAGGCGATGCCGTGGAAGGACTATCTCGCGGCGGCCACCAAGGCCAGCCAGAAGCTGAACCAGGAGCTCGGCCCCGGCGGCGCGGGCCTGCGAAGAGGCTTCAACCCGGTCGTGGACGGAAAGATCCTGCCGCAGGATCCATACTACCCGGAGCCGGCGCCGACGGCGGCGAACGTTCCGATGATCATCTGCTCCACCTTCGACGAGCAGTCGCCGAGCTGGGCCGACTCGAAGCTCGAGAACGTCACGCTCGACGAGGTCGTCGAGAAGATCAAGGCGCGCGCCGGTTTCGGCCCCGGCTTCGGCGACAAGGCCAGAGACGTGGTGATGGCCTACGCCAAGGCTTATCCCGGCAAGAAGCCCGTCGAGATCTGGTCGCTCGTCAGCAGCAACCGCCAGAGCGCGGTCGCCCTCGCCGACGCCAAGTCCAAGCAGCCCGCCGGCGTCTACATGAGCTGGTTCGGCTGGCAGCCGCCGCTTTTCGACAACCGCCTGCGCGCCTTCCACTGCATCGACATCTGCTTCTGGTTCCACAACACCGACCTGATGCTG
>CAZVOI010000663.1:0-2269 GCA_964628275.1 uncultured Acidobacteriota bacterium | reverse complement strand
GTTCTTCGAGCGACCCGAGCAGCGACTCCATGTCGGCTGCGTCGCCGTGCTCGAACAGGCCCCGCCGTTCGAGGCGTTGGTCGGGTGACGACCCGGGTCGACGCCACCCTCGAGACGGCGCCGGTGCTGCACGTCCTCTTCGTCGGTGGCTTCAGTCTCCTCGGATTCGGGGTCGCGACGCACGTGACGCTCGCCCACTTAGACTGAAGTTACCCCGAATTTGAGGGCCACGTTTCGCGCATGCGCGCGAAATGTGGCCCTTTTTTGCGCGCGACGCTCGAAATTATGTTCCCATGTAAATGCCGTGATAGCGCTTGACGATACATATTGTATTTGCTATATGGTTCCCATGTACATCGAGACCGTGCCCAACCGACGCTCTCGACCCGCCGTCCTCCTCCGCGAAGGCTGGCGGGACGGTCCCAAGGTCTGCAAACGCACCCTGGCCAACCTCTCCGACTGGGCACCCCAGCGCGTCGCCGCCCTGGCCGCCGTGCTCAAAGGCCAGAGCGTGGTGGGCTCGATCGAGAACGCCTTCGAGATCGTGCGCTCGCGCCCCCACGGTCATGTCGCGGCGGTCCTCGGCACGCTGTCCCAATTGAAGCTGGACCAGGTGCTGGCCCGCCCGCGCTCCCGAGCGCGTGACCTCTGCGTCGCCATGATCGTCGCGCGGCTGATTGCGCCCGGCTCGAAGCTGGCGATCACGCGGGGGCTCTCGACCGAGACCCTCGAAAGCTCGCTGGGCGAGCGGCTCGGCGTGGACGACGCGGATGTGGACGAGTGCTACGCCGCGATGGACTGGGTGCTGGAGCGCCAAACCGCCATCGAAGACGCGTTGGCAAAGCGCCACCTCGCCGACGGGGCCCTCGTCCTCTACGACGTCACCTCCACGTACTTCGAGGGACACACGTGCCCGCTCGCCAAGCTCGGCCACTCCCGCGACGGCAAGAAGGACAAGCTCCAGATCGTCATCGGGCTGCTGACCAACGGCGAGGGATGCCCGGTCGCGGTGGAGGTGTTTGAGGGCAATACCGGCGACCCGAAGACCGTGGCCCCACAGGTCCGCAAGCTCCAGCAGCGCTTCGGACTCCAGCGCATCGTTCTTGTCGGCGACCGGGGCATGATCACCGATGCCCGCATCCGCGAGGATCTCTCGACCGTCGAAGGCCTCGACTGGATCACGGCCCTGCGGGCGCCCGCGATTGCTGCCCTGGTCAAAGGGGGCGCCTTGCAGCTCTCCCTCTTCGACGAGCGGGATTTGGCCGAGATCCGCGACCCCTCGTATCCCGGCGAACGCCTGGTGGTTTGCAAAAACCCGCTCTTGGCAAAGGAACGGGGTCGCAAGCGGGGGGAGCTCCTTGCCGCCACCGAGCGACAACTTGCCACCATCGCCACGGCCGTGGCCCGGGCCAAGCGACCGCTGCGGGGCTCGGCGCCGATCGGTCTGCGGGTTGGCAAAGTGCTGGGCCGCTTCAAGATGGCCAAGCACTTCACCCTGACGATCACCGACGACCGTTTCCGCTACGAGCGCGACGCAGCCGCCATCGCCGCCGAGACGGCCCTCGATGGCCTGTACGTCATCCGCACGACCATCGGCGCCGAGCGGCTGGCGCCCGAGGAGGTGGTCCGGTCCTACAAGCGCCTGGCCCACGTCGAGCGGGCCTTCCGTAGCCTCAAGACCGTCGACCTGCACGTCCGCCCAATCCATCACCGCAAGACGGAACGGGTCCGCGCCCACGTCCTGCTGTGCATGCTCAGCTACTACGTCGAGTGGCACATGCGTCGCGCGCTCGCCCCGCTCCTCTTCGATGATGACGACAAGCCGGCGGGCGAAGCGTTGCGCGATTCGATCGTGGCCCCCGCCCAGCGTTCCCCCCGCGCCGAGGCCAAGGCCGCCACCAAGCGCACCGCCGACGGCGGTCCGGTCCACAGCTTCACGACGTTGCTCCGAGATTTGGCCACCATCGCCAAGAACCGCGTGCAACCCCGCAGCGACGGCGCCACCTCGTTCGACGTCATCACTAGGCCGACTCCCAACCAGCAGCGTGCCCTCGATCTGCTCCGCGTGACTTGTACCCAGTAACCAGCGTGCGAGTTTCCTCGTTCCCGAGGAAACTCGCACGCCTACGTCTGCGCTCTTGGGTAACTTCGGGGGGCCACATTTCGCGCATGCGCGCGAAATGTGGCCCTTTTTTGCGCGCGACGCTCGAAATTATGTTCCCATGTAAATGCCGTGATAGCGCTTGACGATACATATTGTATTTGCTAT
>CAZVOI010000662.1:0-1748 GCA_964628275.1 uncultured Acidobacteriota bacterium | reverse complement strand
AGCCAGGCGTCGGCGTAGCCGGCCTGGAAGTTGGAGGCTACCGTCGGCACCGCCAGGCAGCCCGGCGACGTGCAGAAGGAGTTGCCCGGGCTGTAGCGCCGGCCGATGCCCGCCACCCACGACGGGTTCACCGTCGCGCTCAGGTAGGAGCCGCCGTTCCTGGTGCTCGGGATCCGCGAGACCCGGACGTTGGCGCCGGCCTTCCAGGTGTGCGTGCCCTTGAGCCAGGTCACTTCGTCGACGAAGTTGTAGTTCGGCGTCTCGCGCGTGGTGGTGGCGGTGACCGGATCGAAGTTGTCCATGAAGCGAAAGACCACGTAGTTCGACTTCAGCTTGCCTTTCACCTGATCGTCGATCTTGGTCATGCCGAAGCGAAAGCTGTTCATCAGCGTGCTCGAGACGGCCGCGTCGTAGCCGACGGCGAAGCCGTAGTTCTTGAAGACCTGGCTGCTGCGCGCGTCCTGGCCCTCGAACTGCGGCGGGTTGTTGATCGCGTCGTCCTGCGCGTTGAAGCGGACGAACAGGTTGTGCTTGCCCGACTGGTCGAGCTTGGCGTCGACGCGCGCGAGGTAGGTCTTGAGGTTGTTCTCGAGCGGAGCCGCGAACCGATAGTTCATGATGTTGTGGCCGTCCTGGCCCGGTTCGTTCGGAAGCGGGTATTGCTTGAAATACTGGGACGCGGCCTGGCTCGGCCCGATCCCGAGCGGGTCGATGGCGGCGATCTGCGCGGGGGTGAGCCCGTACCAGCCCGCCTCGACGGCATGCGTGTTGCTGAACCCGCGCACGCTGCCGCCGGGGCACGCGGCGGCGACCGAACAGCGGTACAGCAGGACGCCGTCCCGGAACGACGCCGAGGGCACCGAGCGCACGGCGGGCTGCTCGCTGTTCGAACGAAGGCCTTCGACGTTGGCGAAGAAGAAGACGCGGTTCTTGCGAATCGGCCCGCCGATGGCGCCGCCTAGGATGTTCTTGTCGAGCTTGGGCGCCACGTTCGTCGGCGGCGTCCCGGCCTGCTGCGCCAGCTTGAGAAAGTACTCGTTGCTCGAGGTGCCGGTTCGGCGGGCGACGCCGTACAGCGAGCCCCTGAAGTCGTTGGTGCCGTTCTTCGTGACGAGCGACACCTGCGGGCCGCTCGAGCGGCCCATGCTCGCCCCGTAGTTGCTGGTGCTGACGCGGAACTCCTGGAGCGCGTCCTGGGTGATGCGCACCGCCGAGGTGTAGGCCGACTGGAGCTGAGGATCGTTGACGTCGATGCCGTCCAGCGTCACGTTCTGCTGGTCCGCGCGGGCGCCGCTCACGGCGCCGTAGCGAGGGTCCTGCGTGGTCGCATTGGTCGTCGGTATGAAGACGGCGCCCGGCTGCAGGCTCAGCAACTGGACCACGTTGCGCGCCTCGACCGGCAGGCTGGCGATCGCCTGCTCGCTCATGGTGTTGCCCATGCTGGCGTCGGTCGTGTTCATCAGAGGACTCTCGCCTTCGACGGTGACCGCCTCGGACAGACCGACGGCGAGCTGCACGTCACGCCGCGCCTGCATGTCGACGCGTAGCTCCAGCTTCGTGAACTTCACCGTCTGGAAGCCGGTCAGCGAGGCCGTCATGTCGTAGACGCCCGGTGGCAGCGCGCTGAACTGGAACACGCCGGACGCGTTCGTCACCGTGCTGCGGGAGGACCCCGTCGCGACGCCGGCGATCGTCACGCTCACGCCGGGCACGACCGCTCCCTGCTGGTCCGTGACCCGGCCGTCGAG
>CAZVOI010000661.1:0-12849 GCA_964628275.1 uncultured Acidobacteriota bacterium | reverse complement strand
CATTAAAGCGGTACGTGAGCTGGGTTTAGAACGTCGCGAGACAGTTCGGTCCCTATCTGATGTGGGCGCAGGAGACTTGAGAGGGCCTGTCCTTAGTACGAGAGGACCGGGATGGACGAACCTCTAGTGCACCAGTTGTCTTGCTAAAGGCATAGCTGGGTAGCTACGTTCGGTTGGGATAAACGCTGAAAGCATCTAAGCGTGAAACCCGCCTCGAGATGAAGTCTCCCGCAGGGTAACCTGCCTAAAGACCCCTCGTAGACTACGAGGTTGATAGGCCCGGTGTGCAAGAGCAGTAATGCTCTCAGCTAACGGGTACTAATCGGTCGTGAGGCTTGATCATGACGTTTACACTGCTCGAACGCAGTCGTTCGAACGCGAGCCCCTGACGACTCGTCAGCTTCAGTTTTCAGAAGAGTTTCATCCCGGTGACCATGGCGGAGGGGTCACACCCGTTCCCATTCCGAACACGGCCGTTAAGCCCTCCTGCGCCGATGGTACTGCCAGGGTCGCTTGGTGGGAGAGTAGGACGTTGCCGGGATTTTCATCTTGACGCGCAACCTGGGAGGAGGCCCTCGAGCTATCGAGGGCCTTTTCGCTTTTTAGGGACGGCGCTCGGCCTCGCCGGCTGACGCCGGCGCGATGCCGTAGATCCGGTCCGCGCCCAGCGTGGCGAGTAGCGAGACCCCGGAGGGGATAGGCGCCTGTCGCAATCGCTCCAGGCGGCGCGGATCCAAGCGATCGGTATGCACCACGACGACGCCACCGCGAGCACCAAGGGCCGACATCACGAAGGTCAAGATCAACACCACGTTGTACGCGAGCAGCACGGATCCGCCGGCGGCCGGCACGGGCGCGGCCTGGAGCGCCTCAGCATCGATGCGCGCGGCCGCCGTCGCCGCTCGCTTTCTCGGTGCCGGTCACACCGCGCATGCTACCCTGGGCGCTGTTTCGGCAGCGCGTGTTACACTGACCAACCCCGCGTTTTCCAGGAGTTGCGATGTCCGGTCATTCCAAATGGGCCACGATCAAGCACAAGAAGGGCGCGCTCGACGCGAAGCGCGGCAAGGTCTTCACGAAGATCATCCGTGAGATGACGATCGCCGCCCGCATCGGCGGCGGCGATCCCGAGAGCAACCCCCGCCTCCGCACCGCAGTCGAGAAGGCCAAGGCATCCAACATGCCGGCCGACAACATCAAGCGGGCGATCCAGAAGGGCACCGGCGAGTTGGAGGGCACGACCTACGAGGAGATCATCCTCGAGGGCTACGGGCCGGGCGGCGTCGCCCTGCTGGTCGAAGGCACGACCGACAACCACAATCGAGCCGTCTCCGAGATCCGCCACGTCTTGACCAAGTACGGCGGCAACCTGGGCGGCGCCGGCAGCGTCTCCTACATGTTCAAGCCGAAGGGCGTCATCAGCATCGCCGCCTCCAAGACGACCGAGGACAAGCTGATGGAGCTGGCCCTCGAAGCCGGCGCCGACGACATCAAGGCCGAGGGCGACAGCTTCGAGGTCTACACCACGCAGCACAGCTACGACGCCGTCCTGACGGCGATCAAGGCCGCCGGCATCGAGCCCGAAGACGCGTCCGTCGGGAAGTATGCCGACACCCAGATCACGCTCGAGGGCCAGAAAGCCCAGCAGATGCTGAAGCTCGTGGAAATGCTCGAAGACTTGGATGACGTCCAGACGGTCTGGGCCAATTTCGACATCTCCGAAAAGGAGATGGAGGCCGCCGCCGCCAGCTGAGCGGCCCCCAAACGGCCCTGTCCTGGAAGCGATCGCGGCTACACTTCGCGGCGTGATCATCCTCGGCGTCGATCCAGGGTCGATCCACACGGGCTTCGGCGCGATCGAAACGGACGGCCGCCGTCACATCCTCCTGGAACGCGGTGTCCTGAGCCCTCCCGCCGCTTTCAGCCTGGCAGAGCGGCTCCGTTTCCTGCACGCCGGCATCTCGGAGGCGATCGCCCGCCACAGTCCGGAGATGCTGGCAGTAGAGGACGTCTTTCACGCGGTCAACGCCCGCTCCGCCCTGATCCTGGGCCACGTGCGCGGCGCGGTTCTGCTGGCTGGCGCCCAGGCGGGGCTCGAGATCGCCGCGTTTCCGCCCGCGACCGTCAAGCAACAGCTGACCGGTTACGGCAGGGCGGAGAAAGCCCAGGTGGCGCTGATGGTGTCGCGCCTGCTCGAGCTCGAGCAGGACGAGGCTCCCGGCGACGCGACCGACGCGCTCGCTGTCGCCCTGTGCGGAGCGCAGCGCGGGCTCCAGCAAAGGCTTCTCTCGCGGTGATCGCCCAGCTGCGCGGCCGCCTCTTGCGCAAGCAGCCCGGCGAGGTCGTGATCGACGTGAACGGTGTCGGCTATCGGGTAACGATACCGGTTTCCACCTTTTATCGCCTCGGCGAGACCGGCACCGAAGCCAGCCTGCTGACGCACACCCACGTGCGAGAAGACGCGCTCGCGCTCTACGGTTTTCTCTCCGTCGAGGAACAGTCCCTGTTCGAGCTCTTGATCGGCATCTCGGGTGTCGGGCCCAAGCTCGCGATCGGCATTCTCTCGGGCATCGAGACCCCCGAGCTGGTGCTGGCGCTCCGTACCAGCGACATCGCCCGGCTCACGCGCATCCCCGGTGTCGGCAAGAAGACCGCCGAAAGGCTGGTCGTGGAGCTGAAGGAGAAGGCGGCCAAGCTGTCCACCGGCGATCGCGCCCCCACGTCGCCGCTCGAATCCTCACCGCAGGAAGACCTCACGTCGGCTCTCGTTCACCTCGGCTATTCCAGGCCCGAAGCCGAGAAGGCCGTCGAGCGAGCGCTTCGCGACGGCGGCGAGCGCAAGTTCGAGGAGCTGCTGCGCCACGCGCTGCGCAGCGTCGCCGGCCGCTAGCGCGCATGGACCCACGCCTCGTATCGGCACGCCCGGTCGACGACGATGCCGGCTTCGATCAGTCACTCCGGCCGCGCCGGCTCAGCGAGTACATCGGCCAGCCGCAGGTGGTCGCCAACCTGCGCGTCGCGATCGAAGCCGCCCGGAACCGCGGCGAGGCGCTCGACCATGTGCTGCTGTTCGGGCCACCCGGCGTCGGCAAGACCAGCCTCGCGCACGTGATCGCGGCCGAGCTGCAGGCTCAGATCAAGGCCACCGCCGGGCCGATCATCGAGCGCGCTGGAGACCTGGCGGCGCTCCTGACCGCCCTCGAAGAGCGCGAGATCCTGTTCATCGACGAGGTCCATCGCCTCGACGCCAAGGTCGAAGAGATCCTGTATCCGGCGCTCGAAGATTTCTCGCTCGACCTGATGATCGGGACCGGGCCGGGCGCGCGCTCGATGAAGATCCCGCTCAAGCCGTTCACGCTGGTGGCGGCGACGACGCGCGCCGGCCTGCTGACGGCGCCGCTGCGCAGCCGCTTCGGGATCGTCCACCGGCTCGACTTCTACTCGCAGCCCGACCTCGAGACGATCGTGACCCGCTCGGCGCGCATCCTGAACGTCCCGCTCGAGCCCGACGGCGCGCGCGAGATCGCCCAGCGCAGCCGCGGCACGCCGCGCATCGCCAATCGGCTGTTGCGGCGGGTGCGCGACTTCGCCGAAGTCCGCGCGCAAGGCGTCATCACGCTCCGGGTGGCGGAGGACGCTCTCCAGCTTCTCGAGGTCGACACGCACGGCTTCGACGAGGTTGACCGCAAGCTGCTGCTCACGATCATCGACAAGTTCGGCGGCGGCCCGGTGGGCCTGAACGCGCTCGCCGCCGCGATCAGCGAGGAGCCCGACGCGATCGAGGACATGTACGAGCCGTATCTCTTGCAGCTCGGCTTCATCGACCGAACCCCGCGCGGCCGCACGGTGACGGCGGCCGCCTATGCTCACTTCAACCGGCTGCCGCCCGAAGGCGGCCCGGGGCAGAAGAAGCTCTTTTGATCCGCTTTCCGGAAAGGGCATCCCTGCTTCTGCTGGCGGCGGCCATCGCCATCCCATTGCTCCTTGTGGAAGGCACCTTGAGGTTCCTCGGGGAGCGACCTGGAGCGAGCCCGCCTCTTTTCCTAGAGGCCTACCGTACCGATTCCCGCGGCGTTTTCAGAGCCAACCCTCGCTACTGGGCAGGATGGAATATCAACATCAACAGCGACGGCTTCCGCGGCGTCGAGTTTTCCTTGAGTCCGGACGCTAGGAGCATCCTTCTTCTAGGGGACTCCTTTACGTGGGGTGCGAGCGCCGAACCCCTGACGCAGTCCTTCGCCGACCTCCTTTTGCAGAAAGGCTATCGCGTCTACAACACAGGGATTGCGGGAGTTTCCACCAATCAGTATCTCGCGATCGGTCAAGAGCTCATACCGAGGCTGCACCCCGCGATCGTCGCGGTGATGTTTTGCATGAACGACCTCTCGCAGTGGCCCCTTCTGCCAGGTCACGACCCGTGGTACCCCACAGTAGATCCCTTGAGCCGCACTGAGATTTGGATCCCTGGCTTCCGCGGCAGGGACACACCAATGACTGCGCCGGAGGCATATGACTTCTTCATGGGAGTCAACTTGCGCCGGCCCCCGATCTCCACCAAAGCGGCTATCCGGCACTCACTTCAGAAGACCGTGCTCGGAAGTCGCCTGTATCGCCTGGCTTGGACCATCCGGAATAAGGGTCGAACCCCTGCCGTCGGACACGGCTCCGAGTTCCTGGCAGACCGGCCGCTCGGAGACCTGACCGCCATAAAGCAGCTGACAGAGGCCAACGGAGGTCGCTTCTTTCTCTTCCTGATACCGCCTCCGCCTCCAAGTGACGAGGCCAAAGCCGCACTCCAGGCCCTCAGGGAACTAGACCCCATCCCGCCGCCGGCCTTCAAATCAGACCTCTATACGTCCGGCCCAAACCCCCACTTCAACAACATGGGGCACCGCCAATTCGCGGACTTCATTGATCGGGAGCTGTCCTCTCGAACTCGGTGAGCGCCTCTTCCGCGCTTCCCGCCATCGAAGAGAGACGATGACCCTCAAGCTCTCCGATTTCGACTTCGACCTGCCGCCGGAGCTGATCGCGCAGGAGCCCCTCCCCGAACGAGACGCGTCGCGCCTCTTCATCCTCCACCGAAACGCCGCCTTCTTCGGTCACTCCTTCTTCCACGACCTCCCAGGGAATCTGCAACCTGGCGACCTGGTCGTCCTGAACCGTAGTCGCGTCTTGGCCGCGCGCCTCCTGGGGAAGCTACGCGGTGGCGGGAGCGCCGAGGTGCTGTTGTTGAAGGACTGGGGCGGGCCGCCGACAGCTCGGGAGTGGGAGGCCTTCGTCCGTCCTGGCAAGAGGCTGCGCCCCGAAGACACGGTGCGGGTCGCAGACGATCTTCGCGTCCGCGTCCTGACCCGGTCCCTGGCCGAGGATGGCCGGCGCCGCGTGCGCCTCGAAGCCCCGAACGTCGAGGACGCCTTGAAGCGTTACGGGCGAATGCCGCTGCCGCCCTACATCCGCCGGGCCGCGAACGACGAGGACAGCCACCGCTATCAAACCGTTTTCGCCCGAGAGCCCGGCAGCGTTGCCGCCCCGACAGCCGGTCTGCACTTTACGAGAACTCTCTTCGAGCGCTTGAAAGATCGCGGCATCGAAACGACAGAGGTCGTTCTCCACGTCGGCCCCGGCACGTTTCAGCCGGTGAAAGTTGACGACGTTACGCAGCACAGAGTGGCCGCCGAAAGCTTCGAGATCCCCGAGGCCGCTGCTGCGGCGGTGCGCGCCGCACGGCTTCGAGGCTCGCGCGTGATCGCCGTGGGCACTACCGTGGTCCGGACGCTCGAGACCGCGGCACTTCCCGATCGGACCGTGGCCGCCGGTCCGGGTGAGACCGACCTCGTGGTCACGCCGGGCCGCCCGTTTCGCATCGTCGACGCGCTGCTCACCAACTTCCATCTGCCACGGTCGTCGCTGCTGCTTCTGGTGAGCGCCTTCGCCGGGCGCGAGCGCGTGCTCGCGGCCTACGCGGAAGCCATCCGGCGCGGCTACCGCTTCTACAGCTACGGCGACGCCATGCTCATCTTCTGAGGGCGCGAGGCTGCCGGCCTCGAGGCGGCGGCGATTCCTGCCGTATACTTCTTCAGGAGGTATACGTCATGCAGACCAAGCTCACGCTGCGGCTCGAGCAGAGCCTGATCGTGCGGGCCAAAGCCTGGGCGCGTCAGCGGGGCATCTCGCTGTCCCAGGCGATCGCGACCCACTTCGAGCAACTCCCCGGAGCGCCGGGTTCGGCGCTTTCACCCTGGACGCGGAAACTCGTCGGCATCGGAGGGCGCGGGAAAGCGCGACCGCCGTCCGACGACGCGATCCGCCGTGACCATCTCGACCACTTGGCCGAGAAGCACCGGTGAAACGCGTCCTGTTCGACACGAACATCCTGCTGGACGTCATCCTCAACCGTGCTCCTCACGCGAAGGCCTCGGCCGCGGCCCTGGATCTGGTCGGGCAAGGCAAGGTCGAGGGCTACGTGGCTGGCCACGCCGTAACCACCATCGCCTATCTCGTTCAGCGGCAGAAAGGGGCCGCCGAGGCCAAAAAGGCGCTCGCCCACCTGCTCTCGAGAGTCCGAGTCGCGCCGATCACGGACGCGGCGGTGCGGATGGCGCTCAGCATGGAGCTTGGAGACTTCGAGGACGCCGTCGTAGCGGCCTCCGCGCAGGAAGCAGGGTGCAGCGTCATCGTCACGCGGAACCCACAGCACTTCCGAAAGGCCGAGCCGCCGGCCATGCTGCCGGAGATGTTTCTCGCCTCGCCGGCCGAGCCGAAGGCCTGAGCCGCCGCCATCTGCTCTGAGGCGGCCCGCTTGACCAGAAGCGCCGCAGAGCGCACACTTTTTTCGTCCGGAAGAGCCATGGACCAGACCCTAGTTCTCAACGCGACCTACGAGCCCCTGAGGATCGTGCCTTGGCAAAAAGCCATCACGATGCTCTTCCAGGGCAAGGTCGAGGTGATCGCGGTCTACGATCGGGAGATCCGCGGCGTCACGGTTCGGGTGAAGCTCCCTGCGGTGCTACGCCTGCTCCGTCACGTCCGTATGAAACGACCTTTCGCCGACGTGCCGTTCTCCCGCGCCAACGTCTATGCACGTGACGACCACCGTTGCCAGTACTGCCGTGACAGGTTCACGCCGACCCAGCTCACCTTCGACCACGTTGTTCCGGTGGCCAAGGGTGGCAACAAAGGTTGGGACAACATCGTCACCTGCTGCATCCCCTGCAACCGCAAGAAAGGGGATCGCACGCCCGAGCAGGCCGGCCTCCAGCTCCTGCGCAAGCCAAAACGCCCCGCTGCCTTGCCCTCGCTGACGCTCAGCCTGGGGCTGCACCGCGCTCCGCCGAGCTGGCGAGACTACCTCTACTGGGATCTCAAGCTCGAAGGCGGATAGACTCGCTTGGCGCTGAGTCGCCATGAGCCTCGCCGGGAATCTCCGTACCATGGCGCTACCGGACATCCTGCAGTGGATCGCCATGGGCAGGAAGACCGGTACGCTCCATCTGGAACGTCGCTCGATCAAGAAACGGATCATTTTCCGCAAGGGAGAGATCTACTCTTCGTGGTCGAACGACCCGCGCGAGTCACTCGGGCAGTTCCTGATGCGACACCGCCTCGTCAGCGAGGAGGAGTTGTTCAAGGCGCTCTTGCGCCAGGAAACCCAGGGCCGGCTGGTCGGCTCGATCCTGATCGCCGACGGAGCGCTGACGGAGGACCAGTTGAAGCAGGCGCTGCAGCGCAAGGCCGAAGAGACCATCTACGACCTCTTCCTATGGGGCGACGGCAACTTCGAGTTCAAGGAAGGCGACGTTCCGGCGGACATGCCGATCCACGTTGCGATCGAGGTGACGTCGGTCCTGCTCGAGGGCGCCCGCCGCGTCGACGAGTGGGCCCGCATCCGCAGCGTGTTTCCATCGATCCGAACCACTTTCACCGCCAAGGCCAAGCCGGACGCCGTCACCGATCCCACCGAGAAACAGGCCTTGGCGCTCGCGGCCGCCGGTAAGTCGCTGGCCGAAGTCAGCCTCGAGCTGCGCCGCTCCGAATTCGACGCCTCGGTGCTGCTCTTCGGTCTCTACACTCGCGGATTCGTCGGCGTCAGCGAGCCGGGCGAAGAGACGCGCCCGCTCGACACCGTGGACGCGATTCAGGACCGGCTGCGCCTGGCCCAGCAGCGCCTCACCGAAAAGCGCTACGACCTGGCGATGAAAGCCTACGAAGAGGTCCTGGCGCTCGACCGCCTCAACCAGAACGCCAAGAAGGGGCTGGTCGCGGTGGCCGAGGCGCGCGAGCGCGAACGCGCCGTGAAGCGGATCGTGCTAGACAAGGTTCCCGTCCTGAAGATGGATCTGGCCGCGCTCACCAAGCAGGATTTCGATCCCCAGGAAGGCTTCGTGCTTTCCCGCGTCAACGGCCAGTGGGACGTGCACTCGATCCTCAAGCTGTGCCCGATGGCCGAGGACGACGCGCTGATGATCTTCTCGCGCCTGCTCGAGCGCAAGGTCATCGACCTGGTGTGACTCGCTAGAGCCTAGAGCTTCCGGCCCAGCACCGGTGCGATCTGCCGCA
Organism: uncultured Acidobacteriota bacterium; assembly: GCA_964628275.1. Classification (GTDB taxonomy): domain Bacteria; phylum Acidobacteriota; class Vicinamibacteria; order Fen-336; family Fen-336; genus CAZVOI01. The sequence continues at coordinate 4,290 of CAZVOI010000661.1, read as the reverse complement.
AGTCGCTCATCAAGGCCGCGAACTGCTCCGGCGTGATCGACTGCGGTCCGTCGGAGAGAGCGCGATCCGGGTCGTGGTGGACCTCGATCATCACGCCGTCGGCGCCCACCGCGGCGGCGGCGCGCGAGAGCGGCGCCACCTTGTCGCGCCGGCCGGTCCCGTGCGAGGGGTCCACGAAGATCGGCAGGTGCGAGAGCTGCTTGACCGCCGGCACCACCGAAAGATCCAGGGTGTTGCGCGAGAAGTCCGAGAAGGTCCGGACGCCGCGCTCGCACAGGATCACGGCATAGTTGCCCTCGGCCAGGATGTACTCGGCCGATAGCAGAAACTCTTCGAGCGTCGCCGACATGCCGCGCTTCAGCACCACCGGCTTCCGGGCTTGCCCGGCGCGCTTCAAGAGCGAGAAGTTTTGCATGTTGCGCGCGCCGATCTGGATCGCATCGGCGTAGCGCTCCACGAGCTCCAGGCTCTCGAGGTCGACGGCTTCGGTGACGATCGGCAACCCCGTCGCGTCGCGGGCTTCGGCAAGGATCTTCAAGCCTTCTTCGCCGAGCCCCTGGAACGCATACGGACTGGTGCGCGGCTTGTAAGCCCCGCCGCGGAGTAGATGCGCGCCAGCGGCCTTCACGCGATGCGCGACCTCCAGCAACTGCTCCCGCGACTCGACCGCGCAAGGCCCGGCCGTGATCACCAGGGCGGCGCCCCCGACTTTGACGCCGCCCACGTCGACGATCGAGTCTTCCGGCTTCACCTCACGCGACACCAGCTTGTAGGCGTGGGAGACGCGGATCACCTCGAGCACGCCCGGCAGGCTCTCGAACACGGGAGCCTCGACGGCGCCCTGGTTGCCGGTGATCCCGATCGCAATCCGCTGCGCGCCCGGGATCGTGTGCGCGCGCAGCCCCCGCGTCTCGATCGCGGCAACCACCCCGGCCACGTCGGCCTCCGTCGCGCCCTGGCGCATCACGACCAGCATCGAGGGCGCCCTTACCGGACGGGGGCTGCGGCACCCCGCCTGAGCCGGCTGTGGCGGATGCCGTACGCGAAGTAGACGACCAGACCGAGAGCCAGCCACAGCCCGAACCGGATCCAGGTGACCATCGGCAGGCCGGCCATCAAGAACAGGCACATCAAGATGCCGAGTACTGGCGTCACCGGCGAGAACGGAACCCGGAACGCTCGGCGCCGGGTCGGCTCCCGCTGCCGCAGGATCAGGATGCCGACGCACACCAGCACGAATGCGAACAGCGTCCCGATGTTCGTCAACTGGACTACCTCGTCGATGTTGGCGATTCCCGAAAAGAGGCCCACGAAAAGGCCCGTCAGGATCGTCGAGACGTGCGGCGTGCGGTAGCGAGGATGGATCTTGGCGAACCACGGGCTCAAGAGGCCATCGCGCGACATCGCCATGAAGATCCTTGCCTGGCCGAGCTGGAACACCAGCAACACTGCCGTCATCGCGAACACCGCGCCGAACGCGATCACTCCGGCGGCCCAGTCCTGCTTGACGAAAGCCAGCGCGGCCGCCAGCGGGTCGGCTACCCCGACCAGCTTGGCGAACGGGATCATGCCGGTCAGGACCACAGCGGCCGCGACGTAGAGGACCGTGCACACGGCCAGCGAGCCCAGGATGCCCCGCGGCATATCGCGTGCGGCGTCCTGGCACTCCTCGGCCGCGGTCGAGATCGCGTCGAACCCGATGTAGGCGAAGAAGATCAGCGACGACCCGTGCCACACGCCGCGCCAGCCGCCCGGAAAAAAGGGCTGCCAGTTGGCGGGCGCCACGAAGAAGGCGCCAACCGCGATGAAGAAGACGAGCGTCGCGAGCTTCAGCACCACGACATAGTTGTTGAAACGCGCTGACTCCTTGACGCCGCGCACCAGGAGCCAGGTGATCGCCGCCGTGATGCCCATCGCCAGCACGTTGAAGACGATCGGAACCCCGAACAGGATCGGGTGATCTAGATGCGCCTGGTAGGCGACGGTCGCCTCAGGCCCGAGCGACGCGACACCGCCGTCGGCGGCAGCCTTCGCGGCCAAGAGCGTCGAGCGAAAATCGGTCGCGAGCCAGGCCGGAAACTCGAAGCCCAGCCCAGCGAGGAGCTGTCGGAAATAGGCCGCCCATGAGATCGCGACCGCGACGTTGCCGACCGCGTACTCGAGGATCAGGTCCCAGCCGATGATCCACGCCACCAGCTCCCCGAGCGTCGCGTAGCTGTAGGTGTAAGCGGATCCAGCCACCGGAACCAGGCTTGCGAACTCGGCGTAGCAGAGCGCACAGAACCCGCAGACGATCGCGGTCACCAGGATCGAGACGGTCACGCCGGGTCCGGCTGGGACGCCGCCGGCGCCTGTCGTCGCGCTGCCGAGCGTTCCGAAGATGCCCGCGCCGATGATCGCCCCGATCCCGAGCGCCGTGAGATCGAGGGCGGTCAGCGTCTTCTTGAGGCCGTGTTCCTCGTCTCCGCCTTCGGCCAACAGCTCGTCGAGCGGCTTCCGAGCGAAGAGCGACATGAAGCGCGGAGGATAAGAGCCGCTGCCGGCAATTGCAAAAGAGCGCGCCTACAGCGTCAGTCCCCGCAGCAGCTCTCGCACCCGATCCTTGTGTCGGGCATCCTCCCGCGCCAGATAGGCGACAGCATCGGCGCGCGCAGCGTCGCGGTCTTCCCCGCGCCCCTCGCGGCGCCAGGCGTCCGTGCCCAGCTCGATCACGCGCACGCGGGCCAGGTCCGCCCGGGGGTCCCCGGGGTTGGCCTCGGCGAAGCGTCGCGCCTGCTCGCGCAGCGACCGCGCTTCAGACGCCGTAGCGGGCGCCTGGCTCAGGAAGTCCACGGGCGCAGCCGCGGCACGTCCCGTCGCATTCCTGTTCGCGACCGTCCCTTCATCCGCGAAACCGGCGGGCCCTCGCGTTGCGGAGGGCGTCGGCGCGGCGGCGCCGGCGGCTTCCTTCTTCATTGGGCTCCGCGACGGTGCGGCCGTCTGCTGGGTGACGCGAGGGCCGAACTCCTGCGCCTGCGCCGGGCGCGGCGGCTCGGCGAAGCCCTGTTGCGCCTCGACCGCAGCCACGTCAGCTTTGAGCTTGACGCGAGCCGTCTCGGGCTCGTCCTTGCTCGCGAGCCGCTCCTCCAGCTCAGCGGCAGGTGTCGGGCGAGTCTGGAGCTTGCTCTCCAAGGCCTGCACTCGATCGCGGCGCTTCGCGGGCTCCGCGTCTCGGAGAGCGTCCGCTTCCGGTCGCGCCAAAGCGCCGACCTCACGCGCCGGCGCTCCAACGGCCGGCGCGACCGGCGCTGAACTGGCCGGAGGAACCTCGCGCGTCGCGTCGCCCCCCAACTGTTTCGAGGCCGCTGCCGGCGCCGGTGTCGCCAGGGGGGACGGGCGATCGCGGAGCGCAAGCGGCGTCAGCACAAAGGCGAAGAGGGCCGCGGCCGCCGCCAGGCCCCAAACGGGAGGACGCCAGCGCGACCGCTGGGCGGCGACGGGAAGCCGCGCGCGGATGCGCCCCGGCAGCGCGTCGAAGTAGGCATCGGGCGGTTCCGCCGGCGCGCGTCGCACGCTCGCGTCGACCGACCGCAGTTCCTCCAGGAGGCGCGCGGCCTCCGGATCCGCGTCGAGCTCCGCGCGCACGCGCTGCATGTCGAGCTCGGGAAGCTCGCCGTCGAGATAGGCCGACAGATCGTCCGTGGTCACTCGCTTCGTCACGCGTCGCCTCCGCCCCGCGAGCCCGCGGGGCCCAGATACGCCGAGAGCGCCTTGCGCAGCTTCTCCCGCGCGCGGGAGAGCCGGCTCATCACGGTGCCGATCGAGATCTCGCGTCTCTCGGCGATCTCCTTGTAAGAAAGCTCCTCGACGACGCGCAACGTCAGCACGGCGCGCTGGTCGCCCGGCAGGCTCGCCATCGCGCGCTGGAGCTCGCGATCCGCTTCCGCGTGGAGGGCTGCGTGAGAAGGATCCTCGACCACCCGCAGCGTCTCGGCCCGCGCCTCGTCCAGCGCTTCCTCGCGCGCCCGCGGCGACCGCACGTGGTTGATCGCCAGGTTGGTGGCGATTCGGCAGATCCAGGGTGCGAACGGCCGCGAGAGGTCGAAAGTCCCCAGGGCCTGGAACGCCCTCAAGAAAGCCTCCTGCGTGACGTCGTCCGCCACATCGTGACGCTGCACGATCCGCCGTGCCACACCGTACACCCGGCGCTGATGCCGCTTCACGATCTCCTCGAAGGCGGAGGCGTCGCCGCCACGGGCCCTCTTGATGAAGCCCGCCTCGACGATGTCCGAAGCCGTGGCGAAAGGCGCC
>CAZVOI010000660.1:0-2741 GCA_964628275.1 uncultured Acidobacteriota bacterium | reverse complement strand
CCGGTGACCGCCTTCGTGATGTCGATGTCGCCGCAGACCAGATTGGCGGCGAGGCCCTTGCTGTCCCACTGCAGCCGGATATCGGCGTTGCCCTTGCCCTCGGCCAGCTTCACCGGCAGGCTCACCGCCACGCGGCCCTCGCTGAACACCACCTCGGCTTTGCCCGGACGCAGGATGCCTTGGACCTGATGGATCTGGACGTCGAGGACGTACTTGCCGACGGTCCTCTTGCCGAAGACCATCTTGACCCTGACGTCGCCTGCCTTGTGGACCTTCAGGTTCTTGAGCGTGAGCGTCAGATCGTCGAAGAGCCCCCCCACGATCTGCTCGAGGATCGAGCGCGTGAAGGCGATCGGGATCCCGATCATCACGCCGCCTCGCGGCGCCCGCCCAAGGCTCTTCTCGCCGTTCGCGACGATCGCTTCGGTCAAGCGCTTCTGCAACGCGTCGCGGCGCCCGAGCAGGCCCTGGAGCTCGGCGTCGGTCGGGGGAGGCGGCAGGTCCGGCGGACGCGTTCGGAGGTAGACATAGCCGGCAATCCCTGCCGCGAGCAGCAAGGCGAATCCGAGCACGATCCGCTTCACTGGGCTCCCGCCTTCGCTGCGACCGCGGCCAACACCGGTTTCCAGGGACCGGCCCTGGCTTTGAGCAAGACCCAGAGCCGTTGGTTGACCGGGATGACCTGGCTCACCGAGATGTTGAGCGGGAGCGAGCCGGGATGCGCGACCACGGCGCCCTCGGTGAGGCCTCCAATCTTGATCTGCTCCTCGAACTGCACGGGTATTTCGATCGGAGGGATGGCCGCTTGAATGGCCGCGGCCTGCGACCTCACCAGGGCGTCGAGGGCGTCGGCGGCGATGTCGCCGAGCGAAACCTCGCGCACGCTGAAGTGGCTGAGCACCACCCGGGTCGTGAGCTTGCCCTTGTCGAATCGAAACTGTTCGAGAGAGCCGCCCATCTCGAGCGTGGCCGAGACGGCGGCCGCATCCTGGCTGCTCACCTTCCCCAGCAGCAGCAATCCGGCGTTGCTGCCTCGAAACAGCGGCTCCGCCGACTCCAGCCGCACGCGCAGCCGGCCGCCCACGACAACTTCCTGTGGCAGCGAGGCATTCAGCAGGGTCTTGACCGCCGCCTCTGAGACGCCGACCGCGACCTGGTCGGCGGTGACGAGCTCGCCCCGCTCCGCCTGGGCGATCAGCTTCTCGAGGCCCTCGATCTGGGTGAGCCGGTACGCCGCAGTCGACCGCTTGACCACCACGTCCGGAGGCTCTCGTTGCCGGCATCCTGAGATCGCGATGGCGATCAGGCATGCGGCGACGTTTACTTTCGGGGCGCCAGTTTTCAACAGAGGATCGCGCAGGATGGCCCTTTATCGTAGGCGAACACCACCGATCTTGTACTCCAGCCCAGCCGGACCGATACGATGACGAGCATGAACACGGGCTTCGACTACCGCGAACGGGTCCGCCCCGAGGCCGCGGGCGAGACGGTCCTCGCCCATCTCTCGCGGCGCTACGGCCACTCGAGCCCCGCAGTGTGGCGCGCGCGGATTGCCGCCGGCGAGGTTCAGTTACAGGATGCCGTCGCGACGGAGACAGACATCCTGCGCGCGGGGCAGTCGCTGCTGTGGCGGCGGCCGCCGTGGCAAGAGCCCGCGGTGCCGCTGTGCTTCGCCGTGCTGCATCGCGACGAGCACCTGCTGGCGGTGGCGAAGCCGCGCGGGCTGCCGAGCGTCCCGAACGGCGGCTTCCTGACCCACACGCTGCTGCATCTCGTTCGACGCCGCTGGCCGGAAGCGACGCCGCTGCACCGGCTGGGCCGAGGCACGTCGGGCGTGCTGCTGTTCGCGCTCACCAAGGTCGCGCGGCGCGCCGTCTCCGCCGCGTGGCGAGCGGGCCAGGTTGAAAAGGAGTACCGAGCGCTGATCAGCGGCGTTCCCGAGCGGCGCGAGTGGACGATCGACACGCGCATCGGCCTCGTGCCCCACCCGCGCCTCGGCCGCGTGCATGCGGCCGCCAGCGAGGGCAAGCCCGCCCAAAGCCACGTGCGCTTGCTCGCCGCGCTTGGCGACCGCTCGATCGTGAGCGTTCGCATCCCAACCGGACGGCCGCACCAGATCCGAATCCACCTCGCCGCCGCAGGCCATCCGCTGTTGGGAGATCCGCTGTACGTGGCAGGAGGCGTGCCGGGGCCGGAGGCCGCGCTCCCGGGCGAGGGAGGCTATCGCCTGCACGCCTGGCGGCTCAGCCTCGCGCACCCGGCGGGCGGCCGCCTCGAGGTCGAGTGCGCGCCGCCCGCGGAGCTCGCGACGGACTGGAGCCCGCCGGGACGACTTCGCTGTTGAGAGGTTCCGCTCGCGCGGCACAAGTCGCAATAGAACCGAGCTGTCGAGGTGGGCGATCACCATCACACCCATCGATCGCTCTCCATCTACCTCGACTTTGGAGCCGCATCGCCGTCAACCATCCACGACGGGCGCCTTTCCCTGTTCCACGACAGCGAGAAGCGGTCCTCCATCACACGGATCAGCGGCGAGGCTTCGTGGCTCGCGCCGGCCTCGGGCGCTGCATCCCGTTCTTGGGCAGCGCGTCCCCGTGCGCGGGTGCAACATCTTGCACCTTGCGAAGGGCTGCCTGATACGCCTTCCGGCTTCCGCGCTGAGCGCGTTCCTCAAGATAGGTAGCGGTCATCAGCACGGACAGTTTCTCCCCCACGGCCGAGCTGATCAGCTGGTTCATCGA
>CAZVOI010000659.1:0-2966 GCA_964628275.1 uncultured Acidobacteriota bacterium | reverse complement strand
CCCTACGTCGTAGACGGAGAGAATGTTCGGGTGGTTTAGGGCGGCCACGGCCCGCGCCTCCTGCTCGAAGCGGCGCAGGCGCGCGGGATCGGAGGAGACGTCGAAGGCGATGACCTTGATGGCCACGTCCCGCCCGAGGCGCGTGTCGCGGGCCCGGTATACCTCGCCCATCCCCCCCGCGCCGATCGGGGCGAGGATCTCGTAGGGGCCAAGTCGCGCGCCGGGGGCGAGAGGAGTCGCGCCGGGGGAGGAGATCGTCATCTATTTCTTGAGGCCGGCCGTCCAGTTGAGGACGACGGTGATCGGGGGAGGCGCGCTGTCGACAGGTGCGAGCACGAGGAAGCGCTGGCCATCGGCCGTGACCGCGTACTGATCGAAGCCTGCGTTCGTGCTCGCGCCGAGACTCGTGGAGAACAGCTTCCGGGGGATGCCCGGTTCGAGCGTGGCCCCAAGCTTGATGTCCACGGCCATCAGCGTGCCATCGGGGGTGAGGTAGAAGAGCTCCCGGCCGTCGGCACTCCATTTTGGCTGCGCGCCACCCCCCGTCGAGATGCGATTCCTCGGACCGGGGTCCGGGAACGCCTGGACGTAGACATCGAACTGGCCCAACTCGTACGAAATGTACGCAAGGAAGCGGCCATTCGGTGAGAGCTGTGCCTCGTCTTTCAGGAAGGAGCTCTGGACGAGCGGCAACGGCGTTCGGTCGCCGAAGAGGGGGAGTGCCCACAGGCCGTCGCGGCCGTTGAAGCCGGTGGCATAGAAGATGAAGCGGCCGTCCCTGGACCAGTCTTCAGGGAAGGCACGCCCCACCGATTCCGGCAGCACTCGTTCCTGCGCGCTGCCGTTCAGCTCTTTCTGGTAGACGGTCGGTTGGCCTTTGCCGCCGGGTTGCGCGCGGAAGGCGAGCCGCTGGCCGTCGGGCGACCAGACGGGATCCCCCTCGAACCCGGGATCGAACGTAAAGCGAGAGAGCACGCCACGCGTGAGATCGAGAAGCCAGATGTCCGAGGTATCGAGAAGTGGATCGATACGCTGGACGGCCGCCTGCCGCCCGTCGGGTGAGAGGGTGATCTGGGTGTAGGGCCCTGGTTCGCCGACCGTCCCCAGGGGTCTCCCACCGCGATCGAACCACGTGGGCCGCGTGATCTCGGGGCCGCTCGAGGAGAACGCCAGCGCGCCCGTCTGCGATGCCGAGAACCCCTTGAAGTCGACGTTCTCGGCCAGGAGGGAGGGTTCGCCCGCAAGTGCCAGACGCCTCGCGTCGAAGGGTTGCGCCAGAAGCGAGCGACCCCGCTGCACGAGCAGATAGCCGGGCCACGCGTAGCTCGTCGCCTGCCGTGCATCCGCCGGAAGCACGAACTTCGTCTCCGCCGAGTCGAGCGAGCCGACACGGACTCCCTGGTACTTCGGGTCCTCACTCAGGACGAAGAAGAGGAAGTGCCGGCCGTCCGGCAGCAGCTCCGGGAACCCGATCTCCCGGTCGCGCCGTGCCTCGTCGAGCCCGATCACGGGCGCCGCCGTTCCGCCCGCCGCCGAAGCGCGGGAGATGGTGTCGGCGCGGGCGCTGAAGATGACGACGCCCTCGCGGCTCCATGAGCCGCTCTTGAACGCATACCTGCCCGCCGGATAGTCGCAGACCATCTGGGGCGACCCGCCGGAGACGTCGACCCGCTTCAGCCTGTCCAGGGTAAAAAAGGCGATCGATCGGCTGTCCGGGGACCAGAAGGGCGTGCCCCCGGTCTCCTCGGTGCCGGGCACCGGTCGGGCTGCGAGCGAGTTCAGGGGATGTATCCAGAGCTGAGTCTTGCCCTCGGAGCCAACTCCGACAAAGGCCAACTGCGTTCCGTCGGGCGAGAGGCTGAGTTCCGAGACGCGCCGCAGGCCCGGCGGCGGCGTCAATTGGAACCGGACCGAAGCTCCAAGTGTCCCGTGCGACGCTCCTTCGCCTGCGACGAGACCCGCTCGCCGGCCGGTGAGGAATGTCGCAAGGCCCGCGGTGCCCAGAATTACCGTTGCGACGATGAGCTGGGTGAGGCGCGTCCGGCGCGGCACCGGTGCGCGTGGCGTTACGCTCGATTCGGACGCAGCCGAGAGCGTTTCGAGGGCGAAGGCCAGGTCTCGAGTCGACTGGAAGCGCTCCTCGGGGACCTTCTCGAGACAGCGCCCCACGATTCGCGCGAGCGCCGGCGTGACGCCGTTCCCCGTGGCCGATCCCAGCGCCGGCGGATCTTCTTTCAGGATCGCGGTCAGCGTGTCCGCCGCCGTGTCGCGCCGGAACGCTCGCCGCCCCGACAGCATCTCGTAGAGGACGGCTCCCAGCGCGAAGATGTCCGAGCGCGCGTCCACCGCCTGGCCTCGCACCTGCTCCGGCGACAGGTAGCCGACCGTCCCCAACAGCGTCCCCGGACTCGTTCCTGCTGAAAGCGTGGCGCTGTCGCCCGCTTCCTTGACGGTCTCTTCACCGAGCAGAAGCTTCGCCAGGCCGAAGTCCAGGATCTTCACCCGCCCGTCCTTCGTCACGAACAGGTTCTCCGGCTTCACATCCCGGTGGATGATCCCGCGTTCGTGGGCCGCGGCCAGGCCGCGCGCGATCTGTGCCGCCCAATCCACGGCCTTTCGCGCGGGCAGCGCCTCACGCGTCAGCCGCTGGCGCAGGTCCTCTCCTTCGAGCAGCTCGAAGACCAGGTAGGGCGCGCCCGCTTCGGTCCCTACGTCGTAGACGGAGAGAATGTTCGGGTGGTTTAGGGCGGCCACGGCCCGCGCCTCCTGCTCGAAGCGGCGCAGGCGCGCGGGATCGGAGGAGACGTCGAAGGCGATGACCTTGATGGCCACGTCCCGCCCCAGGCGGGTGGCGCGGGCCCGGTAGACCTCGCCCATCCCGCCCGCGCCGATCGGCGCGAGGATTTCGTAGGGGCCGAGTCGCGCGCCGGGAACGAGAGGAGTCGCGCTTGGGGAAGAGTTGGTCA
>CAZVOI010000658.1:0-5893 GCA_964628275.1 uncultured Acidobacteriota bacterium | reverse complement strand
AGGCGAAGGAGCGGCCGGTGGCGCCCGCGGCAGGCGCGTCCTTCTCGAACAGCGTGACTTCGGCGCCGCGTCGGGCGAGACGCTGGGCCACGGAGGCGCCGACGATCCCGGCGCCCACGACGCCGATGCGCGGCGTGCCCGCCCACGAGTGCCGCGCGGAGACGAGCAGGCTGCCCGCGGAGGCCGCCGCGATTCCGACGAAGCGCCGGCGTTTCATAGCCGTGGATTGTACGGCGGCGCGCGCCCCTGGGCGAACCGACCGCCGGGGAGTTAGACTTCTCGGGAGGCAGCCTGCGGAGCACCCCATGTCCCTTCAACCTGGCCAGATGCTGTTGCGCTATCGGCTGGTCGAAAAGATCGGCGAGGGCGGCATGGGTGTGGTCTGGAAGGCGCTCGACACGACCCTCGACCGCGAGGTGGCGATCAAGCTGCTGCCCGACGAGCTGAGCCAGGACGCCGAGCGGCTGGCCCGGCTGGAGGGCGAGGCCAAGGCCGTCGCCGCCCTCAATCACCCCAACATCGTGACCCTCCACTCGATCGAGCAGGCCGAGGGACGGCGCTTCCTGACCCTGGAGCTGGTCGAGGGCCGGCCGCTCTCGGAGCTGATTCCCCGCGGGGGCTTCGCGGTCCCGGAGTTCCTGCGCATCGCACGAGGCGTGCTGGCGGCCTTGAACGCGGCGCACCGTCACGGCGTCACGCATCGCGACATCAAGCCGCGCAACATCATGGTCGGCGAGGGCTGCGTGAAGGTGCTCGACTTCGGTCTGGCGGAGTCCCCGAAGGCCCCCGAGCCGGCCGAGGCCAGCGCACTGCCCACCAAGACGCTGGGTCAGGACCGGCTCGTGGGCACGTTGGCCTACATGGCGCCCGAGCTGATGCAGGGTCTGCCGGCCGACGCGCGCTCGGACTTCTTCTCGCTGGGCGTCGTCCTCTACGAGATGGCCACGGGCCAGCGCCCCTTCGAGGGTGGCAGCGCCGCCGCGCTCATCTCCTCGATCCTGCGCGACGCCCCCGTGCCGGCCACGCGCCTGAACGAGGCCTATCCGCCGCGCCTCGACCGGATCCTCGCCCGCTGCCTGGAGAAGGACCCCAAGTACCGCTGGCCCACGGTGCAGAACCTGCAGTGGGAGATGGAGCAGCTCGAGGCGGAAGTCGGGGCCGAGCTGCGCCTCGAGCGCTCGATCGCCGTCCTGCCCTTCGCCGACCTGAGCCGCGAGCAGGACCAGGAGTATTTCTGCGAGGGCATCGCCGAGGAGATCCTGATCGCGCTCAGCAAGGTCGCGCACCTGCACGTGGCCTCGCGCAGCTCCTCCTTCCGCTTCGGCAAGGCGGATGTGGACGTGCGCGAGATCGGCGCGCGGCTGGGCGTCGGCACGCTGCTGCACGGCAGCGTGCGCAGGGCCGGTCAGCGCCTCAGGATCACCGCCGAGCTGGCCGACGTCAGGACCGGCTTCCAGATCTGGGCGGAGCGCTTCGATAGCGAGATGCAGGACGTCTTCGCGATCCAGGACGAGATCGCGCAGAGCATCGTGCGGGCCCTGGAGCTGGGCCTGTCGGCTGGCGAGCCGACGGCCCTGGGCAGGCCCTCCACCAGCGACGTGCGCGCCTACGACTACTACCTGCGCGGGCGCAAGTTCTTCTACCTGTACAGCCGCAAGGGTATGCAGTTCGCCCTGGAGCTGTACTCGCAGGCCATCGCGCAGGACCCCGGCTATGCCCGCGCCTACGCCGGCATCGCCCAGTGCAGCGCGTTCCTGTTCCAGAACGCCGGTGGCCACGCCCGGGATCTGGAGCAGGCCGACTCCGCGAGCCGCAAGGCGCTGGAGCTGGATCCCGAGGCGGCCGAGGCGCATGCCGCGCGCGGCGTGGCGCTGTCCCTGCACGGCGAGCACGCCGAGGCCGCGCGGGAGTTCGAGACCGCCATCCGGCTCGACGCCGAGCTCTTCGAAGCGCACTACTTCTACGCCCGCGACTGCTTCTCGCTTGGGAACTACGAGAAGGCGGTGCTGCAGTACGAGGAGGCCATGCGCGCGCGGCCCGAGGACTACCAGTCGCCCCTGCTGGTGGCCGGCAGCTACGTGGCCCTGAGGAGGCCGGCCGACGCCACCGCTGTGCGCCGCCGCGGCATCCGGATCGCCGAAGAGCACCTGCGCCTCAACCCCGACGATGCGCGCGCCCTCTACATGGGCGCCAACGGCCTGGTGGCGCTGGGGGAGCGGGAGCGGGGCCTGGAGTGGGCCGACCGTGCCCTGGCCATCGACCCCGACGAGGCGATGCTGCTGTACAACATCGCCTGCATCAAATCGATGGCCCTCGCCAAGGACCAGGCGCTGGATTGCCTCGAGCGCTCCGTGCGCGCCGGGCTGACGCTGCGCGACTGGCTGGCCCACGACACCGACCTGGACCCGATCCGCGACGACCCGCGCTTCCAGGCGGTGATGAAGAGCCTCGAGTAGTGAGGCAGCGGCGTTCACGCGGGCCTGACAAAAAAACGCCCACGAACGCACGCGCGTCCCTGAGCGCCGGATGGTGTGATGAACCGTGCTCGATGCGCAACGCCGGCAGAGCGCGGCGGCCAACGCCCCCATCCGTCGAGGTGTCGGCTACCAGCAAGTTAGGCCGCGAAGGGCGGTTTGTCCAGTGGAAAATGCAGTCGGCTCCGCCCCGGGATCTCGGGGCCGACGCGACGAATCCACGACGCTACTTGGAGTAGCCTAAGGCCAACGAGGAGAGTGACATGAAGCCGAGAATCGCTGCCGTGGCCGGCCTCGCCGTTGTGTGCGCCGCGCTTGCCCCGTGGTCCGGGTTCGCTCTCGAGCCCGCGGCAGCGTCCGGGGCCAAGCGACTCTCGTCGCGGGACCCGGAGGTGAGGGCGCTCCTGGCCCGGATGACACTCAAAGAGAAGATCGGCCAGATGACGCAGGCCGAGCAGCACCAGCTCGTCGACGTCGAGGACATCGAGACGTACGCCCTGGGTTCGCTGCTCTCGGGCGGCGACTCGGATCCGAAGACCAACAGCCTCCAGGACTGGACGGAGCTGTACGACGGCTACCAGGCGCGTGCCCTCGAGACGCGGCTCGGGATCCCGATCCTGTATGGCATCGACGCGGTCCACGGCAACAACAACGTGGAGGGCGCCGTCCTGTTCCCGCACAACATCGGCCTGGGCGCCACGCGCAACGCCAAGCTGGTGGAGGAGATCGCGCGCATCACGGCGAAAGAGGTGAGGGCCACGGGCATCCAGTGGACCTTCGCTCCCTGTGTGGCCGTCGTGCGCGACACGCGCTGGGGGCGCAGCTACGAGAGCTTCTCCGAGGACCCGGCCCTGGTCGCCGAGCTGGGAGCGGCGGCCGTGCGCGGCCTGCAGGGCGCCGATCTCTCGGATCCGCTGCGCGTGCTGGCCTGCGCGAAGCACTACGTAGGCGATGGCGGCACCGCGTGGGGCACGGGCCGGCCCGATGTGCTCGGACCCGGCCAGCGCGCTCCGCTCGACCAGGGTGACGTGCGTCTCTCCGAAGCCGAGCTGAAGCGCCTGCACATGCAGGGCTACATCACGGCCATCGAGGCGGGCGTTGCGTCGATCATGCCGTCCTACAGCAGCTGGAACGGCGAGAAGTGCTCGGGCAGCAAGCGGCTGCTGAGCGAAATCCTCAAGGGCGAGCTGGGCTTCGAGGGCTTCCTGATCTCGGACTACAACGCGCTCGACGACCTGCCGGGCGACAACCGGGCCGACATCAAGCAGTCCATCAACGCCGGCATGGACATGGTGATGGCGCCCTCGCGCTACCGGGAGTTCTTCACGACGCTCGAGGATCTCGTGGAGAAGGGCGAGGTGCCCATCTCCCGCATCGACGATGCGGTCACGCGCATCCTGCGGGCCAAGTTCGCGCTCGGCCTGCTGGACCCCGGACGCTCGCAACTCGCCGATCGCAGCCTGCACGCGAGTTTCGGCTCCGCCGAGCATCGCGCCGTGGCGCGCCAGGCGGTGCGCGAGTCCCTGGTCCTGCTCAAGAACGAGAAGCACGTTCTGCCATTGTCGAAGTCCGGCAAGCGCATCCACGTCGCCGGCAAGAGCGCGGACGATCTCGGCAACCAAAGCGGCGGGTGGACCATCACGTGGCAGGGGCAGGCGCCCAAGGCGGGAGGCACGAGTCTGCTGGCCGCGCTGCGGAGCGCGGCGGCCAAGGGGACTGCGGTCAGCTATTCCAAGGATGGCTCGGGCGCGGCGGGCGCCGACGTCGGCGTGGTGGTCGTGGGCGAGACGCCCTACGCGGAGTTCAAGGGTGATCGGAGCGACCTCACTCTCGCGAAGGAGGACCTCGACACGATCGCACGCGTGAAGCAGGCGGGCATCCCCGTGGTCGTGGTCCTGATCTCCGGCCGGCCGATGGTCCTGGGCGACGCCCTCCGGGATGCCGATGCGCTGGTCGCGGCGTGGCTACCGGGGAGCGAGGGGCAGGGCGTTGCCGACGTCCTGTTCGGAGACTTCAAGCCCAAAGGCAAGCTGCCCTTCACTTGGCCGCGCTCGAACGGCCCGGCCGATCCGCTCTTCGCCTACGGCTTCGGACTGACGTACTGAACGAGAAGGCCTGCGGCATGAAGAACCAGGAACCGTTTTCTCGCCGGTCCTTCCTCGGCGCTGTCGGCGCTCTCTCCACCCTCGGAGCCCTGCCGGCGAGCGTTGCCGCGGCTGGCGGCGAGAGCAGCGCCGGCGCCGGTTCCCGCGGCCTTGCCACGAGCCTCGTGCCTGCCGACGACTACCTGTTTTCTCCCGGTCTCGCCTACTTGCAGACAGGCTCGCTCGGCCCGACCCCGCGCCCCGTCATGGAACGAACCCTCGCCGCGTGGAGGCAGCTCGAGGAAAATCCGGTCTTCTACGGCTATGGCGCCCAGGAACAGGCCCTGGAAGACGTCCGCGGCAAGGCCGCGGCCTTTCTCGGCTGTGAGAAGCAGGAGCTCGTCCTGACTCGCTGCACGACCGAAGGCATGAACTGGGTGGCGGGGGGCCTCGGGCTCACGGCGGGCGATCACGTGCTGACGACCGATCAGGAGCATCCCGGCGGACGCGTCGGCTGGGACCACGTCGCGCGCCGGCACGGCGTGAGCATCGACAGCGTCGCCATTCCGCCCGGCGAGAACGACGCGCAGGCGATTCTCGAGCGATTTGCCAGGCGCATGACGCCGCGGACGCGCGTGCTCTCGTTCTCGCATCTGCTCACCTCGACGGGGCTGCGCATGCCCGTCGCCGAGCTCTCGGCCCTGGCGCGCGCGCAGGGCGCGATCGCGGTCGTGGACGGCGCGCAGGCCGCGGGCGGCATCCACGTCGACGTCAAAGCGCTGGGCTGCCACGTCTACGCGACCAGCGGCCACAAGTGGCTGCTCGGGCCGAAGGGCACGGGCCTGCTGTATCTGAGCGACGAGCTGGGCAGCCGGGTCGATCCGATCTCCTTGCAGGCCGGACGCGCGGGCTACTCCGACTCGTCCGGCGTCTGCAACATGCCCGGAGTGATCGGGCTGGGCGCGGCCATCGACTACCTCTCCAGCATCGGCATGGCGCAGGTCGAGGCCCACAACCTGGCGCTGCGGAACCGGCTCCAGGAGTCGCTGGGGAGCCTGCCGAAGCTCCGCGTCGTGAGCCCGCCTCCGGGGCCGCTGGCTTCGCCGCTCCTCACCTACCAGTTGCCCGACAGCCTCGACAGCACGGCGCTGTATGCGCGCCTCCTGGAGAAGCACGGCGTCGTGGTCAAGGTGGTGCCGAAGCAGTGGCTCAACGGCAACCGGATCTCGACGCACCTGTTCAACTCGGAGCGCGATCTGGACGCCCTGGTGGGGGCGCTCAAGCTGGAGCTCGCCTGAAGGCAGCCCTGTGCTAGCCTTGCCTGCCTCGGCCACC
>CAZVOI010000657.1:0-1610 GCA_964628275.1 uncultured Acidobacteriota bacterium | reverse complement strand
CGCGACCGAGGCGGACCTCCTGCAGACCCCCAATGACGGGCGCAAGTACGAGCTCGTCGACGGGGAGATCCGCGTGAGCCCGGCGGGGACTCGCCACGGGCAGGTGATTCTTCGCCTGACGCTGCGCATCGCCCCGTTCGTGGACCAGCACGGCCTGGGACACGTCTTCGAGTCCAGCACCGGCTTTCGATTGCCGGGCGGCAACGTGCGCTCCCCAGATACCTGCTTCGTACGCACAGGGCGCTTTGAGAACGAGCGACCGCCCGACGACTTCCCGAATCTCGCGCCCGATCTCGCCGTCGAGGTGCTGTCGCCGAGCGACAGCCCGCGGCATGTCCTGGACAAGGTCGGCGAGTATCTCCAGGCCGGCACCCGCCTCGTGTGGGTGATCGACCCGAAGCGGGAGCGGGCCGCTGTCTACCGCTCGCTCACCGACGTGCGGGAGCTGCGGCCCGGGGACTCGTTCGACGGCGAGGACGTCGTGCCCGGATTCACGGTGCCACTCGCCGACCTGCTGAAGTAGCTCGGCCGTCCTACAGGGCGGCGAGCAGCCGGTCCGCGGCGACGCTCGCGCCGTTCGTGGGCGGCGGCGCCGGAAACGACAGCGCCATCACCTCCCGCAGCGCCGCCCCCAGGCGGCCCGCGCGGACGTCGGCATTCGATGCGAAGGCGACCGGAAGGTGGCGCGGCATCTCCGAGACGAGGATGGGGTATTCGGGGAAGTCGCCACGGTCCGTGTACACGAGGCGCGTGTGCGCGCCGATGCAGTCGGTGACGATCCCGTAGCCCGGCTTGCTGACGACGACGTCGACCGCGCCGACGAGGTCCGGGTAGTCGAGGCCAGCGGCGGCGAGGTCCCCGGCCTCGAGCCGCCGCAGGTTCGGCGCTCCCCCATCACCCGCCGGCCCCGTCAGGAGGAAGACGTACGGGTCAAGTCGGCCAAGGGACGCGGGCTCGAGCCCCGGCATCCCGACTCCGCCGAACGACAGCAGCACGAGGGGCCGCGCGTCGAGCCCGAGCCTGCGCCGCGCGGCTGCCTTGCCCACCGCAGGCGTTCGCGCTACGCCCGGCACGTCCTCTATGCGTCTAAAGGCCGAGAGGTCGCCGGCGAACGGCAGACGCAACAGCCGCTCGGCATGCGCGTAGGCCCGGGCCGCGTGCGCGGCGGCTTCCGCCAGCGCCGGCTGACGAGCCGCGAGGTGCCGGTAGATCCAGTCCCAGGAGAAGTTACCGAGGGCGATCCCGGGGACTCCGGCCTCGGCCGCCGCGGCGAAGGCCAATGGCGGGATGTCGCCGAGCACGAGCCGCGCTCCAGCCTCGCGCAGCCAGCGCGCCTCGCGCGCGACGAGCTCGTCCCACCCGGAGAGGAAGCGGCGTACCGCCTCGACGGTGCCCGCCTCGTCGATCGTCAGCGCGTCCTTCTGTATCAGCCCGACATCGCACTCGACCGCGCGCACGGACAGCGGCGGGCCGACGACCCCCTCGAACAGAAAGGCCGGAGCCGAAGTGCGAACCGTGATCGGCAAGTCGGGCGCCCGCTCACGAACGGCCCGCAACACCTCGGCCGTCCGAGTCGCATGCCCGTAACCGTGCCCGGAAACGTAAACGGC
>CAZVOI010000656.1:0-3576 GCA_964628275.1 uncultured Acidobacteriota bacterium | reverse complement strand
GATAGGCCGTGATCACGGCCAAATAGTCACGCTTTGGCGAGCATACCACGTGCACTGCGCGCCCTTCGGGAACCGCCAGGAGCAAGCAGCTGCGACCTCGAAGGTCTTCGGGATAGTCCTCGATCACCTCGCCGCGAGCGACGACTGCTTCGACCTCAGCCCTGGAAATGATCGGCGTCGGGCGTGCCATCGCCTTGATGGCATGAGGAAGAAAGAGAACCTGCTTTGCAGCGGCCGCTCGGACCTGTTCAAGGATTCCCGGGTCGGCGGCCATTGCAGGTCCATGTTACCGGCGTGCGCCTCGTGCTTCCGCAACCAAGCGTCGGAACTTCGCGTGTGTGTACGGAGCTGTCTAACTCTCATGCCTTCGCTGCCGGACTCGTCACGATCTCTTCAGCCGCTGAAGAAATCGCTCGAGAGATAGGCGTTCTTGAGGTCGGTCCAGAAGACCGAGAGCGCCGCCGTCAGCGGCACGGCTACCAGCATCCCGATCAGCCCGAACAGCGTGCCGCCGAGGAGCACTGCCAGCATGATCACGACGGCATGCAGCCCCACGCTCTCTCCGACGACCTTGGGCGAGATGAAGTTGCCTTCGACGAACTGGCCGAAGACGAAGAACGCGGCCACGGCCATCAGCCGCTCGGGGCTCTGATCGTCGAGCCAGGAGAGCGCCAAGGCCAGCGGCAGGCCGAGGACATGCGACATGAACGGGATCAGGTTGAAGAAGCCGATCACGAAGCCCACGATCAGGCCCATCGGCACGCCGCACGCGGTGAGGCTCACCGCGTAGAAGCCGCCCAGGATCAGACATACCGTAATCTGTCCGCGCACGAACGCCGACAACAGCCGATCTACTGCCGCGAAGCGCGAATAGACGTAGGCCTGGAAGCGGTTCGGCACCAGATTCTTGGCGCCCCCGGCAATCCGATTCATGTCGTAGAGCAGGTACACCGCGAAGACCGGAACCACCACCAGGCTCAGGATCGACAAGACGAAACCCATCACACTCGAAAAGGCGGCCTGAACCGCGTGCGTCACGGGCTTCACGATGTCGAGGGTGTTTTCGCGGAGCGTCGCTTCGAGACGAGCCCGAACCTCCTCGGCCTGGTCGGGATACTTGAGGTTGAGGCGCTCGTAGATCGGTTCGAGCTTGTGTCGCGCGCGCTGCACGTACTCGGGTAGCTTGCTCCCCGCTTCCGAGGCCTGGCGCCAGGCGGCGGGCACCACCAGCGCCACCGCCACCAAGATCGCGCCCAGCGCCAGTGCGCACAGCACGCCCACCGCCAAGGTGCGTGGGTCGAGCCGCGCGCGCAGCCACGGCCGCTTCTCCAGGCGCCGAGTGAACCCGTCTTCCATCGCGTTGACCAACGGGTTCAGGAAGTAGGCGAGCGTGAACGCGATCGCGAAGGGCGTCAGCACGCCCGCAACCTGCGCGAAGCACCAGCCGGCCAGAACGATCGCGGCGACCGCCAGCAGCAGCCGCAACCACGGCGAACGCAGCGCTTCCCTCATGCCCCCCCAGCCGCGGGCCGCTTCGCGGAAGCCAGGTAGACGTAGTGGAGCGCCGACGCCACCGTCACCAGCAGCGTGAACTGGAACAGATGGATGATGGCGGGAAACACGTCCGACAGCGCATTCAGCAGCAGCACCGAACCCGCCGTCACGATCTGGCTGAGTGTCGTCAGCTTGCCCAAGAGCGACGGGAAGAACACGCGCCGCCCGAGGGTCAAATTGATGATCGCAACGCTGATCAAGATGATCGCATCTCGCGACAGCGTCGTCACCGTGAGCCACGCCGGGACGGCCACGTGCAGGCCACTACCCCAGGTGAGCACCGCGAAAGAGCTGCTGAGCATCAGCTTGTCGGCCGCCGGGTCGAGAAAGGCCCCGAGCGTCGTTCGCTGGTGCCCATAGCGCGCGATCCATCCGTCGAGCAGGTCGGTCACGGCGGCGCTCACGAACACGACCAGCGCCCACGTGAACTCGTGGGACAGGACCAAGACCACCAAGAGCGGCGTCGCCGCCATGCGCAGGAGGGTGAGCTGGTTGGCTACCGTCAGAATCGGTTCCGACAACGCGAGCAGTCTACCCGCCGGCCCCGTGAGTTGCCGCACGCGAGCTCGGATTTGCGGGCCTTGCTACAATCCAGGCGACGGCAAGCTATTGAACGGAGGTCGTGCCATGAAGCGTCGAGCATTTCTGTCGGCTGCTGTGTTGGGCCTCGGGGCCGTGAGCGGGCAGGCCGCGGCCGCAGGCAAGCCAGTTATGGCGGTCGTCGAGTTCAAGAACCATACGACCGCAGCCTGGTGGTACGGCGGCGTCGGCAACGATCTCGCCGACATGCTGACCAACGAGTTGGCAGGCCTCGACAAGTTCAGCATGGTCGAGCGGGCCAAGCTCGGCGCCGTGTTGGGCGAACAGGATCTGGCCCTCGACGGGCGGGTCGCTCCGGGCACCGCGGCCAAAGCCGGCAAGCTCACGGGAGCCCAGTTCCTCGTGACCGGCACCGTCTCGGCCTACGAAGAAAACACCAAGGGAACCGGCGGCGGCCTGTCCGTGAAGGGCATCGGCATCGGGGGCAGCAAGGGCGAGTCGTACATCGCGATCGACCTTCGCGTCGTCAACTCCACCACCGGCAACATCGTCCAGACGCGAACCGTCGAGGCCCGCTCCAGCAGCAAGTCGATCGGCGTCTCCGCGAGCAAAGGCAGCGTCGCCGGCGGCTTCGGCAAGATGGAGAAGACCCCAGCCGGCAAGGCGATCCGCGCGTGCATCATCGAGGCCTCGGAGTACCTGGCGTGCGCGATGGTGGACAAGGACGACTGCTTGCAGGAGTACGCCGCCAAGGACAAGGCGCGGCGCGAGAAGACCAAGGGCAAGGTCAAGATCGACTAACGTCCCAGCTTTCGCAACTCCTCGAAGAGTTCGCTCTCCCGCGGCGTGAGCGACTCGGGGACAACGACCCGGAGTTCCGCCATCAGGTCTCCCCGGCCCCCCGTGGGCCGGGGCAGACCGTGGCCTTTCAGGCGGAACACCCGGCCGGCGGGCGTGCCGGGAGGGACCCTCACTCCGAGCACGACGTCGAGCGTCGGGACCTGGATCTCACCCCCAAGCACGGCCGTGGTCAAGGGCGCTTTCACCTCGACCCGAAGGTCGTCGCCGTCGCGCACGAAGACCGGATGCGGCACGACCCGCACCCGAAGGTAGAGATCGCCGCGCCGCGCGCCGCCTGAGCCCTCGCCCGCGACGCGAAGCCGGGCGCCATCCTTGATGCCGGCCGGGAGCCTGACCTCGACCTCGCGCGTTTCACCGGCGACGGTTCGCAGCGTTCTCAGCCCGCCGCGCAACACCTCGTCCAGAGAGACCTCGATCTCGCGTTCCAGGTCGGCCGCCTGGGGCTCGCGGCCGCGCCCGCCGCGCAGCATCTCCTCCATGTCGGGAAAGCCCCGCGCTCCGGCTCCCCCGAAAAAGGTCTCGAAGAAGTCCGAGAAGCCGTGCGCTCCGAAATCGGCCACGTTCACCTGCACGCGCCCGCGCCCGGGTCGGCCCCCGACGTCCTGCCCGTACGCCTTCCAG
>CAZVOI010000655.1:0-1876 GCA_964628275.1 uncultured Acidobacteriota bacterium | reverse complement strand
TGTATTAGGGTTTCGCTGGTCTGATCGAGGCTCGTGCATCTGCACTCGAAAGAAGGAGAGGTTTGCATGGCGCGTCATCACGTTGGACGCAGTAAGCGAAGTCTTCTGTGGTTTCTCGTAGTCGCGTTCGTCGCCGCGCTGTCCCTCGTTGCGGCGGGGTGCGGCGGCAACGATGACGAGGCAAGCGGGACCGATACCAGCGAGGCTTCGGGAAATTGTGACGGAAGCATCTGGGTTCTTCTTCCTGACAGTGCGACGTCGCCGCGGTGGGAGACCGACGACCGCAAATACTTCGAAGAGGCATTCACCGCGGCTGGAGTGGACTACAACATCGTCAACTCCGAAGGCCAGGCCACGACACAGCAGTCCCAGGCCGAGCAGGCAATCGCAGATGGTGCCAAGGTGATCGTGCTCACCAGCAACGACTCAGGTTCGGGCGCAACGATCATCGACATGGCCAAGGAGGCCGGTGTCAAAGTTGTCGAGTACGACCGGTTCAACACCGGTGGCTCGGGTGGAGACGCCTACGTCAGCTTCGACAACGTTCAAGTCGGTGCCAAGATGGCCGAAGCCCTCGAGCCGGCAATCGACGCTCTCGATGTCGACAAGCCTGCCGTGGTGATGCTCAACGGAGGTGAGGAGGACAACAACTCCTTCCAGTTCCGTGCCGGCTACGCGGAGACCGTCGAAAAGCGGGTGGCCGACGGCGACTGGACATTGGTCGCAGACCAGCACGTCCCCGGTTGGGGCGCCACCGGTGAAGGACAGACGATCATGGAGCAGATCCTCACCGATGCTGGAAACAAGGTCGACGCCGTGTTCGCGGCCAACGACAACCTCGCACAGCAGGCGATCAACGCCCTGGAGGCCGCTGGGGTCGCGTCGGTTCCGGTGAGCGGGCAGGACGCGAGCGCTGCGGGGATGCAGAACGTTGCTCTCGGCAAGCAGACGATGAGCGTCTACAAGCCGTTCAAGGACCAGGGCACGGTTGCAGCGGATGTCGCGGTGGCGTTGTGCGCCGGCGAGGACTTCCAGGAGGCCGCGACCAACTTCAAGTCAGGGCTCCCCTCGGGCGGCTCTGCCGTTTCGATCATCGGGATCGACAAGGAGACGGGCGAGGCGACCGATTCGGCTGAAGGCGAAGGGGTCGTCCCGTACGTCGCGCTCGTGCCGATCGGCGTGACCGCCGACAACATGGCGGACACGGTGGTCGCGGACGGGTTCCGCACGATCGAGGAGATCTGTACCGGCGACACTGCCGACACGGACTTCTGCACGGAGAACAGCTGATCGACGAAGGCGGTTATGGCGGGGGCGCCTTGGGCGCCCCCGCCCCGCTTTCCGGCGAGAACATGGACACCCCTGACACGCCACTCCTCGAGTGCCGGGCCGTCTCGAGATCCTTCGGGGCCGTCCAGGCACTGCATCGCGTCGACTTCGAGGTCCGTCGTGGCGAGGTCATGGCACTGGTCGGCGACAACGGGGCCGGAAAGTCGACCCTGATCAAAGGCGTCGTCGGGATCCACCCGTTCGACGAAGGTGAGGTCCGATTCGAGGGCAGCGCCGTCAGCATTCACGGCCCACGCGACGCCGCCAACCTCGGCATCGAGGTCGTCTATCAGGACCTCGCGCTAGCCGACAACCTCGACGTCGTGGCCAACATGTTCCTCGGTCGCGAGCGCACCCGGAACAAGATCGTGCTCGACGAGTCGAGCATGGAGCGGGCCTCCCGCGAGGCGTTGGACAGCCTGTCCGTGACGACGCTCAAGTCGGTTCGCCAACGAGTCGCCGGCCTGTCCGGAGGACAGCGGCAGGCCGTCGCGGTTGCGAAGTCGGTGATGTGGGATTCCAAGCTCGTGATTCTGGACGAGCCAAC
>CAZVOI010000654.1:0-1652 GCA_964628275.1 uncultured Acidobacteriota bacterium | reverse complement strand
GGTGCGAGCCCGGTACGAGTACCTCAACAACTACCTCGACCTCACCGACAACGACGGCTCGGGCGACGTGAACGACGACTCGTTTTCGATCACACCGTATCGCGTGATGATCGGGATGACCGGGAACTTCACGAAGAACGTCACCGGGCACGTCGACCTTCAGTATCTCGGCGCGTTTGGCGACCAGCTCAGTCCCCAGTGGGGCACCAACTTCCCGCCCGGCCAGGCTTTCGATCCGTACGCGAGTTCAACCTTCGGCCTAAACCTCTACACAGGCTGGTTGGAAGTGGCCAAGATCGGCGGATCGGACTTCGGCGTACGCCTCGGCCGCCAAGAAGACACCTACGGGACCGAGCTCTTCATGGGCGACAACAACTACTACGGCGGTCTGTCGTTCGACGGAATCCGCGGCATGTGGCAGCACGGCCACAACGACCTCAATGTCTTCTACTACAAGCTCGCCGAAATCAATTCCGGTCTCTTCGGCGGCATCCCAGGAACTGGCGGCGGCGCAAACGACAGCGATCTGTTCGGCGCCACCTACGACTGGAAGTTCGACACGATGGGAGCGGTCGGCGGCTACCTGCTCTTCGGCCAGGACATGGCCGGCTTCGGCCCGGTGGGTGGCTTCCCGGTCGCCAGCGACTCCAGCATCATGACCTTCGGCGTCCGCTGGAACCGCGGCATGATGAACGGCGACGAGCTCAACATGTTCGACTGGAACATCGAGGTCGCGATTCAGGACGGGGACCTCGGGGATCCGGGGATCCCGAACCCGAGCATCGACCTCGCCGGCTGGATCGGTGAGGGCTGGTTCGCCTTCAACTACAACGCGGGCGAGACCCATGGCCGCGTGCACGTGGGCGTTCTCATGACGTCCGGCGACGACGCCACCACGCTCGACAAAGACGAAGGCTTCATTTCCTACTACGGCGACTTCCACGCCTACAACCGTTTCGGCGACCTCGACTGGGTTGACCAGGACGGCCAGCACAACATCACCGACATCAACATCGGCTACGAGCACTGGTTCGGTGAGGCGCACTACGTGATGTTCGCGTACCACATGTTCACCATGACCGAGTCGAACGCCGCGCCGGACGACAAGATCGCCGACGAGATCGACCTCACCTACGGGTACACCTACTCGAAGAACCTGGGGTTCCAGGTGACGCTGGGTCAGGCGAACCCGGGGGACGGTGCGGATTTCTTCTTTGGGTATCCCACGACTCCCGGCGATCCCGTTCAGCGCATCACGGCGATGGCAACGCTGAGCTGGTAACAGCCCGCATAAACCTCCCTCCGGCCGGCGATCAACACCGGCCGGCACGAAGCCCCCGCGGATCTTGCGGGGGCTTCGTCTTTTCGGCGATCACGCGGTCGGATGGAAGCGGCGCAGGCGGAGGCTGTTCGCGACGACCGACACGCTCGAGAGCGCCATCGCGGCCGAGGCGACGACGGGGGAGAGAAGCCACCCCGTTGAGGGGTAAAGGACTCCGGCGGCGAGCGGGATGCCGAGAACGTTGTAGACGAACGCCCAACCGAGGTTCTGGCGGATGGTGAGGAGCGCCCGCCGTCCGAGCTCGAGGGCGACGGCAACCGTTCGTGGGTCGGACCCCACGAGCGTGATGTCCGACGCGGCGATCGCGACG
>CAZVOI010000653.1:0-4385 GCA_964628275.1 uncultured Acidobacteriota bacterium | reverse complement strand
GGCGATGGCGATCGAGGGCCTGCGGGAGCTGGGCGCCCGGCACGTGCGCCTGCTCTGCGTCGTCGCGGCCCCCGAAGGGGTTGCCTACCTGCAGGAAGCCCACGCCGAGGCCGAGGTCTACACCGCGGCCCTCGACCGCGGTCTGAACGACCGCAAGTACATCCTGCCGGGCCTCGGCGACTTCGGCGACCGACTGTTCGGAACGTAGCGAGCAAAGGGGGCTGCGTCGCAGCCAAAAGACCCCCCGCTCGTTCCGCCCGAGTGAATCTGGCTGCGCTCGCAGCTCACGCGTGAGGGCGCGCCTGTGGCAACGGGACGCCGAGTAGATTGCAGCCCGTGCCTCGGGACAGCCGGCGGGCCAGCAGGACGGGATCCTGCTGGTGCCTGCCGCCTTCGTCCGAGATGGAATAGCCCAGTGCGACCAGCGAGGCGAACAGCTCTTCGATCGAATCGCCGCCCGCTTCGACGACGGACGGCGTGAGCTCGAAGAAGAGAGCGGGACGGAAGCGCTCGAGAGTCCCACCAGCGCCGCGCAGCACCTTGGCCTCCTGGCCGTCCACGTCGATCTTGATGAGGTCCACTCGATTCAATTGCCGCTCGAGCACCAGCGTGTCGAGCCGGGCGACGCGCGCTAGGGTTCGCTCCGCCGCGCCGCGTCCGGACAGGGGATAGCTCGACTGGAGCTGCAACTCGGCGAGCTCGGCATCGTGATCGCCGAGCGCCGCGACCACGACCTCGACATTCGGAAACGTGTTGAGCGCGAGGTTCCGTCGCAGCCGGGCCACGGCACGCGGGGCCGGCTCGATGGCGATGACCCTCCCATCAGCGCCGACGCTCCTCGCCATTCGCAACGTGTGGTAGCCGATGTTGGCCCCGACGTCGATCGCCGTCATGCCGGGTCCGAGGTGGCCCGCGATCGTGCGCTCGGCCCGCGGCTCGAAGGAGCCCGAGAAGAAGAGCGAGGCGTCGATGACCTCGCGCAGATCGAGCTCCCACCGAATGCCGTCGACCGTGCGGACCTGCGGGCTGGGCAGGTGGCGAGTCGCCAGGCCCAGCAGTCGAGCCAGGCCCGCACCCAGGCGAGGATGCAGGGGCGAGGCCCGGTACAGTCGCATGAGCGGGCCGATCATCCTCAGCTCCGCGGGCCGCCGGGGCGAGCGACGCGGCAAAGTGCCCACCGGCCCTCGCCGGTGCGAATCACACCGCAGTCGTCGCTCACGACGACTCCGAAGCGTTCCGGGCTGGTCGACTCCACCGGCCGGCCGCGGGACGCGAGCCACAGCAGGGGCCCGCGGTGCGAGGCGATCCGCGCCGACAGCAGCCCCTCGAAGCGCGCGGATCCGACCCCTTCCAGGCCCGCGAACCGAGTCTCTGCCGGAAAGTACGGGATCAAGAAACTCGAGAGGGAGCTGTCCAGGAGGACCAGGCTCCCGGGTTCATGAGCTTGGGGCGGGAGCCTGATGTGGAACCATTGCTCTCCCCAGGCCAGTCGTCCCCAGGAGCCGACGCTCGAGGTCAGCAGCAGCAAGACGGCTGCAGCGATGGTCACTGCGTGGGCGAGCTTGGGCAGTACCGCCTGAATCAGGACGACCAGCAAGAGCGGAGCCAGGAATTCGAGGACCGCAGCGTAGCGGTAGTAGTAGAAGGCGATTCCCCACACGGCGTAGCTGACTAGCACATAGACCAGCAGCCACCGCTGACCTGGAGACAGCGGCGGCTGCTTGCGCGCCAGCCGCAGCCCCACCCACGCCAGGGCCGCCAGCAGCACGAGGAGAAAGCGCGCATCGCGGAAAGGAATCTCCTGCAGGCGCTGGGTCATGCCGAGCGCCATGTCGAACGGCAGGGAAAGGTAGTCTCGGGGACTCTCGGCGACCCAACGTGAATCGCGGATCGCCTCCGCGGGCAGGTACGGCGACCGGAAGATCTGGTTTGCGAAGGGGAAGATCGGGTTGCCGAATCGCTCCCACATCTGCCAGCACCAGTATCCGGCGACAGCCACAAAACCGAGGACTGCTCCAGCGAGGGACGAAAGTGCTGCCCTGAAGGTGAACTGCGTCTTCGCCACGCCCCACGCGACGAGGGTTCCCAGGGCGACGAGCGCGGGCGCCATCGTGAGTTTGAGGCCCATCGAAACACCTCCGAGGAAGCCGGCTCCCGTGAGGCGCAGCGTGGCACCTCCACGGTTCGCTCTCGCCTGCCCGCGCACGACGAGGAGCAGGGCGAGGAGAGCCGGCACCGAAACCGTGGTGTCTCCGAGCGTCGTTCCGAGGAGCGAGCGAGCGGTGGGGCCCGTGGCCGAAAGCAACGCGGCGAGCAGCGCGAGCAGGCGCGAGCGGCGGTCGTCGGGGAGAAGGCTGCGCGCCAGGAGCAGAACCAGGACGGCGTTCAGGCCCTGGAAGCTGCCCATCAGGAAGCCAAAGACGCGAGGGGGCAGGTGGGCGATGCCGAGGTAATGGAGCGCGTCGAGGGCGGGGTTCAGGTAGGTCCCGAGAGCGGCCGGTGCGAAGTCCTGGTCGAGCCGCTCGTGGACGAAGGCGTAGCCGATGTAGAGGCGGTACCGGTAGAGATCGATGTTGGCGTCCTGGCCCTGCACGACGGCCCCGACGCCCGAGGCGAGGAGCAGCGACAGGGACACTGCCACGTCGAGCGAGATCCTCGGGAGCCTGAGCGCCAGGCCAGCCATCAGCTTCGCGCTCTCGCCGTGTCACGGGCTTGGCGAAGCCAGAGCTTGTCTGCTTCGACGACCCCTTGGTCGGTCTCGAGCTCGTTGAAGGTGGCCGCCTCGAAGAAGCCCTTGCTCGCCAGGAGCGCACGCAGCGGCTCGTAGCTCCCGCGCTCGCCGTAGCTGACCTCGAGCAACAGCCCTGCGCACCGGTCCCACAGCTCGCCCATTCCCTCGAGCGCTTGCGGCTCCGCACCCTGGAGATCGAGCTTGACCAGGACCTCGCGACCCGGCAGCGACAGCTGGTCCAGGCGGATCGTCGCAACGCTCCAGGCGGGGCGCTCGGGGACGCCAGCCGCCACGAGGCTGCATGAAGTAACGGCGCTTCCGGGCTGGGTCAGCGTGGCGGTGCCGCGCTCGTTCCAGAGCGCCGCCTCGATCACCGAGAAGCCTCGCTCGCGAAGTCTCGTGGCCGACGCGGGATGGGGTTCGACGCACACGAGGGGCGTGCGCGGGCACGCGAACCGGGCGAGAGCCGCGAACTCGCCGATGCTGGCCCCGCCGTCGACGATAGCATCGTAGGAGGCGCGAGCGAGATGCTGGGCAATGCGGGCGTGACGCAGCCAGATCTTGGCGATCCGGGTCAGGGCGGTCGGCAGGCCCGGCATGCGCAGCAGGAACAGGAGCAGCCGCGACGACAGCTCATAGAGTCGGGAATGGAGCTCAGTGCGCATCGCGCTCCCGCTCGCCCGGGGGCCGGTCTCGCGCAGACTCCGCCAGGACAGAGATCACCAGGCGCGTCCAGTGCGAGAGGTGCGTCCGAAAGTCCGAAGTCAGTGCCGCCGCGAGCTCTTCGGCCATGACTCCAGTGAAACCGGAGGCCAGCACGGGCCGCCCCGTGGCTCGAGCGTTCCAGAACTTCGAGGGAAAGACCGCGTCGGGAAACCGAGGATGCCCGGCCACGAGATGAACCTCGGCCGCCCAGTAGGACTGCACGAGCTCGGCCGGGTCCTCGAGCGGGGGAGCGAAGCGGATCCAGCCCGGCAGACGGGCCATGCCGGGGCCATCGCCGCGTACGGTTACCTGATAGCCCTTCGCGTGTAGCGTCTGACACAGCTCGAGGAAGGCAGGCAGGTCGTGTCCCCAGCCGAGGTTGCCGGAATAGAGCGCCGTACGGGGCCGAGCCGGCTCGGGCGCGCCCAGCTCGAGTGTGTTCCAGTTGCGGATCATGAGCGAGTTGGGCCCCGCATACCCCAGATTACCCGCAGCCTTTACCACACGCTGCCACGCCTGCAGCTCCCGCGTCCAGAGTTTGTCGAGGAGCCGGCGCATCCACGGGGGCGCGTCCCACACCCCGCGGATGAGCTGCGGGTAGTAGTCCTGCAACCAGTACAGACCTGAAGCGCCCCGCGCCCGAATGGCGCGGTGGAGGAACAGTGTCGTCGGGGGCGCGCTCGTGACGATCACGACATCGTTCGCAGCGACCTGTGCGCGGATGTAGGAGGCGAAGGCCTGACGCACGGATTCGTACTCCCGAGCGGTCGAGAGCAGTCGGCCGCGCCGGCCCTCGTAATGCTTCAGACGGACGATGGGAGTACGTGGGGCCGCCCGCCGGCCGGTTCGGTAGGACCCCTGGCCTCCCACGAGGCGGACTCCGATCCCCGCTGCTGCGAGACTGTCGGCCAGCTGCTCGGCGTAGATCCCCGTCGGTGCGTCGTCGGGC
>CAZVOI010000652.1:0-10426 GCA_964628275.1 uncultured Acidobacteriota bacterium | reverse complement strand
AGTGCTCGCGGATCTGCTCGGGGGTGAGGCCTCCCTTGTGGAAGAAGACCACGTCCATCACCCGCACCCGCGTGTCGTCGATCGAGGCCTTGCCCCCACAGACCTCGTGGTCCTTGACGATGTGGGAATAGACCGTCTGCGGCGCGGTCGCCATGGAGGCGTTATTGTAGCGCCGCGGGTTTCGCGACAATCACGTCCTTGAAAAACCAACATGTACAGTTGGGGATTCAAGCATGAGAGTCGCGCGTGCCCGGGTCATGCGCGACGGCTGCGCTCCTGCTGACTGCTCATGGGCGCTCCCGCGCGTGCTTCATGACCTCGAACCGCTGCGCTCTAGAGGCGAGACTGTTCAAAGCCCAAACGTTCCAAGGTGTTGAATCCGCTCCGAACGGTTGAAGCGTCCAGGCACCGTGTCGAATGACATGAATTCTTCTAAGTAGTGAACCTTCACCCAGTTGAAGCCCTCGCCCATCCGTGGTACACCCCTTGCTCTCTGAACTAGCAGAGTTTTCAGGAGGAAGTCCCAAGGGATCTTCAGCGGGCCCTTTCCATTCAGGAAAGGGCCCCAAATGTCGTTCCGAGGAGGTTCAAACGTGAGAAAGCGTTCACTCTGGCTCTTGGCGCTGCTGCTGGCGGCGCTTGTCACCGGACCAGCCTTCGCACAGGGCGCCGGTGGTTCGACGGGTTCGATTCACGGCGAGGTCGCTGACGAGAGCGGCGCGGTTCTGCCCGGCGTGACGGTCACGGCGACCAGCACGGCGGCAATCGGGGCGCAGACCTCGGTCAGCAACGCGCAGGGCATCTACCGGTTCACAGGTCTGCCGGCCGGGACCTACAAGCTCGTGTTCGAGATGACCGGCTTCAGCAAGGTCACGCGGGACGAGATCCGCATCGGCATCGGCTTCACCGCCACGGTGAACACCAAGCTGTCGGTGAAGACGATGCAAGAAGAGGTCACGGTCACCGGTGACACGACCCCGATCGACACGACCGCGACCCGCGTCCAGACCAACTTCGACAAAGCCATGCTCGACTCGCTGCCGAACGCACGCGACATGTGGTCGCTCCTCGCCGAGACGCCGGGGGTGTCGCTCAACCGCTTCGATGTCGGCGGCAGCACGGCCGGGACGCAGACGACCTACGTCGCCTACGGCAACGGCGGCCAGAACCGGCCGCTGATCGAAGGCATCAACACCACCGAGGGCACCTCGGCGGCGGGCTTCTATTTCGACTACGGGTCATTCGACGAGGTGGTCATCGGCGCGGCGGCCAACTCGGCCGAGATGCCATCGGGCGGAGTGATCACCAACTTCATCGGCAAGTCGGGCGGCAACAAGCTGTCGGGCGAGGTCTACTACGAGTACGAGAACTCGGGCATCCAGAGCAACAACGTGTCGCAGGACCAGTTGCAGCGCGGCTACGCGAACATCCCGCGGAACGTGATCCAGTCGCTGGGCCTGAATCGCGGCGAGGCCAACACGCTGCTCTCCTACAAGAACCTGAACGCCAGCGTGGGCGGGCCGATCCTGAAGGACAAACTGTGGCTCTGGGGCGGGTATCTCCGCCAGGAAGGGGTCGTGTACCAGCCGGCCTCTGGAGCCATCCTGGACGGCACTGAGTTCCTGACCCAGCTCATCAACTACACCGGCAAGATGACCTATCAGCTCACGCCGAAGGACAAGCTGATCGGCTACCTGCAGTACGGCATCAAGAACCAGCCATTCCGCACCGACGCCATCGTGGGCGGGCCGCAGCACCTGACCAAGGACTCGACCCTGAATCAGGCTTCTCCGTCCTGGGTGGGCAAGCTCGAGTACAACCACACCTTCGGAGGCCGCGGCTTCCTCGAGGTCCGCGCCGGAGAGTTCGGCTACAACTTCTCGCTCGTGGGCAACGACTTGACGACGCCCCGGCGCGAGGACATCACGACGCTGCAAGTGACGGGCGGCGGCCGCGACTGGGAGCTGGACCGGCGGAGGAAGCAGCTCCACGGCGCCTATACGTTCTTCGCCGACAACAAGCTGGGCGGCAACCACCAGTTCAAGCTCGGCGGCGAGGTGCAGCACGAAACCGGGCGCACGCGCTGGAAGTCGTACTTCACCGATAACGTGGTGCAGGCGTTCAACAACGGCCCCGCCTTCTGGGTCCGTCTCGGCCTGCCGGTCGATTCCTGGAACGGCCTGCGCAACTACGGGCTGTTCCTGAACGACGCCTTCAAGCTCAACAAGCTCACGCTGAACCTGGGCCTTCGCTACGACCGTTACCGCGTGTTCCTGCCCGCCCAAGAGCGACCGTCGAGCCGGTTCTCGCCGCAAGCCGCGACCTTTGCCGCGGTCGAGAACGTCGTCAGCTTCAATCACGTCGTGCCCCGCCTGGGCGCCATCTACGACATCCAGGGCAACGGCAAGACTTTGTTCAAGGTCAACTTCGGCCGCTACTACTTCAACACCGGCGTCGGCCTTGCGGACTCACTCAACCCGAACACCGGCACGCAATACACGGAGTATGCCTGGACCGATCGGAACGGGGATCGTTTGTGGCAAGACGGCGAACAGGGCGCGGTCCGAGCGCAGTTTGGCGGAACCGCCAACGTCTTGATCGACCCCAGCCTCAAGAACTCGTTCACCAACGAGTTCTCCACCTGGCTGGAGCGCGAGTTGCCGGGCAACATCGGCGCCCGCGTCGGCTTCGTCTGGAAGATGGACCGCGACGGCTACCAGCAGTTCAACCGCAACCGGCCGGTTTCGGAGTACAACGTGCCCACGACCGCTACCGACATCGGCCCCGATGGCCGGGCCGGCACCGGCGACGAGCGGACCGTGAGCGCTTTCAACCTGAACCCGATCAACCTTGCGCTGCCGATCGTCAACTTCGTCACCAACCCCGGCGGATTCGATGCCGACTACAAGTCGGTTGAAGTGGGCGCCACGAAACGGTTCGCCAAGAAGTGGAGCATGGTCGGCTCGTTCCTCTACACCTGGACCTCAGAGTTCGGCACGAGCTACCTCTCCAGCGGCGCGGGCTCCAACGGCGGCTCGAGCGCGAGCCTGTTCAGCGGCTTCGCGGGTACGGTGGGATTCCCGATCACGCCCAACGGCCAGACGACTCCCAGCGAGTTCACGACCTGGAACTTCAAGATCCACGGCTCGTACGAGCCGGGCTGGGGCCTGCGCATCACGCCGATCTACCGCATGCAGCAGGGCTACCCGTACGGACGCGTCTTCGCGGCGACGTTGAACTACGGGGCGCAGAACTTCCAGGCCGAGCCGATCACGGCCCATCGGCACCAGACGGTCAAACAGCTCGATTTCCGCGCCGAGAAGAAGTTCAACCTCAGCTCGAGCGGCCGGGCCAAGCTCGGCGTGATCTTCGACGTGTACAACGTGTTCAACGCCAACCCCGAGCTGAACATCCGCGCGACGACCGGCACGCTGACGATCAGCGAGTCGAGCGCGGTCATCCCGACCTACAACACGCCGATCACCATCCTGCCGCCGCGCATCGCTCGCCTGTCCGCTCGTCTGAGCTGGTAGGAGGAGCGCTCGGGCTCAGCCTCAACGAGCCCGAGACCGCAAAGAGGGGGCCTTCGGGCCCCCTCTTTTTTTGTCTTGGCGGTTCCACTTGTGCATGCAGTGTTAGGCCGCGCGCCGCGTCTCCTTGTGCATAGGCTCAAAGGCCAACGGATTCGCTGCGACGCGCGCCACGAGCCCATCGACGGCGTCGCCGAACTCTCCGCCAAGGCCGGTGCGACGCGCTTCAAACCACTGCCTGACTTCAAGGGCTTCGTCTTCGGCCTGCGGCCTGACGACTCGGTACACCAGGCTCAACCCAACAGCTTGCGCACCTCGGACCATGGAACCGCCGAGTCCGGATTCTCCTCGTGCTCGGCCCAACGTCGATCGAGTTCAGCCCGCTGCTCGTCGGTCAATTCGAGCTCACCGGTGCGCTCAACCTCCGTGAGGCTCTCCCAAAGGGCCATGGCGAGTTCGGCCCTATCACTTGCGGGAAGCTGGAGAAGCTGAGCAAGCGGGCTCGATGGCATGAGCTGATCGTCTCACGTCCGGCCGCGGAGCAGCCCGGTAGCGGGGACGCGGAGGCGCGCTACAGGAGCGCCAGCAGCCTTTCCGACACCACGCGCGCGGCCTCGGCCGGGTCGAAATCGACGGCTCCGGCCAGAAGCGGCCGGAGATCCTCGTTGAACGCACGGGAGCCGATCTTGGCCACGAGGTTCTTGTCGAAGGCAGCTCGGCTCACTGAGGCACCCTCCGCCTTCATATACGCGCGGAAGGCCTCCACGATGCGTCGAGGGTCGCCGGCCGTTCCAAGCGCCCACCAAAGGTCGAATAGGTCGCGCCCCTTCCGCCGCTGAAAGAGTGCGCGCAGTTTCGTCCCGAGGAGCTCGTCAAGCGCGTACGTCTGGACCTCTGCCTCTCCCTCGAACCAGGGCGACTGGACGCGGAACGACCGCGTGACCGCGCCGAACACGACGAAGTGTTCGCGGGTGTTGATCTCCACCTTGAGGGTCGAGCCGCTCCCTGATCGCGTCAAGGATCGGTCCGATGGGCCCGGCGGCTGCCTGCACCAGGTCGATGTCCTCCGAGTACCGCCGCGGAGGCGATGCGACCAGCTTGTACAGGGCCGTTCCGCCGCGAAGCAGAAGCGCCTTCGACAGGTGTGGGTCTTGGAAGATCTCGACCAGCGCGCGCGACAAGATGAGATCCTGCTCGACCTGGGCATCCTGCGGCCACGGGGCGACGTTGCGCCAGTGCGTGATCGCGGCCTCGGGGATCATGCCTCGGCTTCCACCCGGGCATTGACGAGCAGGCGCCACTTGCGACTCTCGCGGGCGCCGTCGACGGCCACGCCCGGAACGAGGGGACGTAGGGGTGCCTCGACCACCCACGCCGCGAGCTCCTTCGTCAGGTCTCGTCGACGCAACTGGTCGAGGAGGTAGCCCAGCCGCTGCGCAACAAGGACGTCGCCATGGCGCTTGAGCGTGGCGCGCAGCTCCTTCCCATCGAGCTTCTCGGCGAGCTCGGAGAGGACGGTGGCTACATGGTCGAGGCCACCAGCGGCCCCCGGATAGCGGACGAGGTCCCATGCCGTCGTCTCGGGCGTGGAGGCCTTTAGCGAACCCGTGGGCGCCTTGATCTCCTGCCAACGGCCCTGGTCGAAGGAACCCTTCCCGCAGAAGCGAAAGACCACGTTGCCCGCGCGGACTGCCCGAACAGTGCGACGCGGGATCACGACCTGGAACTCCTGTGGCCTGTGATGTGCGGCGCCGTGCAGCTGGGCCGCCGACAGAAGGCCCACGTAATACGGCCGACCCATGTGTTTCATCAGGTCGTCGACGAACCACTCGGGCGGAAGCGTGCCGGCCGACCGATGCTGCGGGTCGACGATCACGTAAAACCCCGACCGCGGCATCACAAGCCATCCAGCTTTCAGGAGCCGGTACAGCGCATGATAGGTCGCCATCGGCCCACGGCCGAGACGGCGTTCGACGTCTTCACGCGTGAACGTGTACCGGCCTTGGCCGAGGAGATCCTCGACTAGGCGCCCGGCCGAGCTCGAGGACGGCGTCCGCATACAGATCGCTTATTATAGCGCTTAGTGCAATATTCTGCGATCTGGATTACGAGAAGTGGGATTCCGATGCACACCCCTGGTTCTTGTGGTCTCGCCATACTGGGCAGATGGCGGCTTCAACGGCTGGCCCGGGGCGGAGGATGCGGTTGCTCGACGCGCTCTCGGTCTCGGCGCGGGGAGTCCGCCAGTCGTTTGCTTCTGGGGGCCTGTCAGGCGGAGTTGATGCGGTCGTCCCGCTCACGCCGCCCGAACAGGTGAGTAGTCCTGCTCGGCCAATGGCGACTCCCCGAGGTCGGCGAGTAGACGGTTCAGTCGCTCCAATGACACGGCTAGCGGCGCCGTAATCTCCACACCAATGGGCTGTCCGTTCGCTGCGTAGTCGACCACGAGCAGGCCATCAGAAGATGGACCCGTCTTGGCGCTCTTCTCGCCAGTCTGATGCGACAAGTGCAAGTACGCTGAAAACGGTCGGCCTTTCCTGTACATGACCTGAAGTGAGCGCTCCGTCATGGGGCAACCTCGTATGCCGTGACGACGACCAGGAGCTTGGCGCTCGAGTCAGGCTCAACGATGACGATCCACGCGTGTTGCTGATGCCGCGCGTGGATCATGAACCGACCTTCGACAACGCTTGGCTCGTATGTCGTCGCTCGCTCTAGCATAGCGCGCACGTCCAGTTCGGTGACGCTGCGTTGCGCCATACCAAGCTCCGCGTGACCCGGTGAACGATAGCTCCCAGCTCCACCATTCGGGCAAGGTCGGCGGCCGGGCTGATGGTGGCACCAACTGTTCTTGTCTTGCGGTTCGTCACGAGGTCATTGCGGCAGTGCGAACGCGTGAAATCCGACCGGCAAATATGGCAGCATTGCTCTGCTATGGCGGCGATAAAGGCGACCTTCACCTTGGACGAGATCACGGTGGCCCGCCTGCGACAGACGGCGGAACGGCTGGTCAAGCCCAAGAGCGAAGTGGTGCGAGAAGCGATCCACGATTTCAGCGAGCGCGTCGGCCGGCTGAGCGAGCGTGAGCGCCTGCGGCTACTGGGGGTCCTGGACCAGATCGCTTCCCGGGGTCCGTCTCGAACGCTGGCCGCGGTGGGGGCGGAGCTGAAGCAGGTCCGGGTGGCGCGGCGGAGCGGAGGACGCCGCTCGCCGTTCAGGGTCGGCCGCTGATCCTCCTGGATACTTCGGTTCTGGTGGACGGGCTCACCGGCCCGAGACCTCAGGCCGCGCAGCCACTCGTACAGCACAGCGTCGGCACGACCAGCCTTCGGGCCCCCTCTTTTCTTCCCGCAGCCTCAACGAGTCGACGACTCGCTCTCCGGCGGCGGGGCCGGCGACAAGAGGGACGAGACGTCGATCTCGACTTCCTCGAACGGCGGGATCCGCGGCGAGTCGCCGTCGGTCCAGGCGCCTATCCGCAGCCAAGAACGCTCGCGAATCGTGAATGCCTCCAGCGTGGGCTGCCCGGGATCGAGTATCCAGTAGTGCGGCATAGCCGCGCGCAGGTACAGGCCCGCCTTCCTCACACGATCTCGCCCCCGGTCCTTCGGCGAAACGACTTCGCAGATCCAATCCGGAACGACGTCGATCGGCCGAGTCTCCGGAAACTCGGGCATGCGTTCGCGTCGCCAGCCCACGAGATCGGGCGCGACAATGTCGTTCGGCGCAAGCCTGACGTCGGGTTCGATGATCAGCCACCAGCCACCCGGACCGCCTTCACCCCCGCCGTAACGTCCGAAGAGCATGCCAGAGAGGCAGAACTGAGCGCGACCGTGGCGCGGCAACGGCCGAGGCCTGGCCTCGAGTTGGCCGTCGAGCACCTCGTAGGTCAAGCCGTCGTCAGGCGTTCGGAGCAGATCCGCCCAAGTCGCCGGCTTGCGCGCCGTCTCGGACACAGGGACCTAAATTGTAAGGCCGAGCCGCTCACGGCTGTCAGGCTCAACGATGACGATCCACGCGTGTTGCTGGGCTTCGATGCCCGAGAAGCGCCGCGCGTTCCGGCGGGCGATTCTCTCGGCGTAACGGCTGTGGATTCGGGCTACCGGCTCGCGCCGAGGACGTCGTCGACCGCCAGCGGCAACGACTCACTCGTAGTGAGCGGCAGCGACAACGTCTCACCCGCCCGGTAGTCGGTCCGCGCCCGGTAGCGGCCCTGGTTGGGCACCGGTTCCTGATAGCGCTCGAGCTGTTGCTCGGGGATGTTCACGATGAGGTACAGCGGAATGGCGGCGGATGCGTAGAGCCGCAGCTTGGCTCCCCGGTCGTAACCGAGCGAGCTATCGGCCACCTCGATGAGGACTAGGAGATCCTTGGGTCCGGGGTGTCGATCTGCGAAAGCTTCGAGGGAGCCTCTCACGATCGCCAGGTCGGGCTCCGGCTCATCGACACTGGACAGCGTCACGGGGAGTTGGACGCGCAGATGGCAACCGAACCGATCGAGCGCGCGCTCCACCTTCAGAAGCCGCGTCACGACCAGCGCGTGATGCGCGCCATGCGTCATCTGGTCCTCTCCCGCTGCGGCACGGTTCTTCCGTACCAGAAGCCCCTCGACCAGCTCGATCGGATCTCCGTCCCTGAGGATGCCCTTCTCGAGCATGCCGTGGAACTGCTCGACGGTGAGTGGCACGAGAGCGGGCGCCTTGCCGGAAGCGACTTGTTCGATCAACCCACTGCCCACGGGCCGAGCGTACCACACGCCCCAGCGCCGACTCCGGCGGCTTCCACAGGCCTTACACAGCCAGGTTCGCCACCGGGAGACGCTCATCCAGGGCACAGCCCTGCTTTCGTTCCCCGCGGATCTTTCTTTTGACAGAAATGACAGAGTCGCATAGCGTGCAGGAGTGCAGACGACACTTCGGATCGACGACACGACCTATCGGGAAGCCAAGGCCGAAGCGGCGCGGCTCGGGTTGACGCTGACACGTTTCATCGAGGAGGCACTGCGCCAGCGCGTTGCTCGGAGCCGCATCGGCGCCGGCGGCATGACGCCGGAGATGGCGGACCGAGATCGGCTGATGAAGGCGCTACTCAAGAAGACCGCCCACTTCCGCATCGGTCGCAGGCCCACGCGGAAGGAGATGAATGAGCGGTAGCGTCTTCCTCGACACCAACGTCCTCGTCTACGCGATCGAGACCCGAGGCAGCCATCCGAAGAAGTCCGCGGCGGCGCTGGCGCTTCTTCAGGGCGCCGATGTTTGCCTGTCCACGCAGGTGCTGGGCGAGTTCTACCGCGCCGTTACCAGCCCACGCCGGGCCAAGGCTCTGGGCCACAAGGAAGCCGTCGCCTGGATCCAGCTCTGGAAACGCCACGACGTGCGTCCGATCACGGTGGCGCACGTCGACCTGGCTCTCGGGCTCTGCGAGCGCTTCCGAGTCGGCTACTACGACGCCCTGATCCTGGCCGCGGCGCGGCTCGCCAGCTGTAGCGTCGTCTACTCCGAGGATCTGAACGCCGATCAAGACTACGCTGGGGTGAGAGTCGAGAACCCGTTCTCGGTATAGCTAAGAACGCGGCTTTCGTCCAAGCCCAGAGCTGCGATTCTTCTAACCGTACGAGGATGCCCCGGCTTCGGTGAGCCCTCGCTATACTGGACATTGTGGAAGGCGCTGTTAAAGCCTGGGTCGCTTCGCGCCGCGCCGGGGCGATTCGTGAGCGCGAAGAGGAGCTTCGCCAGCCCCTGGACATTCCTACCTCGATTACGTCGGCGCTGGGTCTGGTGGCGCTGCTGGGGCGCCTACAGGGATGGCCGGTGGCCGAGGACGGCTTCTCTCTGAGAGAAAACGAGCGCGTTCGGGACGCGTGGGAGCGACTCCGCTCCCGGCGGCCACCTCCCGCTTGACGGGAGACCGGGCGCTCCTCGACGCGCTCGCGGCGCTGAACGGAGCGCTGCGGGACGTCGGCGCACCATCGATGATCATCGGTGGAATCGCGGTGATCGCGCGCGGAGTGCCGCGGGCCACGCGTGACATCGATGCCACCGTCTGGGGCCAAGACGTCGAGCTCGATGCGCTCTTCTCCGTTTTCGGACGCCACGGTATCGAGGGTCGCATTCCGGACGCCATCGCGTTCGCGCGACGGCGTCACGTCTTGCTGCTCCGGCACGGCGCGAGCGGCACGCCACTCGACGTGAGCCTGGCGTGGTTGCCGTTCGAAGCGGAAGCGTTGGCGCGTGCTTCAGACGTCGACTTCGGCGGTGTCCTGGTGCGCGTCGCGCTACCGGAGGATCTTGTCGTCCTGAAAGCCGTCGCCTGGCGGGACCAGGACCGCTCGGACGTCGAACGGCTGTTGGTTCGGCATGCCGACTCGATCGATATCGCTCGTGTCCGCCGAGTCGTGGCGGAATTCGCGGCCGTTCTCGAAGCTCCAGAGCGGATTCGGGAGTTGGAAGCCGTTATCCGGCGCGCGCGCGACCCACAGTAGTGAGGTGGGCTGAATTTGTTGTGAACGGGTTTCGAGTCCTGATTCAGGGACTATCATCCGCCGGTTGGGCGGTTCTTCCTTTCGATGGAGTGATCCGATGAGATTCGCCTCGATGTTCCGATCGGTCGCAGCCCTTGCCTTGACCATGCTCTCTTCCGCCGCCCTCGCTCAGCCGCGGCCGGCAACCGCTAACCCTCCCAAGCCCGCCGACGCTTTCGACAAGCAGGCGTTCGCCGCCCTGCAGTGGCGCGAGGTCGGGCCGTTCCGCGGCGGCCGTTCGGTGGCCGTGGCCGGCGTGCCGAGCGAGCCGCGGACGTTCTATTTCGGCGGCACCGGCGGCGGCGTCTTCAAGACGACCGATGCCGGGATCAACTGGTCGCCGATCAGCGACGGCCAGATCGCGACCGGCTCGGTG
>CAZVOI010000651.1:0-22327 GCA_964628275.1 uncultured Acidobacteriota bacterium | reverse complement strand
CGAAGAGATCGAGGCGGGAAGCTGCTTCGTCAACACGTTCGTGCGCTCCGATCCGCGGCTGCCGTTCGGCGGCATCAAGGAGTCGGGCTACGGCCGCGAACTTTCGGCTTTCGGCATCCGCGAGTTCGTGAACATCAAGACGGTGTATGTGAAATGAGGTACCGGGCCGCCGGTCTCGCTCTGCTCCTCTCTTGCGCTGCGGCCCTCGCGCAGCAGCCCGCCTACGATCTCGTCCTCAAGAACGGACGCGTCGTGGACGGCACCGGCGCCCCCTGGTTCGTAGCCGACGTGGCAATCCAGGGCGACGCCATCGTCGCGATCGGCCGCGATCTGGCGGGCACGGCGCGGCGCAGCATCGACGTTCGCGGCGCCATCGTCGCGCCCGGCTTCATCGACCTGCACACCCACGCGCGCCGCGGCATCCTGAGGGTTCCGACGGCCGACAACTACGTGCGCCAGGGAGTGACGACACTCGTCGAAGGACCGGACGGCTCTTCCCCGCTGCCGCTCAAGCCTTTCCTCGACGAGGTCGCCGCCGCCAAACCGACGCCCAACTTCGCGAGTTTCGTGGGCCAGGGCACGATCCGCGAGAAGGTGGTCGGCCTCGGCGATCGCAAGGCGACAGTCGAAGAGATCGAGAGGATGAAGGAGCTGGTGCGCTCGGGAATGCGCGACGGCGCCTTCGGCCTTTCGAGCGGCCTCTTCTACGTGCCCGGCACGTTCACGCCGACCGAGGAGGTCATTGCGCTCGCGAAGGTCGCGGGTTCGCTGGGCGGCATCTACATCTCGCACATGCGCCAGGAGGCCAAGGGCGTCGTGGACAGCGTCATCGAGACGATCCGCATCGGCGAAGAAGCAGGCCTGCCGACTCAGATCACGCATCACAAGATCATCGGCGTCGGGAACTGGGGCCGTAGCGTCGATACGCTCGCCGCGCTGGATGCGGCGCGGGCCCGCGGTGTCGACGCCACCATCGACCAGTACCCGTATACGGCGTCCAGCACCGCGTTGCAGGCATTGTTTCCCGCCTGGGCGCTCGAAGGCGGACGGGCCGACGTCGTCAAGCGGCTCGCCGAACCCGCCACGCGCGCCCGGATCCGTGCCAGCGTGGTCGAGAACATCCGCTTCGACCGCGGCGGCGGCGATCCCAAGAACGTCCAGATCGCATCGTGCGGCCACGATCCCTCGCTGGCCGGCAAGAGGCTCGACGCGATCACGCGCGCGGCTGGACGCGAGGTCACGTTCGAGAACGCCGCCGAGACGGCGCTCGAGATCGTGGAGAAAGGCGGCGCCTCGGCGATCTTCCATGCGATCGACGAAGCCGATCTGGTGCGGATCCTGAAGCACCCGGCGACCATGATCGCGTCCGATGGCGAGGTCACGACGTTCGGGGTGGCGTCGCCGCATCCGCGCAGCTACGGCACGTTCGTGCGGGTGCTGGGCCGCTACGTGCGCGAGCAGCGCGTGCTCACGCTCGAGGAGGCGGTCCGTAAGATGACGGCGCTGCCGGCGGCCCGGCTGCGCCTCGCCGACCGCGGCCTGCTGCGGCCGGGGATGAAGGCCGACATCGCGGTCTTCGATCCCGGAACCGTCGCCGATACCGCGACGTTCGCGGCGCCGCATCAGTACGCCGTGGGCGTGTCGTTGGTGCTGGTCAACGGCGCCGTGGTCGTGGAGGACGCGCGCATCACCGGGGCGCGCCCGGGCCGGGTGCTCTGGGGCCCCGCGACAGCGAACTGAACCGAAAGGAAGACATGAAGCCTGCCTTGCTGGCGTTGTCGATGGCATTTCTGACCGCGGGGCCGGCCGCCGCTCGGCCGCTCTCGAGCGCGGATTTCTACAAGGTGCGCTCGGTGGGCAACGTCGCCCTCTCGCCGGACGGCGCGCGGATCGCCTACAGCGTCGAGAACAACGACGCTCCGGGCCGTCCCTACCGCCAGCTCTGGATCCTGACGCTGGCCGACGGCAAGACCCAGCGCCTCGGCGGAGACGCGGACCGCGGCGGAACGGCGTACTGGTCGCCAGATGGGCAGTGGATCGCGTTCGACGGCAACGCCGGCGACAAGAGCGGCCTTCACGTCGTCCGGCCCGACGGAACCGGCTCGCGTTTCCTGGCCGAGACCAAGGGCACCAACAGCCCGCTCACCTTCGAGGGCCGAGGGATCGCCTGGTCGCCCGACTCCAAGCAGATCGCCTTCGTCTCGGCCACGCCCGGCCCGGAGACCGAAGCCGCGAGCGGCGATCCGATCGTGATCACCCGCTACCTCTACAAGCCCGACGCCGACGAGGGCATGACGCGCTTCAACGACAACCGGCGCCGGCACATCTTCGTGGTCGACGCGGTGGGCGGCGAGGCGCGGCCGTTGACGCCATCGACCGGCGTATACGAGGAGCACTCGATCGACTGGTCGCCCGACGGCGCCGAGATCCTGTTCGAGTCGAACCGCGAGCCCGACCCCGATCTCTTCTACAACCCGGATCTGTTCGCGGTGCGCGTGGGCGACGCGAGCATCCGCCGGCTCTCCACGACCGAGAGCGCCGAGTACCAGCCGCGCTGGTCGCCGGACGGCAAGAGCGTCGCCTTCCTCGGCACCCGCCGCGGCCTCACCGATCTCGAGACCACGATGGAAGACACCCACGTCTGGACGATGAACGCCGACGGCTCCAACAGAAAGGAGCTGGGCACGAGTGTCGACAATCGCCAGACGGGCGCCAGCTTTTCTCCCGACGGTGCTTTGGTCTATTTCGTCGTCCAAGAGCGTGGCAACACCCGGCTGATGCGGATCCCCAGCGCCGGCGGCAAGGCCGAGACCGTGATCGGCGAGCCCGGGCGCGTCGGCGGCTACTCGGTGGCCAGGAACGGCGCGATCGCTTACGCCTTTGGCGGCCTGCGCGACCTGACCCAGCTTCACGTGAAGGACGCCCGCGGGACGCGCCGGCTGACCGATCTGAACGCGGAGGCGCTACGCGGAGTCGACGTCGCGTCCGTGGAGGCGCTCAGCTTCACCAGCGCCGATTTCAAGTACGAAATCGAGGCCTTCCTGACTCGACCGATCGGCCAGACGCCGCAGTCCAAGCACCCGCTGATCGTGATGATCCACGGCGGTCCTCACGGCGCGCAGGGCCCGTCCTTCGTCTTCAAGTCGCAGTTCTACGCCGGGCTGGGCTGGGCCACGCTGCAGGTCAACTATCGCGGTTCGACCAGCTACGGCCAGAAGTTCTCCGACGCCGTGTATGGCGACCAGAACGGCATGGAAGCGATGGACGTTCTCTACGGCGCCCAGGCGGCGATGCGGCGCAACCCGTGGATCGACCGCGACCGGATCGGCGTCGAGGGAGGCAGCTACGGCGGACAGTTGAGCTCGTGGCTGATCACGCAGACGAACATCTTCGCGGCCGCGATTCCGCTCGCCGCGATCACCAACAACATCTCCTACAACTACATGACCTACTACAACATGTACGAGGAGATGGAGTGGGGCATGCGGCCGCACCAGGGGAACCTGATGGACGTGCTGTGGGAACGCTCGGCGCTGAAGCACGTCGCCAAGGCCAAGACGCCCACGATGATGGTGCACGGCGAGAACGACAACGACGTGCCGATCGCGGAGGCCGAGCAGTTCTACATCGCGTTGCGCGACGTGTCGGTGCCGGCGATCTTCGTGCGCTACCCGCGTGAGGGGCACGGCCTGCGCGAGCCGAAGCACGTCGTGGACCTGATGGACCGCAGCGTGAAGTGGTACGAGAAGAACTTCGCGCGCGCCCAGAGGCTCGCCCAGTGAACGACGACTGGCAGCAGCGCCTCGACGGTCACCAGCAAGCCGTCGGCCGCTTCGTGAAGGACGTCGAGGCGCTGGATTCCGAGCTCTGGGAGAAGCGCCGTGCGCCCGACGCGTGGTGCCCCGCCCAGATCGCCGAGCACGTGCTGATAGTCTACGAGGTTGCGGCGCGCGAGCTGCAAGGCGGCTCGGGGATGCGGATCCGAACCGGCTTCTGGTGGCGCACGCTGCTGCGTTGGCGCTACCTGCCGATCATCCTCCGCGACGGCCGCATTCCGAGGGGCGCCAAGGCGGTGCGCGAGGTCCGACCCAGCGAGACGCCGCGCGCGCGAAGCCTGTTCCTGGAGCAGTTCCCGAGAGCCGCGGCCGTCTTCGAAAGCGAGCTTGCCAATGCCCGCGATCGCGACGGTCATCTGACCCACGCCATCTTCGGAAAGCTGAGCCCCCGCGACGCGTTGCGCTTCGTGGCGGTGCATCTCGAGAGCCACCGGCGCCAGCTCGACCGCGACGCGGAGGCAGGCCGATGAACGCCGAACACAAGCCGGCCCTGGCAGCGCTGTCCGCCGCCCAGTGGCGCCTGGCGCTGCGCCTGACCGCGGCAATGATGGCCGTCTACTTCGGCTTCAT
Source organism: uncultured Acidobacteriota bacterium (assembly GCA_964628275.1). Lineage (GTDB taxonomy): Bacteria > Acidobacteriota > Vicinamibacteria > Fen-336 > Fen-336 > CAZVOI01. The sequence goes on along the minus strand of CAZVOI010000651.1, from coordinate 17,921 downwards.
CCTGCTGGTCGCCTACGCCAAGCCGCTGCTCGCCGCGCGAATCCTGCCGGGCCTCTCGCTCGGGATGCTGCTCGGGTCGCTGGTGATCGTCACGGCTTGGGTGCTGATCTGGATCTACGTGCGCTGGGCCAACGGCCACTACGACACGACCGTGGCGTCGCTGCGCGAGAAGCGCTGATGGCGACCGGCCCCGGCTCGCCGAACCTGGTCGCGATCGGGTTCTTCTTCGCTTTCGTCGCGATCACGCTCGGCATCACGTACTGGGCCGCGCGCCGCACGCTGACGGCCGAGCATTTCTACGCCGCGGGCCGCAACGTGACCGGCCTCCAGAACGGTCTGGCGCTGGCCGGCGATTACATGAGCGCCGCCAGCTTCCTCGGCATCGCGGGCCTGGTGGCGCTCTCGGGCTTCGACGGCCTGATCTACTCGATCGGTTTCCTGGTGGGCTGGCCGATCGTGATGTTCCTGATCGCCGAGCCGCTGCGCAACCTAGGCCGCTACACGTTCGCCGACGTGGTGGCGTACCGGTTGCGCGCGGCGCCGGTACGGATCGCCGCCGCCATCGGCACGCTCGCCGTCGTGTCCTTCTACCTGATCGCGCAGATGGTGGGCGCCGGAAACCTGATCCGGCTGCTGTTCGGGATCTCCTACGAGGCGGCGGTCGTGATCGTGGGCCTGGTGATGCTCGCCTACGTCCTCTTCGGCGGGATGCTCGCCACCACCTGGGTCCAAATCGTGAAGGCGGTGCTGCTGCTGTCGGGCGCCTTCCTGCTGGCGATGATGGTGCTGATGCGCCACCAGATGAACCCGCTCGCGCTGTTCGAGGCCGCGGCGGCGCGCTACGGAGCCGGCGTGCTCGCGCCAGGCCAGCTCGTCAGCAACCCGCTCGACGCGATCTCGCTCGGCCTGGCGCTAATGTTCGGAACGGCCGGCCTGCCCCACATCCTGATGCGCTTCTACACCGTGCCCGACGCCCGCACCGCACGCACCTCGGTGAGCTACGCGACCGCATTCATCGGCTTCTTCTACCTGCTCACGTTCATCCTCGGCTTCGGCGCGATGGAGATCGTGGGCCGCGAGGCGATCCTGAAGATCGACAAGGGCGGGAACATGGCGGCGCCGCTCCTGGCCGAAGCCGTGGGCGGCACCGGGTTCCTGGGGTTCATCGCGGCCGTCGCCTTCGCCACGATCCTGGCCGTGGTCGCGGGGCTCACGCTCTCGGGCGCAGCCGCGCTGTCGCACGATCTTTGGGTAAACGTGGTGCGCAAAGGCTCAGCGCCGGACGTGGAACAACTGCGTGTGGCGCGCGGCGCCACGGTCGTGCTCGCGCTGCTCTCGATCGTGCTCGGGATCGCGTTCAAGGGCCAGAACGTGGCCTACATGGTGGGCCTGGCATTCGCGATCGCCGCCAGCGCCAACTTCCCCGCTCTGGTGCTCGCCTGCTTCTGGCGGCCGTTCAGCACCCGCGGCGCCCAGGCCAGCATGATCGTGGGAACGCTTTCCTCGCTCACGCTGATTGCGCTCTCTCCCACCGTCCAGATCCAGATCCTGGGCCGTGCCAGCGCGCCGTTCCCGCTCGCCAACCCGGGTCTGATCACGATCCCGCTTTCGTTCCTGGTCGGGATCGTGGTCTCGCTGCTCACGCCCGATCCCCACGCGGACGCCGCGTTCCCCGGTCTCCAGGAACGATTGCACCTCGGAAGCGACTAGGCCGTCAGCCGGCGCACTCCTTCGAGCAACCGGTCGACCTCTTCTTCCGTCGTGTAGGCCGCGCAGCCGGCGCGCACCAGGCCGTCCGCCCCGTGACCCAGCAGCGCGGCGACCGTCGTCGCATAGAAGTCACCATGCGAAACGAAGACGCCGCGCTCGGCCAGCGCCGCCGCCACCTCGTTCGACCGTTTGCCGGCCACGACGAAGGACAGCGTCGCGGTGCGACGCGCCTCGGGCGGCGGCCCGAAGCGGGTGACGCCGGGGACGGCGCCGAGTCCTTCCCACAGCCGTCGCAGCAAGAGCGCGCCGCGGCGATGCAACTCGGCGGCGGTCAGCGCGAGCCGTTCGCGTCTGGTTCCGCCACCCGTGGCCAGCGAAGCCAGGAAGTCGACCGCCGCCCCGGCGCCCACGATCCCCTCGTGCGAGAGGGTCCCTGTCTCGAGCTTCTCGGGCGGCGCCTCGGCGGCCGGCCGCAGCTTGGGCGCGTCGAGCGACTCGATCAACGATCGGCGCCCCCACAGCACGCCGACGTGCGGCCCGTAGAACTTGTAGGCCGAGCACGCCAGGAAGTCGCAACCGAGCGCCTTCACATCCGGCAGGTGATGCGCCGCGTAGTGCACGGCGTCCACGAACACCAGCGCGCCGACCTGCTGCGCCAGCCGCACCACGGCCAGCACGTCGTTCTCGGTGCCGAGCGCGTTCGAGGCCGCGCCGATCGCGACGAGCCGCGTGCGCGGCGTGATCGCGTTCTCGAAGTCGGCCAGGTCCAGCGTGCCCGTCTCCGGCCGTAGTGGCACCGCTTTCACCGAGAGACCGCGCTCGTTGGCCAAGGCGCGCCAAGTGTCCTGGTTCGCGTGATGGTCCAGCTCGGTGATCACGATCTCGTCACCGACTTTGAAGCCGCGGCCGAGCGCGCGACCAAGATGAAACGTGAGCGTGGTCATGTTCGCGCCGAACGCGATCTCGTCCGCCGGCGCGTTGAGATAGTCCCCGAGCGCCACGCGCGCAGACTGGAGCATCGCATCGGTCTCGTGACTGGTCGGATAGTCCCAGTGGGTGTTGGCGTTGTGGTGGAGCAGGTAGTTGGAGACCGCGTCCGCCACCGAACGAGGCACCTGCGTGCCGCCCGGGCCGTCGAAGTAGGCGACCGGAAAACCGTTGTGGCGCCGCTCCAGCGCCGGAAACTGGGCGCGGATCTCTTCGACCGAGGCGACAGTTCCGACCTCTACGGGTGTGGCGTGGGACATCGCAACTCCTGAGCGCCAGAAGCTATCAGGAGTCTGGGCTGCGCGCTGGCTATCGCGACTGCCAGCTCTCCAGGGTGCGCTCGATCTGGTGGGCGTGGTTCTCGACGTGTGCCGCGTAGATATTGAGCCAGTCGTCGCCCGTGTATCGGCCCGACTCGGTGTGCTTACCCTCGCGCGTCCACACCGCTTCGGGAAGCCGTCGCAACAGCGGCACCGTGTTGGCGCGCACCGCCTCCACCGTCGCGAGTGCGAGGTCCACCGGATGGCTGTGATAGTCCAACGTCTTGGCCCACAGCTCCTGGTCGTAGCCGACGATCAGCGGCTCTTTCTCGGCGGCCAAATAGCGAATCCGCAGCGAGGCATTCGACTCCGAGTCGGCGCAGTGAACGACGACCTCGTGCGCCGACCACTTGTCGGGCGCCGGCCGCCATTGACGGGCTTCGGCGGGGACCCTCTCGAAGGCGGCTCGGAGCTTCGCCGGACCATCGGCGTAGCGGCGGATCAGCTCGGCTCTCTCGGCGGCGTTCAGTGGCATCGCGCATCCTCCTGGGATCAACGAAACTTCTGTGTCTTAGGTCGTGCCGGCTCCGGCGATCTCGTAGCGGAACGCGCGGCCCCGAGACTCCGGATTCCATCCGGCCTCCCGTGCCGCTCGAATGCCAGCCTCTAGGGCGCGAACCACTCTGCCGGCGGACGGGGGACTTCCCTCGTCGTCGACCGTCGAGATGAAGTCCAGGATCAGCTCACGCGTGCGCTCGGGGTTCAGCGACACGGAGATCGAAATGGCCTGGATCCCCTTGCCCCGGACGATCCAGCCGTGTCGATACGTCCACGCGTAGTTGGTCCCATCCACGCACACGACGCTTGCCGCCGCTCCGCTGCGTGCCGCCTTTCCGCGGAGCTTTCCCGAGATCAGCCGATCGCCGGCCGGCCCACGGTCCTTGGTCACGGCTCCGGCGTCACCGCTACTTCCTCGCGGCCTTCAGCCAGGCCTCGACGTCTTCGAGCTTGCGCGGGAAATCCTTGCTCATCAGCCGATACCCGGTCGCGGTGATCTCGACCATGTCTTCGATGCGCACGCCGAGGCCCTTCTCGGGAATGTAGACGCCCGGCTCGACCGTGATGACGGCGCCGACCGGGAGCGGCGCTTCGGGGTCGCCCACGTCGTGGACCTCGAGGCCGACGAAGTGGCCGAAGCCGTGGATGAACTTGTCGAGGTAGCCGCTCCTGCGCAGCGAATTCTCGGCTGCCCGCTGCAGGTCGGTCATCGCCGCGCCCGGTTTGATTGCCGCGAGGATGTCTTCCTGCGCCTGATACACCGCCCGGTAGACCTTGGCCTGGTCTTCCGTGAACTTGCCGCTCACGGGATAGGTGCGCGTGATGTCCGTCGCATAGCGTCCGTACTCGGCCGCGGCGTCGACCACCACCACGTCGCCGTTGCGGAGCACCCGGTCATTCCGGCCCCAGTGGAGGACAGCGCCGTTCTCTCCGCTGCCCACGACCGAGCCGTACGAAAGCCCGGTGGCGCCGTTCGCGAAGAAGGCGTGCTCCAGCTGGGCCTGCACGAATTTCTCGTTGACGCCAGCGATCGTGTGCTTGGCGACGGCCTCGTGGCCGAGCCGCGTTTGAGCGAGCGCCTGCTCCATCAGCGCGATCTCTTCCGAGGTGTGTACCCAGCGCAGCTTCTCCAGCAGCGTGCGCTTGTGGACGACGTTGACGCCCGCGGCCGAAGCGGCATCGCGAGTCAGGCGCACATCGGCGCGATCGTCCCGCGCGTCGCCGAGCGGCGCCAGGATCGCCACGCAGCCCGAGAGCGCCGCCGAGCGCACGAGCTGCGGCCGGCCGCGCGAAACCTGGTCGACGCCCCACTTATCGAGGAGCGCCGGCGAGATCGGATCGCGCGGGCCGGTCCAGCGCTCGTTCTCCGGGTCCCGCGGCTTCAACCACAGCCGCACCTTCACGTTCTTCGCCTTGGGCGAGAGCTCGAGCCAGGCGTCGGCTTCGTTGACTCCGGTGAGCCAGAAGAAGTCGCCGTCCTGGTGGAACTCCTCGACCAGGCCTTGCGGCTTGCCCTGCGCGGCGAGCACCGCGGCGCAACCGCCGAGCTCGCTCATCACGCGCTCGCGGCGGGCCTTATAGATCGACACGGGCAGATCCGGGGGCGTAACGGCGACGGCGGCGATCAACAGGGCGACCAGCATGAATTCCTCCGAGACTGCGGCCACTCAATCTACAACACGAGAGAATGATCGGGCGTGGCGAGGACATTTCGCAAGCGCGCCCGCCTGGTCTTCCTCGGGCTGGTGCTGTTCGCGCCGCTGGCGCTGTGGGCGGCCGATGCCGTCTCTCGAATCCGCCCGTCCGCAAGACAGGGCTTCCGCCTCGTCACCGTCAACGCGGACACGCGGCCCTTCGAGGTCGCCGAATCGCTGCGGGCTCTCGATCCAGACATCGTCCTGATGCAAGAGACGGCGGTTTCGTGCGAGAGAACCGCGCGAGCGCTCGGCTTCGAGTTCCTGGACGGAAGCGATCAGTGCATCCTGAGCCGCTGGCCGCTCAAGGAGGCACCGGTGGCCTGGCCCGGGCCGTGGCAGCCTCCGCAGCTCGCGAGGGCGGTATCGGCCGCCGGCGCGCTCACGCTAGTCAACACCAGGCTGGCGATCCCGGAGGCGATCGCGGCGCTGGCGACGCTCGGCAGCCAGTGGTACACCGAACGGCAGCGCAAAGACCAGTACCCGGCGCTGTGGAAACTGCTCGGCGACTCGAGCCCCGCGATCGTCTGCGGCGATTTCAACGCGTTTCCGTTCGAGGTCGATCTGGGACCGCGGTTCCACGACGGGTGGGCGCGTTCGGCGTTTGGGGCGACGTTCCCGGCCCGGCTCCCCGCGGCCCGGATCGACCAGTGTTGGGCCACGAGCGAACTCCGCGTCTTGGATGCGTGGACCGAGCGCGTGCCGTCGGATCATCGCGCCCTCGTGGTGGAATTCCAGCTCGACCGCCCACACTGAGGCCTGCGGGAGAGGCGCATTCTCGAATCGATCCGTCTCCTCGCGGCCGGGAAGAAGCTGGGCTTGAACTAGTCGTGAACCGGGTGCTCGTGGTCGAATTCCGCGTTGGCCGACTCCCCGACTGACATCTCGCGTTTGGTCGCGCTCGGCGCCAGCAACCTGACGCGAGGCTTGCCAGCGCTCGTCTCGGCAGCTCGTTCCGCGTGGGGATCCGGCATCGAGCTGCTGGCGTCGCTCGGCCTCGGACGGTCCTACGGCGCGCGAAGTCGGGTTGGCTTCCGCTCGCTGCCGGGCATCCTCGAGTCGGGCTTGTGGGCTCAGCTTCAGAGGATGCCGGCGGCGACCACGCGCGCACTGATCACGGACGTCGGCAACGACATCCTCTACGGCTTCTCGACGTCGCAGATTCTCGATTGGGTCGAAGCGGCCGCGAGCCGCCTCCAGACGCTGACGGCGGACGTCGCGCTCACCGATCTCCCGATGCCAAGCCTGCGGCGAACGTCGCGCCGCAAGTTCGTCTTCTTCCGCTCGATCCTCTACCCGCCCTGCCGGCTGTCGTACGAAGAAACCCTGGAGCGGGCCGAAGCGCTGAACGCAGGCCTCGAACGCCTCGCCGAAGCGGGGGGCTTGCGGCTTTTCCGCCTGCGCCGCGAGTGGTACGGCTTCGATCCGATTCACATTCGTCCCTCACGCTGGAATGACGCGTGGCGCGAGATCCTGGACGTGCCGCCCGATGCGAGTCGCGTCTCGCGGCTGGAGGCGCTTCAGCTGTACGCGGCGGCGCCGGAACGCCAATCGCTCTTCGGCGTCGAGCGCGTGGTCCCGCAGCACGGCCGCTCATTGGCGGCGGGAGGCCGGCTCTGGCTCTATTGACGGACAATGGCACGGACAGGAGAGGGAGAACGATGACGTTCGAGCGCACCCGAGGCGGGCACCGGATCACGACCGACCCCGGCGAGCTGGACGTCGATGCGGTCCACGCCTATTTGACGCGGTCCTACTGGGCGGAAGGCGTCACCAGGGAGCGCGTGGCTCGGTCGATCGAGCGCTCGCTCTGCTTCAGCCTCAAGGGCGCTGCCGGACAGATCGGCCTCGCGCGGGTCATCTCCGACTTCGCCACCTTCGCCTACCTCTGCGACGTCTACGTGCTCGAGGAACACCAGGGTCAGGGCCTCGGCACCTGGCTGATGGAGACCGTCATGTCGCATCCCGACCTCGCGAGCCTGCGCCGGTTCGTCCTGGTCACCCGCGACGCCCACGGCCTCTACGAGAAACTCGGCTTTCGGCCGCTTGAGAACCCGTCCCGCTACATGGAGATCGCCAAGCCCGATCTCTACAAGAGAGGAGCCCCGTGAAGGAGCGCGCGCGTCCTCAGGAGCTGGTCGGCCGGCAGGCGCTGTTCGTGGTGAACATCGAGCCCCGCAAGATGATGGGCGAGGAATCGCAGGGGATGCTGTTCGACATCGGTTACGCCGACGGCATCACGCCCTGCCTGGCCGTGCCGGAGCGCCCGGTGCCGAACGGCTCTCGCGCGGGGTGATGGCGTGAGCGAGACGCGACATCTGGAGGCCGAGTTCGTGCTGAGCGCTGGTGAGCGAGATCGCATCTACGTCACGCGCTGCGGCCGCGTGGCGCCTGGCTTCAAGAGCTAGAACGCGATCAGCAGACCGGCGGTCAGCGCCACGCCGAAGTCCGGCTTGCCGCGACCGACCGTGCTCGACAGGTTCAGCTCCAGGATCGGCGTGTAGCGGCCCTTGAACGTGTGCGAGAGGCCGATCCCGGGAAACAGCGTCAGGTTCCACTCCGGGTCCACCGGCACGATCACCCGCGCCGCCGCATACGCATGCGGGCTGAACGTCCACACCACACCCGGCACGAACGCGAAGCTCGCGTAGTCGCCGCTCAGGTAGGTCGGTCCCGCATCCAGCTCGAGCGCGAGCGTCGGCTTCACGAAGCGGCCGTACCCGACGAGCCCGGTCAGGTCGTGCTGCCAACCGTCGAAGGAGCCGCCGTTCGGGCGGTAGGCGAGCGTCGTGCCGACAAAGCCCGCGACGTAGTTCGGCGGCGGAGCGTCGGCGGCGTGAGCGACCGGGACCGTCAAGATCGCGAGCAGCAGCAGTGCGAGTCCACGCATCGGTCGGAGATGCTAACCGAGGATCTTGCCGGCAAGCCTCAGTACACCGCTCGCTTCTGGACCTTCTGCTTGGTCGCCAGGCTGAACCGCGGCTCGGGCGTCGCCCGTCCGAGAACCGCGTCGGCGACGCAGGACCCGACCGCCGGCCCGTGCTTGAAGCCGTGGCCGGAGCCGCCGCCAACCAGCCACACGTTGGGAGCCTCGGGATGGCGGTCGATCAGGAAGTCGCCGTTCGAAGTGTTCTCGTACTGGCAGACCTCGCTCGCGACGACGGGGGCGTCCTTCAAAGCCGGGAAACGGCGCGCGACGAAGGCGCGAACGGCGGCGATGCCCTGCTGCGTGACGACGCGCTCGCCGGTGTCGGGGTCGAAGGCGGGACCGTGCTTGTCGGGCGCGACCTTGAATCCCCTGGTCTCGATGTCGGGGATGCCGTAGATCTCGTCTCCGAAGTCGATCCAGGTCGGCATCGCGGGCGGCGCGAAGCGCGTCTCGCCGGCCGGCGGGCCGAAGTAGAAGACCTCCTGGCGCGTCGGAAAGATGCGGCCCTCGAGGACGTCCGGGAATACCTTCGGCAGCCAGGGGCCGCAGGCGAAGACGAAGCTGTCGGCGCTGACGGAGCCGATCGTCGCCGGCCGGCCCTTGATTCTCTGCGGCGGGACCCTCGCTCGCGCGAGCTCGACGCCGGCGTTCATGGCTTCCTTCACGACCGCCTGCACCGAGCGCCGGGCCATCAAGGCGCCGCTCTCGGGCTCGTGGATCGCCCACGCCACGGGGCCGAAGTCGATCTGTGGCCAGCGCTTCACCAGCGCGGGGCGGTCGAGCTTCTCGAACGGCACGCCGACCCTGGCCAGCGTATCTTGCGTGGCGACCGTCTGCGGATCCTGCTCGCGCGCCATCCAGAGAACGCCGGTGGCATGGAAGAGCGGCGCCCCGCCCGCGCGCGCCGAGAGCGCTTTCCATTCCGCCAGCGAGCGCAGCGACCAGCGCGTGTAGAGCTCGTCCTTGCCGTAGCCCATCCGCGTCACTCGGGTCTCGCCGCCGGAGCTGGAACGGCTGTTGCCGGGGCCGTAGGCGTCGACGAGCGCGACGCGCTTGCCCTGCTTCGCGAGGTGCCAGGCGGTCCAGGCGCCGAAGACGCCGGCGCCGATCACGGCGACGTCGTAGGCCGATCCCGTCGCGGCCTGAGCTCGCGCGCGCTGCGCGCGCAGCGACGCGACCAGCCCCGAGGCCTGCAAGAAGCGGCGCCGGCTCGTCTTCATTGGCCGAATGATAGAGCCTTCGGTCGCCGATCCGGTCGTCGTCCCGTGACTTGTCTTGCCGTCTGGCATCATGTAGAATGCCACTTGGCGGAGGTGATCGTGGCGAGCGGCAGTCATCCGGGCTACGGATACGTCTCGTTGTTGGGGCTCAAGCCGCAGGATCCGATCCGCATCCTGAAGCGGATCGAGCGGGGGTTCGACTTCAAGACGATCGAGGAATTCCAACGCCGGACCCAGCTCTCGACCGAGGATCTCGCTGACCTGGTGGCGATCAAGCTCCGCACGCTCCACCGGCGCAAAGAGCAGGGCCGGCTGGGTCCCGACGAATCTGATCGTCTGCTGCGCGCCTCGCGGGTCTTCGGCAAGGCGCTGGCCTTGTTCGAAGGAGACGGCGACGCGGCCAGGGATTGGCTCTTCTCGCCGGCCAAGGCGCTCGGAGGAGTGCAGCCGATCGCGATGGCGCGTACCGATCTCGGAGCCAGGGAGGTCGAGGCCCTGGTGGATCGCCTCGAGTACGGAGTGTTGGGCTAGTTGCCGGTCGCTTGGCGCCTCACCAAGACCAAGCACCTCTTGCATGCCTGGGACGGCGAAGGGGCCCGACTCACCGGAGGCCGCTGGAACACCGCCGGAACGCCCGCCGTCTACGCCTCCGCCACGCTCTCGCTCGCACTCGTCGAGACGCTGGTCCATGTTCCGAGCGGCATCCTGCCGGCATGCACCGCGATTCCGATCGAGTTCGACGCTTCGCTGGTCGAACGCCTGGAGCCCCGCATGCTCCCCGAAGACTGGAAGGCCCAACCCGCTCCGCACGCGACGCAGGCCATCGGCGACGCGTGGGTCGATGCCGCCCGAGGCGCCATCCTCCAGGTTCCAAGCGTCGTGGTACCGCTCGAAAGCAACTACGTGATCAATCCCAAGCACTCGGACTTCGGCCGCATCCGCATCGGAAAGCCGTTGCCGTTTCCGTTCGACCCGCGGCTGCCACTACCGTAGCCTTTGGACGGAAAGCTGAGCTCGAGGCGAGGAGGAAAGGCGATGATCCGAATCGCGGGGCCGTCGGACGCAGCCGAGATCGCCCGGATCTACGCGCCGATCGTGTCCGACACGGTGATCTCCTTCGAGGCGGCGCCACCGACCGCCGCGGAGATGGAGCAGCGCTACTTCGGCTCCAGGGCTTCCACGCGGCGCACGCGGGCATCACGCTGCCGACGACGGAAGCGTCGGACTGCACGAGGCCCAGGCGCGAAGCGCTGGCGGACGGTCTGCCTGCCCTGCGCGGCTGAGCCCGCGCGGCGCTTGCCGTCCGCTCGGACGGCGCGCTACGCTCGCGTTTTCGCGACGCTCCAAGGAGAAACGATGATCCTGCGAACCGCCGCACAAGCCGGCTTTCTCTCGCTGTGTCTGGTCGCGCCGACGGCTCTCGCCCAGACGCAGGCGATGGACGAGGACTTCGCGAAGTCGGTCAAGGAATGGACCACCAAGCCGGAGTTCCTGTCGCCGCTGGTGGACCACCTGCCCAAGGTCGCCGGAATCCCCTCGCCGAAGGACGTGCTCGGCTATCACATTGGCCACCCGAAGAAGCTCACCTACACCGCCGACGCGTATCGCTACTACCGCGAGCTGGCCGCGAAGTCGCCGCGGGTGAAGGTGATCTCGATCGGCAGGACCGACGAGGGCCGCGAGTGCCTGATCGTGTTCGTGGCGTCCGAGGACACGATCAAGAACCTCGACCTCCACAAAGGTTACCTGGCGCAGCTCGCCGATCCGCGCAAGCTGACGGAAGCGCAGGCGAAGGACGTGATCGCCAAGGCGAAGCCGATCTATCACTTCTCCGGCGGCCTGCATAGCGGCGAGACCGGCCCACCCGAGATGCTGATGGAGCTGGCCTACCGGCTCGCCGTCGAGGACTCGCCGCTGATCAACGAGATCCGCAAGAACGTGATCGTGTCGATCAACCCGGTCAGCGAGCCCGACGGCCGCGACCGCTACGTGGACTGGTACTACCGCCACCGGATCGACGAGACCGACGACCGCAACAACTCGGGCGGGCCGCCGTACTGGGGCAAGTACATCTTTCACGACAACAACCGCGACATCCATTACTCGCAGGTCACCATGAAGAACCTGCTCGACTGGTACCTTCAGTGGCACCCGCCGATCATGCACGACCTGCACGAGTCGGTGCCGTTCCTGTACACGTTCAGCGGCCAGGCGCCGCAGAACCCGACGATCGACCCGATCGTGTACGGCGAGCAGCCGTGGTTCGCCAACTTCGAGATGGCGCAGATGATCAAGTACGGGATGCCGGGGGTGTGGACGCACGCCTTCGTGGACATGTGGTCGCCGGGCTACCTGGCTTTCATGTCCACCAACCACAACGGCCTGATCCGGATGTACGAGACCTTCGGCAACGGCGGCGCGACCACGATGAAGCGCCGGGTGGAGCCGCCGGCCGGATCGCCGCAGGCGCAGTTCGGCAACCAGACGACACGCGAGTGGTACCGGCCGGTGCCTCCATACAAGGAGGTCGAGTGGTCGATGCGCAACAACACCAACTACATGCAGACGGGCGTGTTGTCGGCGCTCCAGCTCACCGCGGCGTTCCCGAAGCTGGTGCTCGAGAACTTCTACAAGAAGAGCAAGAACGCGGTCGACTCGGGCTCGAAGGACGCGCCGTTCGGCTACGTGATCCCGCCCGGCAAGGACAAGACGCGCGTGGCGACTACGGTGAACATGCTGAGAGTCCAAGGGATCGAAGTCGGCCTGGCCAAGTCCGACATCAAGGTCAAGGAAGGCAGCTTCCCGGCCGGCTCGTACGTGGTCAAGCGCAACCAGCCCTACGGCCGGCTGGCCAAGATCCTGATCGAGAAGCAGACCTTTCCCGACCCCAACCTGCGCACCTACGACGACACCGGCTGGACGCTCGGCCTGATGATGCAGACCGAGATCAAGGAGATCGCCGACAATGCGATCCTGGATGTCGCGGTCGACCCGGTGACCGAGGCGAAGGCCGTCGGAACGCTGTCGGGCTCCGGGAAGATGGTCGCGGTGGCGCACCAGGGCTCGAACAACATGATCACGCTGCGCACCCGGTTGAAGAGCCTGCGCCTCGCGGCGGTCGAGCAGTCCTTCAAGGCAGGCGACATCGAGTACCCGGCAGGCTCGTTCCTGATTCCGACCGACCAGGCCGGCGCGGACGGCGTCAAGGCCGCGATCGAAGCGCTGGGTCTGAGCGCCGGCACGCTCGACGCAGCGCCCTCCGTGCCTACACACGAGGTCGACCTGCCGCGGGTCGCGATCTTCAGCACCTGGGGCAACACCCAAGAGGTCGGCTGGGTGCGCCACGCGTTCGACAGGTTCGAGATCCCGTTCGAGCTCGTCTACAAGGAGCGCGTCAGGAAGGGCGGCCTGCGCGGGAGCTACGACGTGATCGTGGCTCCCAACCAGGGCCGGAGCGGGAAGGGCTTCGTCTTCGACATCGCGCCCAAGGCGAAACCGCTCGACTACAAGAAGAGCGAGCAGTTCAAGAACCTCGGCGGCTACGGGGAGTCGGACGACATCACCGGCGGCATCGGGCTCGAGGGCGCGGCGGAGATCCAGAAGTTCGTGCAGGAGGGCGGCCTCCTGATCACGATGGGCGTCGCGAGCTTCTTCCCGGCCGAGTTCGGGATCGCGCGCACGATCGAGGCGGGCCGGCCTACCGCGCAGTTCTACGCTCCGGGCCCGATCGTCCAAGCCGAGGTGGTCCAGCCGACGCACCCGATCTTCTATGGCTACTCCGAAAAGACGCTACCGGTGCGCTACGGCAACGGTCCGCTCTTGACCGTGCCCGAGGCCGACAAGGGCCAGATCCTGATGAAGTACCCGGGCGGAGACGCGTCAGTGCTATCCGGCTTGATGCGCGGCGCCAATGAGATCCGGGATCGGCCGGCGATCGTCGACGTGCCCTCGGGCAAGGGCCGCGTGCTGCTGTTCGCGGGCAATCCCTGCTATCGCTGGCAGAACCACGGCGAGTTCAACATGCTCTTCGGCGCGGTGCTCGGGTGGAACGACATGAAAGCGCTGCCGGCGCCCGCGCCGACTCCAGCCAAACCGGCGGAGTGATGAACCCCACGCGACGCGACGTCTTTGGCCTGCTCGCCGGGTTTCCGGCGATCGCCGGAATCCTGCGAGTCGACGCCCAGCCTGCTCCCGTCACGAGGGGCTTGAAGCTCGCCGCCAAGAGCAAGCTCGTGATGATCGGCGATTCGATCACCGACTCCGGACGCGCGCGGCCCGTGGGCGAGGGTCGCGGCGACGCCATCGGCCGGGGCTACGTGATGATGGTCGAGGCCCTGCTCAGCGCGGTGTACCCCGAGCAGTGGATCCGGGTCGTGAACCAGGGCATCAGCGGCAACACGGTCCGCGATCTGAAGGCGCGCTGGCAGACCGACGTCCTCGACCTGAAGCCCGACTGGGTCTCGGTGATGATCGGCGCGAACGACGTCTGGCGGCAGTTCGATAGCCCGCGCCAGACCGAAAAGCACGTGCTGATCGAGGAGTACGAGAAGACCCTCGATGAGTTGGTACAGACGACGCTGCCGGCGGTCAAAGGGATGGTCCTGATCACGCCGTACTACCTCGAGCCCAACCGTTCGGACGCGATGCGGGCCGCGATGGACCGCTACGGCGCGGCTGTGCGCCGGATCGCTGAGAAGAACGGCACGCTCTTCGTCGACAGCCAGGCGGCCATCGACGAGGTCTTGAAGACCTATTATCCGGCGAGCCTCAACTGGGATCGCGTCCATCCCGACCACGTCGCAAGCATGGTGCTGGCCCGGGCGTTCGTGAGCGCGATCGGGTTCAACTGGGCGCGCTAGTCGGACCACCCGGCGCCGGCGCCCGCGAGGTCCGCTAAACTCCCCGCTCTCCCCACTTCGGCGAAAGGAACACTCGGCATGCCTACGTCTCGACGCCTCTCTGCGCTGATCTCGCTCTGGCTCGCCACGGCTCCCGCGTTCGCGCAGGCCCCCGACACGCCCGAGCCCGGCTCGCGCGAAGCGATCGCGGCGGCGACAACCGAGCCGCGCTTCCTGTCGCCCTGGACGTCGAGCGTTCCCGGCCATCCGACGATCCCGTCGCCGACCAAGTTCCTCGGCCACATCGCGGGAGCGCCGGGCGAGCTGACGCGCACCGACAAGCTGTATGCCTACTACCGCGCGCTGGCCGCCGCCTCGCCGCGCGTCCAGGTCGAGGTGATCGGCAAGAGCGAGGAAGGCCGCGACATGCTGCTGGTCGTGGTAGGCGACGGTGCCGCCCTGAAGCAGCTCGATCGCTACCGCAAGGACATGGCCGACCTCAGCGACCCGCGGCGTTGTGACGAGACCTGCCTGGAGCAGCGAGTGACCGCGCCGGAAGCGCGCGTCTTCTACATGCTGCACGGCGGGCTGCACTCGACCGAGACCGGGCCGCCCGAGATGCTGATGGAGCTGGCGTACCGGCTCGCGGTGTCGGAGACGCCCCTGATCCAGGAGATCCGTTCCAAGGTGATCGTGCTGATCCAGCCGTGCGGCGAGCCCGACGGACGCGACAAGATGGTCGACTGGTTCTACCGCCACCTGAAGGGCAAGCCTGATTTCGACAACCTGCCGCCCGTCTCCGCGCCGTACTGGGGCAAGTACGTCCGCCACGACAACAACCGCGACGGCAACCAGCGGAAGCTCGCGTTGACGCGGGCGACCCAGGACGCGTTCTTCAAGTGGCACCCGATCGTGCTGCACGATCTCCACGAGTCGGTGCCGCTGCTCTCGGCGTGGACCGGCACTGGCCCCTACACCGACACGCTCGACCCGAGCATCACCAACGAGTGGCACGCGCTCGCGTTCAGCGACGTCGCGCAAATGACCGCGTTCGGCATGCCGGGCGCATGGGCGTGGGGTTTCGACGACGGCTGGTCGCACTTCTACGCCGACTCGGTCGCCAATACCCACAACGCGCTCGGCCGCGGCTACGAGACCTTCGGCAACGGGACCGCCGAGACCGTGGAGCGCCGGCTCGACCCGGAGCGGAACCGCTATACCGGCAAGCCGGTCACCGACCCCGACTGGTACCGGCCATCGCCGCCCCCGAAGGGCAAGTTCAAGTGGTCGCTGCGCAACAACACCAACTACATGCAGACCGGTGTCTTGGCCGCGCTCCGCTACGCGGCGCGCAACGGCGCCGACATGGCGCGCAACTACTGGCGCCGCGGCCAGCGCGCGATCCAGAAGGGCTCCAGCGAGAAGCCCTATGCGATCGCGATCGCCGAGAAGCAGGACGACCGCGGAAGGCTCAGCACGATGATCAACCTGCTGCGCGACCACCAGATCGAAGTGTCGCGCGCCAAGGAAGGATTCAAGGTCAAGGAGGGCGACTTCCCCGCCGGAACGTATCTGGTGCGCCTCGACCAGCCGTATCGCGGCTTCGCGCTCGACCTGCTGCTGCCGCAGAAGTACCCGGCCGACAAGGCGCTCTACCCGACCTACGACGACGCGAGCTGGGCGCTGCCGCTCGCCTTCGGGGTCGAGACGAAGGTCATCGAAGACGAATCCGTAAAGAGCGTCGTCGCGCTGCTCGTCGTCGAGAAGGTCAGCTATCCCGGGTCGGTCGAAGGGGACGGCGCCTTCTACCTCGTGCGCGACACGGGACAAGAAGCGCTGCTGGCCGCCCGGGTGCGGCTCGCGAAGTTCAAGGTCGAAGCCGCCGACAAGCCGTTCTCGTCGGGCGGCATCGACTACCCAGCGGGCTCATGGGTGATACCGCAGCAGAACGGCCTGCGCCGGGCGCTCGACGCAGTGGCCTCGGAGCTGGGCCTCGAGATCGCGGTCACCGATTCGGCTCCGGCGTCGCCGCGCCACCCGCTCGACCTGCCGCGGCTCGCGCTGTTGCAGACCTGGCGCGACACCCAGTCGGCCGGCTGGCTGCGAATGGTGTGGGACGACGAGAAGGTCCCCTACACGCTGATCAGCGACGAAGACGTGAAGGGCGCGCCGCTCAAGGGCCGCTTCGACGTGATCGTGATCCCGAACACCGGCACCAGCCTGAAGGACTTCGTGAACGGCATCGACCCGAAGTTCGGACCACTCGCCTACACGAAAACGCCGCAGTACGCCTCGCACGGCACGCCCAACGCCTCGGCCGACATCACCGGCGGCTTCACTTGGAAGGGCATCGCCAACATTGAGGACTTCGTGAGATCGGGCGGCGTGCTGGTGACCCTGGGCGGCGCTTCCACGCTGCCGCTCGACGGCGGCATCGCGCGCGACGTTTCGCGCGAGACGGTGGCCAACCTCTACTCGCCCGGCAGCGAGCTGCGCGCCCGCTTCCGCCGTCCCGATCACCCGCTCGCCTACGGCTACAAGGAAACGACCGTCGTCTTCCGCGAGAACCGGCCCGTCTACGCCGTGCGCCGCACCGACGAGGGCCGCGTCGTGATGCAGTGGGGCGCCGCCCTGCCGAAGGACGACGACGCGCCGCCTCCAGACGCGAACGCTCCCCCCGAGAAGAAAGACCCGCTGGTCGTCTCCGGCGGCATCAAGGGCGCCGAGGGGCTCGAAGGCAAGGCCGCCCTCCTCGACATCCCCACCGGCAAGGGTCGCGTGATCGCCTTCGACTTCGACCCGATCCACCGCTACATGACGATCTCGGACTTCCGCCTGGTCTGGAACGCCGTCCTCAACTGGAACGACATGCCAGGGACGCCGGCGCCGAAATAGCGCGCTAGCGGAAGTTCTCGATCCATCACGCTCCCGTTTCCCGTCTCGATCGCGCCCAGGAGCTGGCTCCGACCCGTCACGGGGTCGCGTCGATATAGCGGCACTCGAGCGCCTTCGCGAGTCGCAGTCCGGGTCGAAGAATCTCATCGAGCGTCCTGCCCGCCACGTACTCCATGACGATGAAGTCCATCCCGTCCGCGGACTCGATCTCGTAGATCGTGACGATGTTCGGATGGTTGAGGGCGGAGGCGGCGCGGGCTTCCTGCGCGAACCGGCGGCGGCGGTCCTGATCGGCGATACGGTCGGCGGGCAGCAACTTGATTGCGACCTCGCGGCCGAGTCGCGTGTCGCGCGCGCGGTAGACCTCGCCCATCCCACCCGCGCCCAGCGGCGACAGGATCTCGTAGGACCCCAGGCGATGCCCAGCGCCAAGCCCCATCAGGCGTCGCAGCCGACGGCGACGGCGAGGGCCTGACAGACGTCACGCATCTTGTCGGAGCCTACGTGCCCGACGTAGCCGACGAGCCGGGCTTTCTCGACCGTCTGCACATGGTCGCCGTTTCTTGCTCAATGGCTGCGAACCGATAGCCCCAGATCTCGCCGCGACTCGCATCGCGGGCCACGAGCCCTCGGTTTCCCAGCCAGAGAACTCGGCGCCCAGACCCTTGCCGCCGCCGTAGCCCTTGCGGTAGGCCTCAGCGATGCGCCGGGCGCGCCGGCGGAGGTACTCGTCGACCGCGCGGCGTAGCACCGCGGAGCGGCCGTCTCGTTTCACTTCCTCGTCGGCGTCGAGACGCCGGAGCAACGGCTCATCGACGAGAACCTGTATG
>CAZVOI010000650.1:0-1966 GCA_964628275.1 uncultured Acidobacteriota bacterium | reverse complement strand
CTCATGAGTCGCGGCACCCACACTCTCGCATGCATGGCGGTAGGGTTGAGTGGGGTTGGAAGCTCCGCCCTCCCCAGTGACGCCATCTCCCGAGCAGTGGCTGCGGATGAAAAGGCCTATGGTTCGACGGCCTCGAGGGCCCGCTGTCCCAGGCCGGAGGTGACGGCTCGGTCCGAGTAGAGAAGGGGCAGCTCGACGTTTTCGAGCGCGCTCGTCCTCGGAAGGAGATGGAAAGCCTGGAATACGAATCCGATCCTCTGGTTGCGAAGCCTGGCCTGGTCGTTGATGCCGAGGCCCGCCACGTCCTGGCCGTCGAGGAGATAGCGCCCTTCACTGGGACGATCCAGGAGCCCCAGGACGTTCATCAGGGTCGACTTCCCCGAGCCCGACGTGCCGACGATCGCCACGAACTCGCCGCGCTCGATGCGGAAGGAGACGTCGTCCAGGGCGCGCACGGCGTCGCCGCTGGGCCGCTGGTACGTCCTGCCTATGCCGTGCAGCTCGATCATGTGCCTACTCCCTCACCCCAGCGCCGCCGGCGGGCGTGACCTCGCCGACGAGTATCTGGTCCCCCTCATTGAGCCCGGACACGACTTCCCAATAGCTCTCGTCCCGGCTGCCGGTCGTCACCCAGACCCGGACCATCTCATCGCCCCGCGGAGAAACGACGAACGTGCGACTCCCGTCCCGCCGCACCGCCCGGCGCGGGACCACGAGCACGTTCTCGCGGCTCTCCAGGGCGATCTTCACGGCCGTCGTCATCTCCGGCCGCAGGATGTGGTCTTTCGGCGGGCCGAACCGCACCACCGCGACGTAGTTGACGACGTTGTCCCGGAGCTCAGCCTTCGGGTAGATGGCCGTGACTCGGCCCTCGAACTCCTGGTCGGGGTAGGTGTCCACGGTGAATAGCGTCTTTTGCCCGGTCCGGATGCGGCCGATGTCTGTCTCGTCCACATACGCCCAGACCTCCAAGTGCCGGAGGTCCAGCAGGGTCACGAAGGTGGGTGCGGCGAAGCTGGCCGCCACCGTCTCGCCTTCCTGGGTCGAGACCGAAGCCACGATGCCCGCGATCGGAGCGCAGATGCGGCCGTAGCCGAGCTGCGTGCGCGCGTACTCGAGGTTCGCCTCCGACTCTTTGCGCTGCTGTTCCGCCACGGCGGAGGCCCGCTCCGCCAGGTCCAGATCGCTCGGCGAGAGGAGCTGCGCGACGGCCAGATCACGCTTGCGCCGGAGGTCGGCCTGCGCGTAGCTCGAGCTGGCCCCTCTCGACCGCGTCACCGATGCGGACGAAGAGCCGCTCCACGACCCCGGAGGCGCGAGAGCCCACCTTCACTTCGGCCCCGACCATGGGCTTGATCACGCCGGTGGCCTTGACCACGGAGCCGATGTCGCGGCGGGTCGCCCGCGCGACTTCCGGACCACCGACACGCTCCTGGCCCCGCGTCGCCGCCACCCGCCCAAGCAGAGCAAGCGGCACTGCGACGACGCCGACGGTTACAAAACCCCAGGTGAGCTTCTTCATTCCGAACCCCTCCGTGGGGCATTCGAAATATGCGCTCGCTCTTTGTCTCCCCTATTTCAGGGATGCAACAGAGTGAAACGCGGATCTCAGGCCAGGATCTTCTAGTAGGACCGCTTGTCCTTGCGATCTTCTATGCGCGACCGTGGTTGCGCTTTCTGAGACGCCTTTTCCCGTCTCCGAGTAGCCGCCTTCACGGGGCAAGCAGGCGCTCCCGCCGTCCGATACCGGACAGTCCGCGTACGCTGCCGGACGGCCCGTCTCCCGCAAGCTGTGACAATTGCGAAACCGGCCCGTCGTACGGACTGGCATCGCCCTTGCGTGCCGCTTCTCCTAGACGAAAATGGACCGGCCCCTCGACAGCACCTTCCGGAGAAAGCAGACGCGCCGGCGCGTGGCCCTGACCGGCACCGCGCTCTCGATCGGCGCCTTTCTGCTCGCGGGGTT
>CAZVOI010000649.1:0-3573 GCA_964628275.1 uncultured Acidobacteriota bacterium | reverse complement strand
CCATTCCGGGAACTCGTGGAAGGAATGAACGGCGAGGTCCTGCCACAGCTCCGTCATCTCCGTCATGCTGTCGGCGGTCGGGGCCGAGCCGAGCCAGGGCATCTCCAGAAGCTCCGGCTCGCGGCGGTACCAGATCGAGTGAACCTCGGCGATGCCCAAAAGCGCCGCCTCCACCTGGCGACGGCCCCAGCCGGACACGTCGTCGGCGGTGTCGAGGTGCGTGACGTCCATGAGACGCTCCATCACCAGCACGTAGGCCTCACGGCTGTCGTCCTGGAATGACTCGTAGATCGTCGGGACGTTCTTCGTGAAGCGCGGATCGCACTGCTCGTAGACCGAAAGCTCCCGAACGTGACACCCGGCGAATCCGGTGCGATCCTTGAAGCGGGCATACGACTCGCGCAAGCGCGCTCCCGACATGGCGGCCAGGCTCTTGGCGGCCAGCATCACTTCCTGGTCGAGAGGCTTGACCTTGACCATCACCTCCAGGCTCTTGAGCGCCGCGTCGCGATCGGATCGATAGCTGAGCCGATACGGGAACAGCCCGACCAGCTTCTTGATCCGACGACTTGTCAGCTCGGTGAGGATGCTGCCGCCTGGGCAGGCGAGCGCGCTCGGCTCGGCGGCCAGCACGGTCAGCGTGTCGTCGTCGAGGGTTCGTCGCAGCCCGGGTTCGAAAAACGCCTCGCTCAAGTCGTCGCGGACGAAGAAGCGAACCGCGCGGTTGCGGCCGAGACGCTCGTGGGCCGCCGCGAACTGCCCGCCGGTGATCGCGCAGATCGTCGACAGGTCGGTCGCCAGGCAGTAGCCCGCGATGATCTCCGCCAGCCGGCCGGCCTTTCCGGAGCCGGCGCAGTCCATGATCTGGAGACACTCGTTCTGACGGAGCAGATGCGTTCCGCCACCCACCGTTCCGACGATCAGGCTCGGCAGCAGCATGCTGGCGTAGATTCCGTCTTCCGTCCTCTCCATGTGGAGCTGGGCCAGGCTCGACTCGTGGACGCAGGCGATGTCCTGTCCGGTCGCCGTGAAGATGGCCGCCACGACGTTCGCCACGTTGGCGTTGTAGCCGACCATCCCGATCTGCATCGCCCCCGCCAGGCCGCGCTCGTGGGCCTTCATCACCTGGTCGGGAGTGACGCGGAGCACGTGCGAAAGCACCGACCGATCGATGAAGCACTCGGCGGTGACGCGCGCCCCGCGGCCCGCGATCAGGCCTTGGAACGAGACTTTCTTGTCGCCGCTCATCGCGCCTTCGATGATGAAGCTGTCGAGCGTGATGTCGCGCAGCGTCTCGATCTGCCGGATCACCCACTGACAGGCATGCCAGGTGCAACTGGTGGTCATGTTCTGGCCGGCGGCGTCCCCGGTCTCGTAACGGAACGCAAGGTTGACCATGTGGCCCATCAGCGCGGGCTCCAATGCCAAGAGCCGCGCGTGGCTGGAGACGCGCAAGGTCTGCTCGCGAATCTCCGCGGCATGGTCTTCGATCCAGCGGGCGAACCGTATCGCGCCCTGCATGTCCCTGAAAACGAACAGCGGCACCCGGGTCATCTGCTGCCGGATCAGGTGGGTCGAGACGCCCCCTGCACGTGAGATGGCGATCGCGCCCCGCGAAGCGGAAGCAACCAGCGCGCCTTCGGTGGTCGCCAGCGGCGCGTAGATGACTCCCTGGATCGTTTCACCCGAGAACTTGAGCGGACCCGCCAGGCCGACCGGCACCTCCACCGATCCGATCATGTTCTCGACGTTGCCGGTCAAGCGTTCCGCGGCGAGGCTCGTCTCTTGCAGCGAGGCGAGGCTCGCGCCAGTCTGCTCGCGAACGAACTGCAGTCGCTGGAGACGCGCCTGCTCGTTGTAGAGGCCGCGCTTCGGGACTAGTTGCAGCGCTCCGGGCGTTCCGAGAGTTCGAGCGCGGTCGCCCGCGGGTGTGTCTTCGAGCGCCAGACCAGGGCCGGTTTGCCGTGCCGCGTCCCTCGCGTTCATTTCGTCTGCCCGATCCATGCTGAAAACCCCTTCCCGCTCCGCGCTCAGAAACTAAACGCCCAACACAGGCCGCCCGCGGCGATGAAACTGTCGAAGCGGTCGAGCACCCCGCCATGCCCTGGAATCGACGTTCCGTAGTCTTTCACCTTGCAGGCCCTTTTCACGGCGGACGCCGCGAGATCTCCCAGCAGGGCGGCGGCCGCGACCAGCAGCGAGAGACCGACGGCTGGACCGCGGGCGATGCCGGTCCACCCGGAGAGAGATCCGCTGACCGCGGCCATCAGCAGGCCGCCCAGCAGGCCCTCGACCGTCTTGCCCGGGCTGATCCGCGGCGCGAGCTTGTGGCGGCCGAAGAGCTGCCCGGCGATCTGGCTGAAGCCGTCGAAGGTCAAGACGACCACGTAAACGAACAGGATCATCTCGGTGCGCCAGAGCCGCGCGAACTGGATGAAGGCGAAACTGACGGCTGCGTAGAGCAGCAGCGCGACCCAGAGCGCCGCGGATCGTCCGCCAGGGCCGCGCGCCGCGGCTCGAAGCAGCTCGCCTAGACCGACACTGACCAGCGCCCCCGCCATCAAGGTGAAGTACCAGCCGCCCGCGAGTATCGCCAGGATCACGGCGTGAACGATCAGGAAGTAGACCGCGAGCTTCTGCCAGCGTTCCGATTTCTCGATCTCGCTGGAACGGCGCTCGATGTTGACTCGCCAGGTGGCGAGGCATCCAACCAGGAAGTAGGCGCCGGTGAGCAGGAAGACGGGGTGCATGATCAGGCTGCCTCGACGCCCGGCAGTTGCGTTGCGAACGCGCTCAGGAACTGTCGCTGGCTCTTGCTCAGCCGGACCTGTGGCCGTGCGGTTCGGAGAACCTGGATGGCCTCGGGGAGCGTCCTCACGACCCCTCGGCAAAGCAGTATCGCGGCGGCCATCAGCGCGGACCTGCCGTGGCCGACGCCACAGTGCAGGTACGAGGGCGCCGCGGATTCCGCGACGCGACGCGCGACACTCGCAAACGGCTCCAGCGCGGGGACTCCCATGTCCAAGGTTGGGATCGATACGTAGTCGTGGCCCGCCACCACCGACGACCGCGCCGGGAACTCGGCGGTCATGTCGACCACGACCTCGACGCCCGGAGGTAGCCGGCCGCTGGCAGGCCAGCTCCCGAGAAACAGGCCGGGGGCTACCTCATCCCATGGATTCTCGCGCGACAGCCGCCGCGCGATCCAGATTCCCCATATCAGAAGAAGGTAGGGCAGGAAGACTACCAGGCAGGCCGCGCCAATCCGGCCGTCAGAGCGCTTGCCCAACAGCCCGGGGGCCGAAGCGAGGTAAGCCAAGCCCACCAGCGAGAACGCCACACCGGGCCAGGCGAGCAGGCTCCATCCGCCGCCCCACTCCGCGGCGCGGTAGATCTGAAGGCCACCCAAGGCCAGGAAAACCGCGGCCATCCTCGCGACCCTTCAACTCCGCTGGACCCGACGACCCGTCAGTGCGCGAGCGTCTGGTCCAATCAGGTCGGTTGCCTCAGTTCTTCGCGCGACGGATGACCGGGGAAGGGCGTGGGGGATCGTTTGAGGCAGGATTCTAACTC
>CAZVOI010000648.1:0-5654 GCA_964628275.1 uncultured Acidobacteriota bacterium | reverse complement strand
GCTCGACGGACTCGACGGCGGTGACGCGAACGTCGGTTCGGTGTTCGCCGATGAAGGGGAGCAGGCTCTGGCCCTGGCGCTCGAAGAGCACCTTGATCGGTCGGTCGGTGTCCACGACGGACGCCTGCCTTTCCGGGAGAGTAAGGCGATCCTCTCACGTCCACGGGACAGGGCAGGTCCGCCCTCGATGACCCAGGTCTGTGCTACCGGATCCTCATGGCCGGATCGCCGAGCAGGTGGTAGACGCTGAGCAGCTCCGGCATCAGGCCCGTCTGCACGTAGTCCTTCTGAGCGGCAAGAACGGCGTCGCCGAGCTTTTCGTGCTGCCCGCTCGTGAGCTCGGCCATCAGCGCCCGGTGGTACTGGTGCGCCGGGCCGTCGAGGCTCAGGCCGCTCGGCGAGAACGCCGCGATCGCGCCGCGGCCCTCGGCCTTCAGCAGCGACTCCGCGAGCGAGTCGAAGGCCGGGGCCACGAAGTAGCCGTTCAGGCAGTTCATCGTCAGCAGGAACGGCTGGCGCGACTGGGCTTGCAGGCTCGGCGCGTCCCCGGAGTTCCAGACGTTCTCGCTCGCCCACACCGCGGTACCACCGTGGCCGACGTAGCTCAGCAGCGAGAGGCCGGAGTTCATCGCGTCCTGGATTGCGGGGCGCATCTGAGCGCCCAGCTGACTGAGCTTGAGCGCGCTCACGGCGCGGCCCTGCAGGAAGCTGCGCGCGATGTCGTCGACGTTGGCGTCGAAGTCGCCTGCGAGGTCGGGGTTGTCGGCGACGAGCGCGGCTGCGCCTGCAAGGCCCTGGCCGGAGTCCTCCCACGCGAGCAGCTTCTCGACGAGCGCCTGCGCCTGCCCGACCGTCGCGGCCGGCAGCCGCCCGATCGCCAGGTCCGGCAGCGCGTCGTCGCCGTTGACCGCGGCGAGCTCGGGGTCGGAGACGGTCCAGAGGTAGCTCGTCTTCGTCCAGAGCGCGGGAAGCGGCGAAGGCTGAGACGTGCCGATGAAGTTGCGCGGGTCGTAGCTGGCGTCACCCAGCAGCAGCACGTAGCGCGGAGACGGCCGCGCCCAGGACTGGAAGGCGAAGCTGAGGAAGCCCTTGATCGCCTCGGCCGAGGGCAGACCGTGCCCGAACTCGTCCACGATCTCCTCGAAGGCCACAGCGCGCGTCGCGAGGCCCTGGTCGTGGCGACGCTGCAGCAACGGCTCGGCAGCTGCCAGGAAGGCCCGCGGCGCGATCAGCAGGTAGTCGGCCTGGGTGGTCGTCGCGCGCAGGCTGGACGGAGCCGCTGCCGCAACACGCGGGGTGAGAAGCGCCTGCGGCGAGACGGCGAGATAGCGGTGGCCGGCTTCTGCCCGGAAGCGCAGCCAGCCGCCTGCCGCCTCGTACCCGGTGAGCCAGCGCGCAGCGCCCGGACCGGTGACGTCAACGACCACGGGCAGACCCGACACACCAGACAGGCTCACGGAACCGCTCTCGGACCACACGCCCTCAAAACGCCCACCCGCCAGCAGCGAGGCTTGCGGGTGGGCGAGCGTGAAGCGGTCCAGGAACACGAAAGACGACACACCGGTGTCGGCCACGTTCGTGAGCGACAGCTCGTTCGCCCCCTCGTGCAAGACCGACTGCGGCACACTGAGGCTCATCCGGTACGGCTGCTTCCCTGCAAACTGCGCGTCGCCCACGGGCACTCCGTTCAGCGAGACGCTCACGTGGTGGTCGATCGCGTTGCCGGACTCCGAAGCCCCCTGCAGGAAGACCTCGAGATTCGCTGTCTGCGACGAGGCCGCGTCCACTCCGCCGAGCGAGAAGCTCTTCGCGCGCATCGCTCCCGAGCCGAGCGCTTCCCACAGCCACAGGTCCGGTGCCTGCAGCAGACCCGGCTGGTAGAAGCGATTCACCTCGAAGGACGCCCGCCCCGTGGAGGCGGTCGTGACCGCGCCGCCCGAGGGGGGGGCCGACGCGAGCGGCATCTGGACGCCGCCCTGCGCGCGCAGCAGCTCCCAGGCCGTCTCGGACGAGAAGTCCGTCGAGGAAGCTGTGGTGTCGGAATAGAAGTACAGCACGCTGCCGGGGCCGAAGACGTCCGAGACGCGAGCGACGTGGAAGCCCTGCGCCTGGCCCTGCCGCTCGAGCCGCAGCTGCGACGAAGCGAAGCCCACCTGCCGGCCCGGGAAGAGCTGCTCGAAGGAGGCCGCGTAGAGCCCACGGCCCGTCGTGTAGAGTCCGCGCCAGCAGCTCCCCGGCGACGGGCTGCTGCGGTCTCTCCCTGCGCCCGAAGCGGCCCCGTCCGCTCTCCCCCGTCTCGCGTCCCGTGAACAGCAGCTTCACCAGCACTCGCTTCGACAGCACGATCTGCTGACGCCGTGCGTCGTAGCGCAACGGCGTGATCAGGACGACCGCGCTCTTCGTCTCCCCCTGGAAGACGCTCGGCAAGAGCCGCGCGAGATCCCGAGAGACGTGCTGGGGCGCGGATTCCCGGACCGCCCGGCGGCCGGCGCGCACGGTTCCGTCCCGAGAGACCCGCATCTCGAGCGCGCCGAGCGAGGCCGGCACCAGGCCAGGGAAGCTCACCTGATCGAGCGCACGCGCCCCGGCGAGCTGCGCCCGGCGCCCGACGACCGCGTCGACGAGGGCACGGCGGACAGGCAGCGCTGGCGCCTGCACGTCCTGCGGGAAGTCGAAGCCCGGGACAAAGACGCGCACCTTGCCCGACGGCTCGTGCAGCGCGTAGAAGCCCCCCGTCTTGAGCTCGAGCGTCGCCTGTCGTGAATCCCGCGAGACGACACCCAGCGACACCGCCTCGGGATCCCCGAGGCGGGTGCACGTGAGCGTCGCCGAGGAGGCCGAGGCGCCGGCCATGGAGCCATACGCCGCTATCACCCAGTCCGGACACGACGGAGCCGACGCGCCCTTCTTCTTGGCGCTCGGGCTGCTGCTCGGGGGCTCGCTCCCCGGCGCGCCGCCGGGAGCCCCTGCCAGCGGCACCGCCGAGACCGGGCCGTGCGAGGTCGTCTTCGAAGACGCGTCCACGTCCTCCAGCCGGTAGAAGTAGCGCGTCCCGTTCACGAGACCCGCGTCGCGGTAGGAGTACGCCTGGCCCACCGCTGACGACCCGAGCCCGGCGATCAGCGACGACGTGAGCCGCGTCCAAGGGCCACCCTCGCCGAGACCGCGGTAGACGTGGAAGCCGAGGTTGTCCAGCTCCGACGCCGTCCGCCACTCGAGAACCACCGACACGTCGCCCGGCACGGCCGCGAACGACTGCAGCTTCACCGCCGTGGCCGTATCCGGTTTGACGGGCACGGCGACGATCGACCACTTGTCCCCGGCGCTCCATGACCACGACATCGTGACTGAGGCCGCACCCGACTCGGTGCTTCCACCGCCGTTCGCTGACGGGCTCTGGAAGAGGTCCCAGCGCTCAGTCTGGCCTGCCCCGGCAATCAGATTGAAGTTGGTACTCGATTCGATGACCAACGTATCGAAAACGAGCTCGCCTGCCGCAGACGAGACCGTGGTGCTTGCGGCGGCCGAGTCGGCAGTTGCCGAGTTGGGGGTACCCAGCGGGGTCAACTGATCGACGCCCGTGAAGGTCATCACACCCACCGTCACACTCTGTGGCGCAAAGGCAAGATTGACCACGACGTTGTACGTACCCGTGTCGGGTGCAACCAGTCCCCAGATCTCAGCCCGCGCGAAGTTGTCGGAGTTCGCCTGCGCTCGCACCAGGGTCAGTGCCTTACCGTTGTAGGTGATCGAGCTGACGGCTGGTGCTCCAGTCCCGTGCCGGATCGAGACACCCACCAGCATCAGGCGATTGACGCCCGATCCGGTGGTGTGGGAGACCGTCGCTGGTGAGGTTGTCGCCGTGCCTGTCGATGGGGCTCCGTCCCCTCCGATGCCGGCATCGACACTCGGAGGAGCGATCAGGCGGATCGCAGCCGTTGCCACAAACACCAACATGCATGTCGCCCGCTTGAGCTGGCTTCTCATCTGATTCACCATCGGACAGCTCCGTCACGAGTGTCGAGAGCTGAACGCTCCAAGTTCACCGCCAAACCAACCCAATGGTTCTGCCACGGCTTCATCGAATCCTCATTGCGGGATCGCCGAGGAGCTGGTAGACGCTCAGCAGCTCGGGCATGAGGCCGGTCTGGGCGTAGGCCTTCTGCGCCGCGAGGACGGCATCGCCGAGCCGAGCCTGCCGGCCGTTCGTCAGCTCTGCCATCAGCGCACGGTGGTACTGGTGCGCGGGGCCGTCCTCGCTCAAGCCGCTCGGCGAGAAGCTCGCGATCGCTCCCCGTCCCTCGACCTTCAGCAGCGACTCCGCGAGCGAGTCGAACGCCGGGGCCACGAAGTAGCCGTTCAGGCAGTTCATCGTCAGGAGCAGCGGCTGGCGCGACTGCGCCTGCAGGCTCGCCGCATCCCACGAGTTCCAGACGTTCTCGCTCGCCCACACCGCCGCCCCGCCGTGGCTCAGGTAGCTCAGGCCGGAGTTCAGGGCGTCCTGGATCGCGGGACGCGTCAGCAGGTCGCTCCGGCCCGCTTGTCACGTCCACCACCATGACCGGCCCGGAAACGAGGCCTGGAGTCTGCACGCTGACGGATCCCCCCTCCGGCCACGTGCCATCGAATCGCCCACCCGCCAGGCTCGACAATTGCGGGTGGGCGATTGTGAAGCGATCCAGGAACACGACGGAGGTGACCCCGGTGAAGTCCGTGGCTTCGGCGGAGCTGGCTGCGAGGGTCAGGCCGAGGAGGAGCGCCCCGAGCCGGGCTGGCGCCACTACCCTGGGGGGAACCGGTTCAGCTCTCGAAGCCAATCGCACGCCTCCATGCTCAGACGGAAGCAAGAACCGGGCCAGCCGTAAGTCGTGCATTCGTCGCGGTCACCGCAGTTTCCGCCCTCGCTTTGTCCGCTCCTAGGCCAACCTAAGGTAGTACTTTAGGTCTGCGGTAGCAAGGGCGGCTCTCACAGCCGCCGCCCGGATCACGTGACCGGACCCTCAACGTCCGGCGGAATGGGCCGACGCCGAGACCGGTAACCATCTCGAGGGCCCGGCGACAAGGTTGCCCGGTTCCGCCAGAGAGGTGGAGGTGATGCGATGAAGCCCCTGACCCTGTCGCTGCTCGTGCTGGGCGCCGCACTGGCCGGACCCGTCCTGGCGCACCCTCAGGGCGGGCCCGAGACACAGGCGGCACTGGTCGCCGTCTCGATCCAGATCGACGGCCGGCCGGTGTCGCTCTTCCCCGCCCCCGACGGCTCGGGACGCTACTACCTCGAGGCGCGCGCGGGCAGCCGCTACGCCGTGGCCCTCGCCAACCGCACCGGCGAGCGCGTCGGCGTGGTGCTGACGGTCGACGGCCTGAATGCGATCAGCGGCGAGCGCGACAGCGGCCGCGGGCGGATGTACGTGCTCGACCCGTGGCAAAGCACGAGCGTCCAGGGCTGGCGCTCGTCGCTCCAGGAAGTCCGGCAGTTCACGTTCGTCGACGAGCGGCGCTCGTACGCCACTCGATCGGGCAAGGCCAACGAGAAGATGGGCTGGATCGAGGTCGCGGTCTACCGCGAGCGCCGCGCCTTCGCGCAGCTGCAGCCCTACCCCTACCCCGAGCCGCCGCGGCCCTACCCGATCGAGGAGCAGGCGAAGCGCGGGCGC
>CAZVOI010000647.1:0-1506 GCA_964628275.1 uncultured Acidobacteriota bacterium | reverse complement strand
CGCATTTCCTTGAGCGGAGGCGGCTCTTCGGTGATCACCTTGAAGATCAGGCCGGTGATCGACTCGCCGCGAAACGCGCGCTTTCCGGCGATCATCTCGTAGAGCACGCAGCCCACCGAGAAGAGATCGCTGCGCCCGTCGAGCTCGTTGCCGCGAGCCTGCTCGGGGCTCATGTAGGAAGGCGTTCCCAGCAGGCTGCCGGTGGCGGTCAGGTGATCCACCGAGTCGGTCACGCGTGCGATCCCGAAATCGGCGACTTTCACGCGGTCGCCGGCCTCCAGCATGATGTTCGCGGGCTTGATGTCGCGGTGGACGACGCTGTTCTTGTGGGCGTAGTCGAGGGCGTCGGCGACCTGCGCCGCGATCAGCGCCGCGCGCTCGATCGGCAGCGGGCCGGAGTCGCGCACGACCTTCTCCAGGCCCACGCCGTCGATGAACTCCATCGCCAGATAACTGAGGCCTTCGAACTCGCCCATGTCGTAGACGGTGACGATGTTCGGATGCTTGAGCTGGGCGGAGACCTGCGCCTCGCGCATGAAGCGGCGGACCAGCTCTTCCAGGCCGGCCCCGGACGCGGCCAGGCCCTCGAGCCGGATCGTCTTGATCGCAACCATCCGGCCGAGGATCTTGTCCTTGGCCTTGTAGACGGTTCCGAACGCGCCAGCGCCCAGCTTTCTGTCGACGACGTAGCGCTTGGCGATCTCGGTCGGTTCGATGGGCGCTGCCGGCTTGGGCTCACTCAATTCGAAAAAGTCTACACCGCGCCGGGCGGCCGCGCGTGTGATCGCGCTCCCGCCGGGCAGTCTCCGGCGCTGCGCTTGGTAGACTCGGCGTCTCCACTCGAT
Organism: uncultured Acidobacteriota bacterium; assembly: GCA_964628275.1. GTDB lineage: Bacteria > Acidobacteriota > Vicinamibacteria > Fen-336 > Fen-336 > CAZVOI01. Next base: position 661 of record CAZVOI010000647.1, on the reverse strand, counting down.
GAACAGCCCCGCCCTGCTCCCGGCCTTCTTCGCTTCGGGAGCTTCCGCAATCGTCTGCCAGGTGGCCTGGCAGCGCATCCTGATGACGCATGGCGGCATGGACACCCACTCGACGATGACGACGGTGGCGGCCTTCATGCTGGGGCTGGGCGTCGGGAATCTGGCCGGTGGCGCGGTAGGCGATCGGCTCCGCCCGGGACGCTGCTTCGCCGCCTACTTGCTGCTCGAAATGGCGATCGCCGGGTTCGCCTGGCTGAGCCCGTTCGTGCTCTACGATTTCTATGGCGGATCTGCGGCGCGCTTGGAGGGCGCGTGGGAGAAGTTCGGAGTCGAGCTCTTGCTGCTGCTGCTTCCCACATTGCTGATGGGCGCGACGCTTCCCGTGGCGGCCCGGGCGCTCGTCCGGTCCGGCGCCGAAAGCGCCGCCGTCGTGGGCCGGTTGTACGGCGCCAACACGCTCGGCGCCGCCTGCGGCGGCGTGATGATGTCCGGGCCGCTGGTCCTGGGGCAAGTCGGCCTGGCGGGAGCGCTGCGCTTCGCGGGCGGGCTGAACGCGCTGGCGGCGCTCCTGGTCGGCGCCACGCTGGTCTTCCGCTGGATCCGGCCTCCGCAAGCGGAAGCGGCCGAGAGCGTGGGCGCCGCGCGCCCGGAGTGGAAGCGT
>CAZVOI010000646.1:0-2706 GCA_964628275.1 uncultured Acidobacteriota bacterium | reverse complement strand
CCTACCGAAGTCATGACCGGTCCGCTGTCGTCCACGGACGCGGCCTTGGCCGACGACCCTCTTCCATCCTGGAACGACGGGCCGGCCAAGCAGAGCATCTTCAGCTTCGTCGAGAAGGTGACAACGGAAGGCTCGCCATCCTTTGTCCCCGTCCCCGAACGAATCGCCACCTTCGACAACGACGGGACGCTCTGGTGCGAGCAGCCTGTGCCCGTGCAGGTGTACTTCGCACTCGACCGTGTGAAGGCCCTTGTGTCGCACCACCCCGCGTGGAAGACCAAGGAACCGTTCGCCTCGCTGCTCGCGGGGGACTTGAGGGCCACGCTCGCCGGCGATGACGAGGCGCTGCTCGAAATAGTCATGGCCACCCACGCGGGCATGACCACCGTGGAGTTCGGCCGGATCGTTGAGGCTTGGATCGCCACCGCGAAGCATCCGGAGACCGGCAAGCTCTTCACCGAAATGACCTATGTGCCGATGCTCGAACTGCTCGCTTACCTGCGCGCCAACGGGTTCAAGAACTTCATCGTCTCAGGCGGCGGCATCGAGTTCTTGCGTCAATGGGGGGAGCGCGTCTACGGCGTCCCGCCGGAGCAGGTCATCGGCAGCAGCATCAAGACCAGGTTCGAGATGCGTGACGGCAAACCGGTCCTCTTGCGCCTGCCGCAATTGAACTTCAATAACGACAAGGCCGACAAGCCCGTCGCCATCAACCAGCATATCGGCCGCCGGCCCATTGCCGCGTTCGGCAATTCCGTGGGTGACCAGCAGATGCTGGAATACACACAGGGCGGCAGCGGCGCGCAATTCGGACTGTTCGTGTTGCACGATGACGCGGCACGCGAATACGCATAACCGCCCAGTACAAATTCAAAATCGCCGATCGGCGTGGTCAGTTTCTCTGTGCTCATGACATCGTCTCCTGAAATGTGTTCTGGGTCGGAAGAGAACTGTCCCTGCTTGCCCAAAGGGCAGGGAACCCGAGGCCGAGGCGCGACCTCGGTTCGAACGGTCACTTCATCTTCGTTACGTCGCCGGGTTTCCAGGTCTTCGTGAGTGCCGGTTCGGTCGGCCCGTAGAGCCGCAGGACGGCGAAGTACCCTTTTCCGGGCACCGTGGCGAGCCAGTTCTTCCCAGTCATGGGCAGGGGTTGCGCTTGTGACGTGTCGTTCTGCATTGAGTTCGCCTCAATCAAGCATTTCAAAATCGCCGAGGCTGAAGGTCTTGTCAAAGAACGGCTGCAGCGGGGCATACAGGCGGAAGTACACGAACCAGCCGTCCTCGCCCACAGTCTTCATGAAATTGCTCTCGAATCCCGCGGGCGCCTTCGCGCCGATGAAGAGGTCGACGCTGCCGTCGGCGTTGCGCTTCAGGTCCTTCAGCTTGCTGCCGAGATCCACGCTGCGGGTCTCGGCGCCGCCGTTGTCATACGGCCTGCGGGTGTTCTCGCTGTAGAGCGTCAGCGCCCAGAGGGTCGCGCTCTCGAGGGGTCTCTTCGGGGAACTCATGTTCAACTCCTCATGCTCAATGGTTGATTGGAATGGTCGACGATTGCGTGGGTACCGTTCGTTCGATCGATCATCGGGATCGATGTAGCAATTGTACTTGCCCCCGGGCGTAACGAGCAAAACTGGTTCATTCGTCAACGCGCTTTCATTCGGAAGTTGTTGTAGTCGTCCTGCCACCGCTCGGGCACGATTCCCTCGTAGCGGCTCTTCCTGCCCGCATGATAGGCTCGTGCCCGTCCGGGGGAATTGAGGAGAAGCCGATGATCAAGGTGTATGCACCACTCGTGGCCTGTGCCGCTCTGGCCGTACCGTGCTTCGCCGAGGAGCCGCTCATGTGCTTCGGCAACGAACCCAGCTGGATGGTCGACCTCACGACCCCGGGCGTCGCGAAGGCCGCCGTGATGGGCGAGGAGACGAAGACCTACCGCGGCGGGCCGACGCGCAACGAGCTGCTGAAGGAGACCCTCTGGCGCGGGTCGCCCGACGCCGGCCGCGACCTGGTGGTGTTCCTGAGCGACAAGTCGTGCAGCGACCAGATGTCGGACGTCGTGCACCCGGTCACGGCGCGCGCGTCGTTCCCGGACGGGCGCTTCTTCGCGGGCTGCTGCCGCGTCTTCGGCGGCGGAGAGGGAGGAGGCGGGGCCGCGGCTCTCCAGGCCAGCACCTGGCGCCTCCAGAGCCTCCCGGGCAAGGAGGGGAAGGACCTGGCCGCCGCGCGGCCGCCGCTGACGGTGCGGTTCGAAGCGGGCCGCGTGTCCGGCTTCTCGGGCTGCAACCGACTCGTCGGCTCCTACACCGTCGAGGGCGACGTCGTGACCCTCTCGCAGCTGGCGGGGACCATGATGGCGTGCCCCGAACCGGCGATGGCGCTCGAGAGTGCGTTCCGCGCGGCGCTCGGGGGACCGCTGCGCTACTCGGTCGCGGGCGAGAAGCTCAGCCTGAAGCCCGCCTCCGGCGAGCCGCTCGTCTTTGTCGCCGAGGTTCAGAGGCTCGATGGCGACTGGAAGGTCAGCGGCTTCAACAACGGCCGCGACGCCGTCGTGGGCCTGTCGGGCGAGGCGCCCGTCGCGCTGTCCTTCGAGAAGGGCGCCGTCTCCGGGAACGCGGGCTGCAACACGTTCCGGGGGGCCTACGTCGTGGACGGGAAGGCCGTGAAGATCGGGCCCCTGGGCGCGACCCGCATGGCCTGCGCCGAGGA
>CAZVOI010000645.1:0-25876 GCA_964628275.1 uncultured Acidobacteriota bacterium | reverse complement strand
AGTCGCCCAGCTTCAGTTGCGCGTGCCGGACGATTCCGTCGGGAGAAACCGTCCGGTCCAGCTCGTCCGCCCCGAACGCTTGCTTGATGAAGTCGATCAGCCGGCCGGTGCCGTTCACGTGCAGCGTCGGCGTCAGCGTGTGGAGCCCGGCCGGAATCGGTCCGCCCTGCTGGTGCGTCGCGATGTACCAGTGGTTGCCGAATGGATCGCGCACGTCGGCCTCGCGATCGCCGTAGGGCATGTCGGTGGGCGCGTTCAAGGTGACGGCGCCCGCCTCCGCGGCGAGGGCGTAGGTGGCGTCGGCGTCCTCCACGTAGAGATGGATCGCCGCCGGCCGCGAGGGCCAGGGCTCTTGGCCGTCTCCCAACTCGACGATCGAGTCGCCGATCCGGACTTCGGCATGCTGGATCGTGCCGTCGGGTCGCTTCACGCGCATCCGCTCCTCGGCGCCGAAGGCTTGCTTCATGAACCCGATCAGAGCGTCGGCGCCGTCGACGACCAGGTACGGCGTGAGGCTGCGGAAGCCGGCCGGGACGTTCGCCGGCGCGAGCGTGGCTTTTTGCATTCCTTCTGCCCTCCTCTTCAAATCCTCGTGAGCGCGCTCGCCTCCTGATACACCTCGGCGGTCAGGTCCTCGGCCTCGGTCCGATCGCGCAGCCGCCGAATCGAATAGGCGTAGACGCGCTCGAAGTGAGCCTCGTAGAGGGCGGCGAAACGGCTCGGGTCCTGGCACGCCGCTTCGACGAGCAGCCGCTCCTCGTCGAGCGCACCTTCATCGTGCGCCGTCACGCCGTCTTCCGAGGTCGCATGTCCTGTCGCTCGAATGAACCGCCGAAGCGGCGCAAGGTTACGGGCATGCCGAGAGAACCGCGAGCTCGCCGCCCGTCAGCCCTTGAACTGCCCAACCTTCTTGAAGCGGCGGACGCACTGCCCCGTCAGCTTCGAGAGCTCGCGGGCTTGGGCCGCGGAGACGCTCTTGAAGTTGAAGCACGACTTGCCCTGCATGCGCTTCTTCAGATCCGGCGAGATCCTCGCGAGGAGCTCGGGGCAGGCGTAAACCGGAATCAGGTGGTAGCTGACGTAGCTCTTGCCGAGCCGCACGCCGCCGAACCAGACCTGCTTCTTCCATTTCTCGCTGTAGCCCGCGTCGACGGAGTAGAAGGTGGGCGTGTCGGCCTTCACGATCAGGCCTGCCGCGTGCTTCTCGAGGGTGGCCCGCAGCGTGTCGAATGCAGCTCGCATCGGAATCGCTGCGAATCGCGACGTCACCTCCCGCCTCCGCTCGCCGGGCCCATTTCCCACTGCCTCCAAACCGCCAGGGCCGTCCCGGCCAGGATGGCGACATCGGCGAAGTTGAAGATACCGGTGCGAAGCGGGCCCAAACCCACGTTCAGGAAGTCGACGACGTGGCCCTGCGCCGCGCGGTCGATCAAGTTCGAGAGCCCGCCCGCCCAGGCCAGGGTCAGACCCAAAGCCACCGGCGAGCTGAGGCGCTGGCGGAGCGCCAATACCAGGACCACTGCCAGGATGGCCGCGGTGCCGAACGTGAAGATCACGGTGCGCACGGTCTCGGGAAGCTGGGCGCCCAGGCTCAAGAACGCGCCGCTGTTTTCGACGTACTCGAGCCGGATCGAGTCGCTCAAGAAAGACTGGCGCGGAAGGTTCCTGAGCTTGGCAGCCGCCAGATGCTTGGTGACGCGGTCACAGCCGATCGTGAGCAGGGCCAAGGCCAGCAAGAGCGCGTTGGGTCGACTCGTCATCGACCTCAGCGTATCGCGAGTGCGTCGTGGAGGCTGGAGGCCAAAGCCTCGGCATTCCCCCACACGACCGCTCACGGCATCGCGTCACACCGATCCGTCAGACGCCGAGGTCAGATCGAAAGGCAGAAGGAGCCCGTCGGACCGTTGTAGACGAGAACGCAGTGCTGGAGAACGTCACGGCCAATCAGCACGATGATGCCCTGGGGCTCGAGCGGTGCGCCAATCGCTCGCGGCGCGCTGACGGTGATGGGAAGCCCGACGACTTCGATTTGGATGGGATACACGTTCTGATCGGCGGCCGCATGGGAAGCGGAAGCGACCTTCACAACATCGATGACCGGCAGCTGAAGTTGCTGGGCTGCGGCTTCGTCGACACAAGTGCTCGACGCGCCCGAGTCGATGAGCGCCAATCCAGACACCGGCGGCGGCAGGGTCCCACCGCTTTGAAGAATCTGGGTGGCAATCTGTTGCCCAACGCTAACGGTCACCTGGACGACCGGGCCTCTCTGCATCAGGATGACCTGAGACGGAACCGATACCGTGCTCCCGTCTGGCTGCTTGCCCTGTCCTGATAGCTGAACGTTAAGGATCGGCACGGAGCAGGCCGAGCGTCAAGGCCGGAACGGTCACGGTCCGCGGATCGGATCCGACCTCGCGCACGAGGAACGACGTGAGGCCGTAGCGGGCGCCACCTGCGGAGAGCGCGTCGTCAATCGTGTCGTAGAACCCGACCACGTCCTCGCCCTTGATCAGGACGAACTTGTGCGGGTGGGCCTTCGTCCATTCTTCGACGTGGCCCGCGTAATACTGGCGTTCCTTATCCAGCATTCTTTCGTTCCCCTCAAACAACGTACCACGGAAAATCAACCGAGCTTCCGCCGACGGTGACGGATTCGGCCCTACCGCGCGGCCGCCGGAACCCTGGCCACCGGCAGCGACCGGCCCAGCACCGGCGCGATCACGCGCAGCTCGCCCATCAGCTTGTCGAACTGGTCGGGGTAGAGGCTCTGCGCGCCGTCGGAGAGCGCCTTCTCGGGGTTGTTGTGGACCTCGATCAAGAGCCCGTCGGCGCCCGCGGCGACCGCGGCGCGGGCCATCGGTATCACCTTGTCGCGACGGCCGGTGCCGTGGCTGGGGTCGACCAGGATCGGCAGGTGGCTGAGCTTCTTGATCACCGGGATCGCCGAGAGGTCGAGCGTGTTGCGGGTGGCGACCTCGAAGGTGCGGATGCCGCGCTCGCACAGGATCACCTGGCTGTTGCCGCCCGCCAGGATGTACTCGGCCGAGAGCAGCCACTCCTCGATCGTGTTGGACATGCCGCGCTTCAGCAGGACCGCCGTCCTGACCCGGCCGAGCTCCTTCAGCAGGTCGAAGTTCTGCATGTTGCGCGCGCCGACCTGGAGGCAGTCGACGTAGCGCAGCATCATCTCGATGGTGCGCAGGTCCATCACCTCGCTGACGACGGCGAGGCCGAGCGCGTCGCCGGCTTCGCGCATCCACTGCAGCGCCGGCTCGCCGTGGCCTTGGAAGGCGTAGGGCGAGGTGCGCGGCTTGAAGGCGCCGCCGCGCAGGACGCGCGCGCCCGAGCCCTGCACCGAGCTCGCGACCGAGCGGAGCTGGTCGCGGGTTTCGACCGAGCACGGCCCGGCCATCACGATCACCTCGCTGCCGCCGACCAGAACGCCGGCGAGATCGACGATCGTGTCCTTCGCCTTGAAGGTGCGGCCCACGAGCTTGTACGGCTCGGAGATCTTGATCACCTCGCGCACGCCCGGGATCAGCTCGATCGCGGCGGGATCGACCGGCTCACGCGGCACGCCGACCGCGCCCAGCACGGTGTGCGCCGCGCCGCTCGAGCGGTGCACGTCGTAGCCCACCTCGACCAGCATCTCGATGACCTTCTGGATCTGTTCCTCGGTGGCCGTCCGTTCCATCACGATGACCATGACGCCTGCTCCTTATCCTTTATCCTTGCTCGTTCATTTCCGCCGCCATCCGTTCCAGCCGCCGGCTCTCGTCGATGATGCGCTCGAAGACGCGCCGCACCGCCATCGGGTCGAGCGGACCCGGGTTCTCGCGCATCACCCGCTCCAGGATCGAGCGCTCGCGCTCCGCCGAATAGATCGGCAGCCCGAGCGCGCGCTTCAGCTTGCCGACCTCGACGGCGCAGGCCGAGCGGCTGTTCAGGAGGCCCATCAGTTGCGAGTCGATCTGGTCGATGCGCTTTCGCCAGGCCTCGATCTCGGCGTCGTCTGGCGCCGCTCTCAGAGCGCGCTCTTCAGCCATCGCACCTTCCCCGCCACGTCGCCCTGCGGCTGCTCTTCGAGGAAGCGCACCAGCGCGCTTCCCACCACGACGCCGTCCGCGACCGCGGCCGCGGCTCTCACCTGCTCCGGCGTCGAGATGCCGAAGCCGAGCGCCACCGGTTGCCTGGTCAAGGCCTGGACCCTCTCGACCAGCGGCCGCGCGTCGTCAGAGACGTGCTGCTTCTCGCCCGTGATGCCGGTGCGGCTGACCGCGTAGACGAACCCGCGAGTCGCTTCCGCGATCTTGCGAATCCGCGCCTCCGGGCTGGTCGGCGCCACCAGGAAGACCGTGTCGAGATCGCTGGCGCGGGCCGCGGTCAGCCAGCCATTCGCTTCCTCCGGAGGCAGGTCCGTCACCAGCACGCCGTCGATTCCGGCTTGCCTTGCCTCGCGGGCGAGCGCCTGCGTGCCGTAGCGGTGGATCGGATTCAGATAGGTGAAGAGCAGCAACGGCAGCTCGCTGCGCGCGCGGATCTGCTTCGCGATCTCGAGCACGCCTTTGAGCGTCACGCCCTTGGCGAGCGCGCGCTCGCTCGAGCGCTGGATCACCGGACCGTCGGCCAGCGGGTCGGAGAACGGCACGCCCAGCTCCAGCACGTCGGCGCCGCCGCGCTCCAGCTCGAGCGCGACCTCGACGGTCCGCTCGGCCGACGGGTCGCCCGCGGTCACGAAGGCGACGAAGGCCTTCTTGCGCTCGCGCCCGAGCGCTTCGAAGCGCGCGCCGATCCGGGTCACCGCTCGACCACTCCCAGGTCCTTGTCGCCGCGCCCGCTCAGGTTGACGAGCACCGTCTTGCCGCGCAGCGTTTCCGCCTCTTTGATCAGCCAAGCAACGGCGTGGGCTGATTCGAGAGCGGGGATGATGCCCTCGAGCGTGGACAGTCGCCGAAACGCGCCGAGCGCCTCGTCGTCGCTGACGGAGGTGTAGCGCACCCGCTTCTCGTCGTGGAGCAGCGCGTGCTCGGGCCCGATCGCGGGATAGTCGAGACCCGCCGAGATCGAGTGCGTCGGCAGGACGTTGCCGGCCTCGTCTTGAAGAAGATAGGTGCGCGTACCTTGCAGTATGCCGATGCCGCTACCCGACGCCTGCATGCGCGCGGCGTGGTCGCCCGGACGGAGCGAGCGGCCACCCGCCTCGACGCCCACACACTCGACCGGGTCGTCGAGGAAAGCAAAGAACAGGCCGATCGCGTTCGAGCCGCCGCCCACGCACGCGACCAGCACGTCGGGCAGGCCGCCCGTCTGGCCGAGAACCTGGGCGCGCGCTTCTTCGCCGATCACGCGCTGGAAGTCGCGCACCATCATCGGATACGGATGCGCGCCGAGCGCCGAGCCGAGCAGGTAGTGCGTCGTGCGCACGTTGCTGACCCAGTCGCGCATTGCCTCGTTGATGGCGTCCTTCAGCGTGCGCGCGCCCGAGTCGACGCCGCGGACCTCCGCGCCCAGAAGCCGCATCCGCAGCACGTTGGGCGCCTGGCGCGCCATGTCCTCGGTGCCCATGTAGACGACGCATTCGAGACCCAAGAGCGCGCACACCGTGGCGGTCGCGACGCCATGCTGGCCGGCGCCGGTCTCGGCCACGACGCGTTTCTTGCCCATGCGCTTGACCAGGAGCGCCTGGCCCAGAGCGTTGTTGATCTTGTGCGCGCCGGTGTGGCAGAGGTCCTCGCGCTTCAGCAGCACGCGGCAGCCGAGCGCTTCCGACAACCGCGCGGCGCGCGTCAGCGGCGTGGGGCGGCCGACGTAGTCGCGCAGCAGATCGGAGAGCTGGTGGCGGAACGCCGGGTCGTTGCGGGCCGCGGCGTACGCCTCTCGAAGCTCCGCGAGCGGCGCCATCAAGGTCTCGGGCACGTAGACCCCGCCGTAGGGGCCGAAGTGCCCCGCGGCGTCCGGCCGCGGCTGCATCAAGGCTTGGAGCGTCACCGGCCGGCGCCGCGCACGGCGCTGATGAAGGCCCTCAGCTTGACCTCGTCCTTCTTGCGCGGCGCAGACTCGACGCCGCTGGACACGTCGACGGCGTCGGGGCCGACGGCCTTGATCGCCTGCGCGACGTTTTCGGGCGTGAGCCCGCCCGCGAGCGCCAGGAACGGCACGTGCGCCCGCGCCGATTGTGCGAAGCGCCAGTCGAACGTCTTGCCGGTGCCGCCCGGCCGCGCGGCGTCGCCGCTGTCGAGCAGGATGCCCGCGCCCTCGTAGGCAGCAAACGCGGCCGGGCCCAGCTCCCCGTCCACTTTGATCGCTTTCAGCACCCGCCGCGGCAGACGCGCGAGCATCGCGGGCGGCTCGCTGCCGTGAAGCTGGATCACGTCCAGCCCCACGTCGTCGGAGGTGCGCGTCATCGTGTCGAGCGACTGATCGACGAACACGCCGACGCGCACGATGAACGTCGGCAGCGCCTCGACGATGCGCCGCGCCAGCGCCCGGTCCACGAAGCGCGGGCTCTTCGGCCAGAACACCAGCCCCACGGCCGAGGCGCCGGCCTTGGCGGCGAGCAGCGCGTCTTCGGGAGACGTAATGCCGCAGATCTTGACTTGGACCAGCATCAGGCGGCTCCCGCCACGCTCTCGCGCAACAGCGCTTCCAGCGCCAGCCCCGGGTCGCCGGACTGCATCAGCTGCTCGCCGATCAGGAACGCGTCGTAGCCGGCGTCGCCGAGGCGGCGCACGTCGGCGGCGCTCTTGATGCCGCTTTCGGCCACGGCGACGACCTCGTCGGGGATCAGGCTGGCGAGTCGCAGCCCGGTCTCGAGGCGCACCTCCATGGTGCGCAGGTCGCGGTTGTTCACGCCAACGATCCGGGCGCCGGCGCGAAGCGCGATCTCGAGCTCCTGCTCGTCGTGCACCTCGACCAAGGCGTCCAGCGAGACCTCGTCCGTCACCTGGAGCAGATCCTGGAGATCCGGCTCTCCCAGCACCGCGACGATCAGCAGCAGCGCATCCGCGCCGGCGATCCAGGCCTCGCGCACCTGATACGCATCGACGATGAAGTCCTTGCGCAGCGTCGGCAGCAGCGTGGCCGAGCGGGCCTCCTGCAAGTCCTGCAGCGTGCCGCCGAAGAACGCCTCGTCGGTGAGCACCGAGAGCGCGGCGGCCCCGGCCACCTCGTACGCTTGCGCGACCGTGACCGGGTGCAGGTCTCCACGGATCAGGCCGCGCGAGGGCGAGCGGCGTTTGAACTCGGCGATCACGTTGACCCGGCCCGGGACCGAAGCCGCGGCGGCGAACGAGCGCCGCACGCCGGGCGTCTGCGCCGCGGCCAGGACCCGCTCGATCGGGAAGGTCTTCTTGCGCTCGTGCAGCCGCTCACGCGTCGCCGCGACGATCTGTCCCAGCACGCCGGCTCCGCTCATGCTCGGGATGCCTCTCTGACGCGGACCAGCAGCTCGCGGCCGCGGCCGTCGTCGATCGCCGCGCTCGCCTGCCGAGCGCCGTCCATCAGGTCTCTGGCGCGGCCCGCCACCACCAGCGCGGCGGCGGCGTTCAAGACCACGACGTCGCGCCTCGGCCCGGGGGCTCCCGCGAGCACCGCGTCGGTGATCGCGGCGTTCGCGGCCGGATCGCCTCCGGCGAGCGCCGACAGCGGCGCGCGCGCGATGCCGGCATCCTCCGGTTTCACGCGTCGCTCGTGCACGCTACCGTCGCGCAGCTCGGCGACGAGCGTCTCGGCGTGTAGAGCGATCTCGTCGATACCGGACCCGTGCACCACCCAGGCGCGCTCCACGCCCAGCCGCGCCAGACAGCGCGCCAGGAACGGCGCCAGCTCCGGTTTCGGAACGCCGACGATCTGGGCTTTGGGGCGAGCCGGGTTGGTCAGCGGACCGAGCAAATTGAAGGCGGTCCGCACGCCTAGTTCCTTGCGCGGGCCGACCGCGTGCCGCGTGGCCGCGTGAAACCCGGGCGCGAACAGGAACGCCCAGCCATGGGCGTCGAGCGATCGCTGAGCCGTCTCGGGGGAAGCGTCGATGCGCACGCCCAGCGCCTCCAGCACGTCGGCGCTGCCGCAGCTTCCGCTGGCGGAGCGATTGCCGTGCTTGGCGACGACGACGCCGCACGCCGCCACCACCAGCGACACGAGCGTCGAGATGTTGAAGGTGCCCGCGCCGTCGCCGCCGGTGCCGCAGGTGTCGAAGGCGGCTTCGGCGCGGATCGGCACGGCGCGCGCGCGCATCTCGGTCGCGAAGCCGACGATCTCGTCCTCGCTCTCGCCGCGCACCGCCAGCGCGGCGAGCAGCGCGCCGATCTGGGCCGGTGTCGCCTGGCCGTCCATGATCGTCGCCATCGCGAGCGCGGCCTGACTCTCGCTGAGCCGCTCCCCGCGCAGCGCCTTGGCGAGCTGCTCCCTCAATGACCGTTCCCCAGGAAGTTCCGCAGCAGCTCGCGGCCCACCTGCGTCAGGATGCTCTCGGGATGGAACTGCACGCCCTCGACCGGGAAATCCTGGTGCCGCAACCCCATCACCAGGCCGTCGTCGGTCCACGCCGAAACCTCGAGACACGCGGGCAGCGAGTCGCGCTCGACGATCAGCGAGTGGTAGCGCGTCGCCACGAACGGCGACGGCAACCCCGCGAAGATCGTGCGGCCGTCGTGGTGGATCTCGGAGGTCTTGCCGTGCATCAGCTTCGCGGCGCGGATCACCTTGCCGCCGAACGCCTGGCCGAGCGACTGATGGCCGAGGCACACGCCCAGCACCGGGACGCGGCCGGCGGCCTTCCGCATCAGCTCCACGCTGATGCCGGCTTCGTTGGGCGTGCACGGCCCGGGCGAGACGACGATGCGGTCCGCGCCTTGAGCCAGCGCTTCGTCCGCGCTCATCGCGTCGTTGCGGACGACACGCGGATCGGCCCCCAGCTCGCCGATGTACTGATAGAGGTTGAAAGTAAAGGAGTCGTAGTTGTCGACAATCAGGACTCGTGCGCTCATAGAGAACCTGCGAGCTGCAGCGCCGCCAGCATCGCGCCCGACTTGGCTTCCGCCTCGCGCTGCTCCGAGGCCGGATCGGAGTCGGCCACGATCCCGCCTCCTGCCTGGACGCGCGCCTTGCCGTTCTCGATCACCAGCGTGCGAATCGCGATGCAGAAGTCCAGGTTTCCGGCGAAGTCGAGATAGCCGAGCGCCCCGCCGTAGAGGCCCCGCGCGCCGGTCTCCAGCTCGTCGATGATCTCCATCGCCCGGATCTTGGGCGCGCCCGAGAGCGTGCCCGCGGGGAACGTCGCGACCAGGGCGTCGAGCGCGTCCTTGTCCTCGCGCAGCTCCCCGATCACCGAGCTCACGATGTGCATCACGTGGCTGTAGCGCTCGATCGACATCAGCTCCGGAACGGCGACGCTGCCGAAACGGCAGACGCGGCCGAGGGCGTTGCGGCCGAGGTCCACCAGCATCACGTGCTCGGCGCGCTCCTTCTCGTCGGCCAGAAGCTCCTCGCCGAGCAGCTCGTCGTCGGCTATCGTCTTGCCGCGCGGGCGCGTGCCGGCGATCGGCCGCGTCTCGGCGCGCGCGCCTTCGACGCGCACCAGCATCTCCGGCGAAGCGCCGGCGATCGCCCGGCCTTCCTCCTTCAGAAAGTACATGTACGGCGACGGGTTGACCATCCTGAGCGCGCGGTAGATCGAGAACGGGTCGCTGGTGCAGTCCACGTCGTGCGGGCGCGACAGCACCACCTGGAAGATGTCGCCGGCCGCGATGTACTCCTTGGCGCGCGCGACCGCCGCGCGGTAGGCCGCGCCGTCGGGAAAGGCCTGCCGGTTCGCGGCGCTCGCCCGCGGTTCGCGCCTGGCCGGCGGCGGGCCGCTCAGCAAGTCGCGCTCCAGGCGGTCGAGCTCGGCCTGCGCCGTCTGGTAGGCGTCGCGGCGGCCGGGCGCGGCATGCGCGATCAGCACGATCGTCTGCTGGACGTGGTCGAACGCGACCAGCGAGCGATACAGCGAGAAGGACGCCAGCGGCTCCTTCATCGCCGCGTGGCGGTCGGGCAAGCGCTCGAAGAGCCGCGCCGCGTCGTAGGTCAGGTAGCCGACCAGACCGCCGGTGAAGCGCGGCAGCCCGGGAACCACGGCGGCGGGGCGACCGACCGCATCGCGCAGCGCCGCGAGCAGATCGCTGCCGACGCGGCGCTCACCCGACGCGTCCCTCGCGAAGACCTCGCGGCCGCGCGCCTCGAGCGTGAGCGCGGGATCGCGGCCCAGGAAGGAATAGCGCGCGACGCGCTCGCCGCCGATCACGCTCTCGAGCAGGAAGGCGCGCGACGCGGAGCGTTCGAGCGCCAGGAACGCCGAGACCGGCGTCAGCAGATCGCCGGGGATCTCGCGGAAGACCGGCACCGACGAAGCGCCTTCCGAGAGCCTCTCGTAATCCTCGAAGCCGAGCGCCTTCACGACGCCGTCCTGCGCCGCCGTAGCACGTCCATCACGTCCGCCACCGGCACGCCGCGCAGCTCCAGCACCAGCAGCAGATGGAACAGCAGGTCCGCCGACTCCTCGGCGACGCGCGCCTGGCTCTCGGCCTTGGCGGCGATCACCAGCTCCGCCGATTCCTCGCCGATCTTCTTCAGCGCCTGATCGATGCCTTTGCCGAGGAGCCGCGCCGTGTACGAGCTCTCGGGCGCAGCCGCTCGACGCGACGCGATCACCCGCCGCAGCTCTTCGAGCATGCCGGCCGCGCTCGGCGATTCCTCACCGAAGCAGGTCCTGGCTCCGGTGTGGCAGGCCGGGCCCTCGGGGTCGACGCTGACCAGCAGCGCGTCGCGGTCGCAATCGGCACGCACGGCGCGCACCCGCAGGCTGTTTCCCGAGGTTTCGCCCTTCTTCCAGAGCGCCTGCCGGCTGCGGCTCCACAGGTGGAGCAGCCCGGTCTCGCTGGTGAGCCGAAGCGCTTCGGCGTTGGCGTAGGCGACCATCAGCACGTCGCCGCTGGCTCGATCCTGCGCCACGACAGGGATCAGCCCGTTCGCGTCGAAGCGAAGGTCCTGCGGCAGCGGAATCGTCACGGCCGCACCGGAATGCCCGACGCGCGCAGCGCGTCGCGGGCGGCGCCGATCCGGATCTCGCCGAAGTGGAAGATCGAGGCCGCGAGCGCCGCGCTGGCGTGACCCTGGCTGAGCACCTCGGCCATGTGCGCCACGTTGCCGCAGCCGCCCGAGGCCACCACTGGAACCGGCACGGCGTCGGCGACCGCGCGCGTCAGCTCGATGTCGAAGCCGTCCTTGGTGCCGTCCTTGTCCATGCTGGTGAGCAGGATCTCGCCGGCGCCGAGCCGAGCGCCCTCGCGAGCCCAGGCCAGCGCGTCCTTGGCGGTGGCGCGACGGCCACCGTGCGTGAAGACCTCGAAGCTCCCTGGATCGCGCGCTGAGCGCCGCGCGTCGATCGCCAGCACCACGGCTTGCGAGCCGAAGCGTTGCGCCAGCCGCTCCAGGAGCGCCGGGTCCGCGACGGCCGCGGTGTTCACCGCGACCTTGTCCGCTCCGGCGCGCAGCAGCGCGTCGGCGTCCTCGATCGAGCGAACACCGCCGCCGACCGTGAACGGCAGGAACACCGTGTCGGCCACGCGCCGCACCATCTCGAGCACGATCGGGCGCGCGTCCGACGACGCCGTGATGTCGAGGAACACCAGCTCGTCGGCGCCTTCCTCGTCGTAGCGCGCCGCGCACTCGACCGGATCGCCGGCATCGCGCAGCGACACGAAGTTGACGCCCTTGACCACGCGGCCGTGGTTCACGTCGAGGCACGGGATCAGCCGCTTGGCGAGCATCCTAGAGGGCCGAGTCGCGGGCTTCCGCGAACGTGAAGCGCTCGTCGTAGAGCGCCTTCCCGACCACCACCTCGTCCACCAGCGGCGACGCACCCCGCAGCCTCCGGAGATCCTCGAGGCTCGAGATGCCGCCGGCCGCCGTGATCTTCAGGCCCGAGACGCGCGCCAGCTCGGTGGCGGCCTCGACGTTGGGTCCGAGCAGCGTGCCGTCGCGCACCACGTCGGTGTACTGGATCCGCCGCACGCCCCAGCTCTTGACGCGTTCGGCCAGCGTCAACGCGTGGACCGTGGTGACTTCCTTCCATCCGCCCACCGTGACGCGCCCGTTGCGCGCGTCGAGCGCCACCGCCACGGCCTCCGGGAAGCGCAGCAGCGCTTCGTGGACGACGCCCGGGTCGCTGATCGCGGCGGTTCCGAAGATCACGCGATCGGCGCCGAACGACTTGAAGCGCATCGCGTTCTCGAGCGTGCGCAGGCCGCCGCCCACCTCGACCGGGATCTTGACCGAGCCGATCAGCGCCTCGATGATGTCGGGCTGCGGCTTGCCCTCGATCGCGGCGTCGAGGTCCACCACGTGCAGCCGAACCGCGCCTTCGCTCTCGAAGCGCCTCGCCACCTCGAGCGGATCGCTGCCGTAGACCTTCTCGTCTTGCAGGCGGCCCTGCTTCAGGCGGACGACCTTGCCGCCGCGCACGTCGATCGCGGGGACCACGATCATGATGCCGAAACCGGAGCCAGCGCCGCGGCGGCCGGCTTGCGCCGCGCCGCCACGATGCCGACGAAATTGCGGATGATGCGAATCCCCACGCCCTGGCTCTTCTCGGGATGGAACTGCGCGCCCAGGACCGAGCCCTGGCCCACCACGGCGGCGAAGTCGCGGCCGTAGTCCGAAGTCGCGAGCGTCACGGCGGGCGCTGTGTCGCAGAAATAGGAGTGGACGAAGTAGACGTAGTCGCCGTCGGCGATCCCCTCGAGCAGCGGGCTCGGCCGCGTCTTGCGGAGAGAGTTCCAGCCCATGTGCGGCACCGGCAGATCGCCGGCGAAACGCCGCACCCGGCCAGGCAGAAGTCCCAGGCCCGCGTGGCGCCCGTGCTCCTCGCTCTCCTCGAACAGCACCTGCATCCCGATGCAGATGCCCAGTAGCGGAGTTCCCTGCTCCACGGCTCGCCGTAGCGGCGCTTCGAGACGCCGCGCCTGGATCTCCCGCATCGTGGCTCCGAAAGCGCCGTCGCCGGGCAGCACCAGCGCCTCGGCCTCCAGCAGCTCGACCGGATCGCCGGTCAATCGGCAGGCCGCGCCCACGTGCGCGAACGCCTTGGTCACGCTGCCCAGGTTGCCGATCCCGTAGTCGACGATCGCGATCACAGCGACCCCTTGGTGCTCGGCACGCCGGCGGCGCGGGGATCGATCGCGACCGCCATCTGGAGCGCCCGGGCGGTGGACTTGAAGAGCGTCTCGGCGATGTGGTGCGCGTTCCGGCCGCGCAGGTTGTCGAGATGGATGTTCATCCGGCCGTGATCGGCGAGCGCCCAGAAGAAGTCCTCGATCAGCTCGGTGGGCAGGGCGCCGACGCTCTTCGCCTTGAACGTGACGTCATACTGAAGATACGGCCGGCCGGAGAGGTCGATCACCGAGCGCGACAGCGCTTCGTCGAGCGGGACATAGGCGTGCCCGAAGCGCACGATCCCGTGCTTGTCGCCGAGCGCCTCCAGGATCGCGTCGCCCAGCACGATGCCCACGTCCTCGACGCTGTGGTGTGCGTCGACGTGGAGATCGCCCTTGCAGGCGATCTCGAGATCGAGCCGCGCGTGCGTGGCGAGCGCCGTGAGCATGTGATCCAGGAAGCCGATGCCGGTCGAGATCTTCGAGCGGCCGCCGCCGTCCAGGTCGAGCGACAGACGGATGTCGGTCTCGCGCGTCTTGCGCGCCCGCTTCGAGGACCGCCGTTTCATCGGGCTCCCTTCGCGAGCCGCTGTTCCTGCAAGGCATGACCGAGCGCGTCGAGGAACGCGGTGTTCTCCAGCTCGCTGCCGACGCTGACGCGCAGGCAACGCGAGAGCCGCGGATATCCGCTCACATCGCGCACCAGCACGCCGCGCCGGTAGATCGCTTCGAACACGGGCTTCGGCTCGGAATCGAGCAGCTCGAGCAGGATGAAATTGGCGTCCGACGGGTAGGCCCGGACTCCGGGAATCGCCCGCAGCCCCTCGAGCAGCGCCTCGCGCCCGGCGATCAAGAGGTCGACGGTCTTCTGCAGCTCCGGCCAGGCATCGAGCGCCGCGATCGCCGCCGTCTGGGAGAGCACGTTCAGGTTGTAGGGTAGCCGGGCTTTGTTGATCTCGCGCACCAGCTCCGGCGAGGCCATCAGGTAACCCACGCGCAGGCCTGCCATCGACATCGCTTTCGAGAAGGTGCGCAGCACGATCAGGTTCGAGTGGTCGCGCAAGAGCGGCGCCGCGCTGCGCTTCGCGAACTCGTGATAGGCCTCGTCCACCACCACCAGGCCGTCGGCCTCGTCGCACATCGCGGCGACCTCGGCCAGGGCCAGCGAGCCGCCGGTGGGGTTGTTGGGCGAGCACACGATCGTGAGCGGCGCTTCGGTAAGGCACCGGACCCGCCGCAGCTCCGTCGCGTCGTACTGGAGCTCGGGTCCGAGCGAAACCGGCACGACGTCGCCGCCCAGGATCTTGGTCAGGAGCGCGTACAGCGTGAACGTGGGCTGGGGGATCACGACGCGCGCGCCCGCGCCGACCGTCACCAGCAGGAGCGCCTGGATCAGCTCGTTCGAGCCGTTGCCCGCCAGGACACCGTCGGCGCGCCAGCCCGCGAAGGCCGCGAGCCGCCCGAGAAGCTCGGTCGGATCGAACTCCGGGTAGCGCGACCAGGGCCGCTCGAGCGCGGCCGCGACCACCTTTCGCTTCACGCCCTCGGGGAGGTCGAACGGGTTCTCGTTCTGGTTGATCTTGATCGCGGCCGGACGCGCGGCGAGCGCGTAGGCGGCGATCCGGCGAACCTGCGGCTTCACATGCCGCAGCGCGTCGCTCGGAGCCTCGAGGGGTGTCGCCATCTCAGCTCGCCCAACGCGCCGCGACGGAGAGCGCATGCCCCGGAAAGCCCTCGGCGCGGGCGACCCGCTCGACGTCCTTCGCGATCCGCCGCAAGCCGCGCTCGGTGAGCGTGACGCGGCTCGAGCGGCGCTCGAAGTCACGCACCGAAAGCGGCGACCGGAAGCGCGCCGAGCCGCCCGTCGGCAGGACATGGTTGGGGCCGACCCCGTAGTCGCCGGCGGCCACCGGCGTGTATCGGCCCACGAAGACGGCTCCGGCCACGAGCCGCCTGGCCCAGAAGGCGCCGCCCCGCGCCATCACCTGGACGTGCTCGGGGGCCAGCGCGTTCACCGCGCGGACGCCGGCCGCCAGATCCTTCACGATCACGCTCGCGCCGTTGCGATCGAGCGCGCGACGCGCGCGTGCCGGGTTCGCCACCTGGGCGAGCCCCGCGTAGACGAGCTCGAGGACGGCGTCGGCGAGGCCGCGATCGGTCGTGACCAGCACCAGCGTCTCGTCGCCGCTGCCGTGCTCGGCCTGCGCCAAGAGGTCGGACGCGACCAGCTTCGGGTCGGCGCTCTGGTCGGCCAGGATCACGACCTCGCTCGGGCCCGCGTCGCCGTCGATCTCGACGGCGCCGCGCACCTGGCGCTTGGCGGCGGCGACGTAGGCGTTGCCGGGTCCCACGATCTTCGACACGCGCTGGAGGCTCCTTGTCCCGTAGGCCAACGCCGCGATCGCCTGAGCGCCACCCACCCGGAACACCGCGCCTTCGAGCCCGGCCACGACCAGCGCGGCGGCCACTGCGGGGTTGGCCTCGAGAGCACGCGGCGGCGTCACCACCACCAGCCGCGGCACGCCGGCGACACGCGCCGGGATGGCTGTCATCAGCACCGACGACGGATACGCGCCGGCCCCGCCCGGCACGTACAGGCCGGCCGAGTCGATCGGTCCCACCAGCTCTTCGAGGAGCGAGCCATCGCGAAGCCGCATCCGGAAGCCGCGATCCTTCTGCTTCCGATGGAAGGCTTCGATGCGCCTGGCGATCGCGCGCAAAGACGCGACCAGCTTCGGATCGGCGCGGCGAGCGGCGGCGCGAACGTCCGCGGCCGAGACCCGGATGCCGCTGCGCGACAGATCGACGCCGTCGAAGCGCCGCGTGTAGCGAACCACGGCGGCGTCGCCTTGCCGGCGCACGTCGCGCAGCACGTGCTCGACGGCGCGCTCCACGGTCGGATCCCGCCGCGACGCTCGCGGCAGCCCGTTCCGATACGCGCGCCAGGCGCTGGAGCCGAAGCCGAGGCGCCTCACGCCACGGCCTTCTGCAACGCGCCCATCAAGAAGCTGACGTCCTCGCGGCGCGCGTGGTAGCTGGCGCGGTTGACCACGAAGCGCGCGGTCGAAACCGCGATCTCCTCGACCGCCTCGAGGCCGTTGGCCGCGAGCGTACGACCGGTCTCGACCACGTCCACGATGCAGTCGGCGAGGCCGAGACCGGGTGCTATCTCGACCGAGCCCATCAGCTTGACCACCTCGACCGAGACGCCGCGGCTCTGGAAGTGCGCGGCGGCGACGCGCGGATACTTGGTCGCTACGCGCAGCGTCGAGGCGCTCTCGAGCGCGGTCGCGCCAAGCGGCCGCGCCACCACCAGCCGGCAGCGCCCGAAGCCGAGGTCGAGCGGCTCGTAGACGTCGCTCTGCGCCTCGAGCAACGTGTCGCGGCCCGCGACGCCGCAGTCGGCGACGCCGTATTCGACGTAGGTCGGCACGTCGCCGTCCTTCACGAACAGGAAGCGCAGCCCGTCCATCGCCACGACCAGCTTGCGGCCCTCGCCGTTCGGGAAGTCGAGGCCGGCCTTCTTGAACAGCGCCTCGCTGCCCGGAAGCAGCTTGCCCTTGGAGAGCGCGATCGTGAGGCTCATGCGGCGCTCGCGTCGCCGAAACGCACGCGCCGGCCGCCGGCTCGCAACTCGCGGGCCCGGCGCAGCGCCACCCCCAGGTCGGCGCCGTGGACGGCCGTCGCCGGCGGAAGCGCGGCCGCGCCCGAACGATCCTGTTTCTGCAGGAGCAGCGCGACGCGATCCAGGCCGAGCATGAAGCCGACCGCCGGCATCGGCCGGCCGAAGCGCGCCAGGAGCGTGTCGTAGCGGCCGCCGCCGCCGACCTCGAAGCCGAGGCCACGCGCGTAGACGCGGAAGACGAAGCCCGTGTAGTAGTCGAGGCCGCGTACTTCGCCGAGGTCGATCGCGGCGTGGGCCGAGAGGCCGCAGGCATCGAGCGACGCGGCCACGCCTCGAAGCTCGCGCAGCGCCGCGGCGGCTTCCGGGAACGCGGCGAACGCCTGCTCCGCCATGCCCAAGATCGGCGGGTCGCCGGCGAACGAGCAGAGCCGCGCCAGCGCTTCCGCCGCGGGCGCCGGGGTCCGCGCGCCGGCGAGGATCTCACGCACGCCCGAGACGTCCTTGGCCTCGATCCGCGAGCGCAGCAGCTCGGTCTCGGCCGGATTCGTGCCCGCGGCCGCGACCAGGCCGGCGAAGACCCCGACGTGGCCGAGCGCGATCACCCAGCCCGAGGCGCCCAGGCGATCCAGGCACTCGGCCGCGACCGCGAGCACCTCGACGTCGGCCGCGCGCGCTTCGCCGCCCAGGTGCTCGAGACCTATCTGGTAGAGCTCGCTCTGCCGGCCGGCCTTGGGAGGCTCGTAGCGCAGCACCTCGCCCGAGTAGTAGAGGCGGATCGGCGTGGGCCGGTCGTGGAGCCGCCCGGCCGCGATCTTGGCGAGCAGGCTGGTGAAGTCGGGGCGCAGCGCCAACAGGCTGCCGTCGCGCCCGACGAACGAGTAGGTCTTGTGCGCCAGCGCTTCTCCCGTGAACACGTCGGCGTAGTCGAAGAGCGGCGGGATGATCTCTTCGTAGTCCCAGCCCTCGAAGACGCCCAGCACCACGTCCTCGATGGCGCGGCGCCGGCGCGCCTCGTCGCCCACGAAGCACTGCACGCCGGGAGGAACCTGGGTGAGGCTGCGCGACACGGCGCTAGTCCTGCTGGCCCTGGGCGAGGAACAACACCGCCGACTTCATCTCTTGAACGGGCGCGTCGCGCCCGGTCCACATCTCGAACTGCACCACGGCCTGCGCCAAGAGCATCTCGAGACCGTCGATGATCGTGGCTCCGGCGGCCTGGGCGTCGCGCAGGAACTGGGTCTCGAGCGGGTCGTAGACCATGTCGAAGACGACGCTGCCGGCGCGGTGCGCGGCCGCGGGGATCGGCGT
The DNA here is from genome assembly GCA_964628275.1 of uncultured Acidobacteriota bacterium. Classification (GTDB taxonomy): domain Bacteria; phylum Acidobacteriota; class Vicinamibacteria; order Fen-336; family Fen-336; genus CAZVOI01. The sequence continues at coordinate 7,756 of CAZVOI010000645.1, read as the reverse complement.
CTCGAGGGGATTCGCCGCCGAGCCCACCGGTGTCGCGTTGATCAGGACGTCCCAGCCGTAGGCCTGGACGTCGCAGAGCGCGCCGGCCGCGCAGCCGACCGCGGCGGCCACCTCGGCGGCCTTTTGCGGGTCGCGCGCCAGCACGCTGACGGCCGCGCCGCGGGTCTGCAGCGCCAGCGCCGCCGCGCGCGCCGCCCCGCCGGCGCCGATGATCACGACGCTCTTGCCCTTGACGTCGATCCGCTTCTTGAGCGGCGTCACGATGCCGGTGCCGTCGGTGGTCGACCCGCGCAGCAGGCCGTCCTGCACGACCACGGTGTTGACGCTGCCGCAGAGCGCCGCGGCTTCGTCGATCTCGTCGAGATACTGCAGGATGTCGACCTTGTACGGCCGTGTCACGCTGAAGCCGGACAAACCCAGGTCGGGCAGCGCGCGGATGAACGGCTCGAGCGCCTCGGCTTCGAGCGGCACGTACACCGCGTCGATGCCCAGCGTCTCGAAGGCGCGGTTGTGCAGGATCGGCGACAGGCTGCGTTCGACCTCGGATCCGAGGACGCCGAAGAGCTTCGTCTCCGGACCGATCTGGCGCACCCGGTAGAGGTCCGCCATCACGGCCGCCGTGATCTGCCCGGGCGACGCCTCCCTGCCGTGAGCCGAGCTCGCGAACGTGAAGGGAGCCCCGTAACGGCCCGCGAGCACACGCGTGATGATGCCCAGCGGCCCCATCGCGAGCGCGATCAGCGGCGGGCCGGCCTTCTCCTTGACGCGCTTGGCGAAGGCGAGCAAGCGGCCGACGTCGCCGACCGACTTGGGTGTCGTCACGATCTTCACGATGTCGGCGCTGGCCTTCACCATCCGCGCATACAGGCCGTCGAGGTTCTCGGGCGTGCCACGAAGATCGTGAAACGACAGCACCAGGCCGCGGCCGGCCTTCTCCAGGATCACCTGGGTGTAGCCGGCTTTGAACTCGACGTCGACGTAGTCGAAGCCGCGCCTGGCGGCCTCGAGCAGCACCTTCGGACGCCGCGGGTCGTCATCCGGCCAGCGCCCGCCCTCGGAGACCGAGCGCGCCGTGAACAGCAGCGGCGCGCTCTTCTCGCGCAGGATCGCGAGCAGGTCGAGGTCCAGGAGCAGGTCGCCGCGGATCTCGAAGATGTCGGCGACCCCCGACAGCTCCTTCATCCGCTCGACCACCTGGGCCGTCGTCTCGTCCGTCAGGCTGACGCAGATCTCGGTCATCTCAGTAAAAAAGCCTCTTCAGGATTCCTGAAGAGGCTTTCTCGAATCGCGCTCTTTCTCTCCAGGAAACCCTGTGCGGGCCTCCCGGCCCGCCGCTATCCGTGATAGCGATGATGAAAGGAGCGACGCCACTGCCCCACTCCGGCCGAGGGCCGAAACCGCGCGACCGACGTGGGCGAAATCGACATGAAGCTGGGACTATAGAGGCCGGCCGCGGCGGGTGTCAATGGCGCGTGTCGGCCTCGAGCCATCCGGCCTTCACCCGTCAGGCCCGTCAGGCCCTTCACCTGTTGACATCAGATGCGTGATGCATGATGCTGCCGCGGTGAGAACGACCCTGGACGTCGACGACGACGTGCTGCACGCCGCCAAAGAGATCGCCGCGAATCGGGGCACCACGGCCGGCCGCGTGCTCTCCGACCTGGCGCGTCAGGCGCTCGAGCCGAAGCAGGCCCGGCGCGTCCGGAACGGCGTGCCGCTGATGCCCCGGCGGCCGAAAGGCAGCCCACGCCCGAGCCTGGAACAGGTCAATCGACTCCGCGACGAAGCGTGAAGCGAGTGGCGCTGCTCGACGTCAACGTGCTGGTGGCTTTGTTCGATCCCGACCACGTCCACCACGAGGCGGCGCACCGCTGGTTCGCGAGCGCCAAGGCCGGCGGCTGGGCGACCTGTCCGCTCACCGAGAACGGCTTGGTGCGGATCCTCTCCAACGCGACGTACTCGGGAGTCCACGAGACACCGGCAACGGTCCGGAGGCGCTTGAGCGAGTTCTGCCTTAGCGACCAACACGCCTTCTGGCCCGACGAAATCTCGCTGCGCGACGCGCGCATCTTCACCTGGCCGGCTGGCTTGACGCACCGCCAGCTCACCGACGTCTACCTGCTCGGCCTCGCCACGCACCGGCGTGGGCGTCTCGCCACCTTCGACCGCAACATCCCGCGCGCCGCGGTCAGCGAGGCGGGGCCGCAACACCTGGAGCTGATCCCCGCGTGAGCGGCCCGGCCGTTCACGTCGACCTGGAGTGGAGCGGCGATCTCCGGTTCAGCGCCCGCTCGGGCTCGACCTCGCTGCTGCTCGACGGCAACTCACTGGCCGGACCGTCGCCCGTCCAAACGCTGGCGTCCAGCCTGGCCGGCTGCATGGCGGCCGACGTCGTCCACATCCTTCAAAAAGGCCGGCTGCCGCTCAGCGGCTTGTCGGCGCGCCTGGACGGAGAACGCAGCGCCGAGGAGCCGAGGCGACTCCTGGCGGTGCGGCTGCACTTCACGGTCACGGGCGACGTCCCCGAAGAGAAGGTCGAACGCGCGATCGCCCTCTCGCGCGAAACCTACTGCTCGGTGTGGCATTCGCTGCGCCAAGACATCGACTTCGAAACCAGCTTCGAGGTCCGGAGACGGCTCGTGTCTCCGAGCTAGGACGCCCAAACGATCGGGCTCAGCCCCGACGCGGCGCGGCGTCGGCTGCGGCGCCTTCTTGGGCAGCCAACTCCATGAGGCGCCTTAGCTTCGGATCGGAGAACTCCGTAGATCGGAGCCAGCGATTCTCCTCCTCGGCCGACATCGTTGCGATCGTTGCACTCACCTCGTCGCGAACAGCCCGCACCATGTGGACGGTGTCGAACGTCTTGGTTGAAGTGTTACTCATCGGCGAGCACCTCTCTCGGAGATCGAATCTCGATTGTCGGGTATCCGAGCTTCGCGTTCACTCCATGGTACCCATGAATCCGAGCCAGGTTCACCACGTGCCGGAAGTTCCAACTCACGAGCCTCGCCAGTGCCTCATCGACAGCAGTTGGAGTAGGAATCGTGATTGCTCATAACCCCTCCACAGATCCGGACATGCGGCATTGCCGCATCCGGCTCCTGCCTTGGGTAGTGACGACGAAACGGGCGAGTGGTAGGGATGGCAGATGTGCGCGGGCGGACGCCAGCGGACCGACGACAACGACTTCGAGACCAGCTTCGAGGGCCGAAGGTAGCCTACGCTTCGATGCACAATACAGGATCTGAGGTGCAGCGATGGCGGTGCGGCGTCCGAAGAAGGAGCTTCCACCCAAGGGCATCAGCGCTTTCATTGGCGAAGCGGTCAAGGCGAGACTCCGGCCCGACCGCAACAGCCTGAACGCCGCATACAAGGCGGCCGAGCGTGAACGCTGGCGCGTCGCGCTGGGTAAGGACTGGGCCCAGACGGACGGCGAAGGATGGCCCGAGTAGTCGATCGCCCTGTCGCGCTGCTTCGCAGGCCGAAGCGGGCGGCGCGGGAGGAAGCGGTATCATTATTCGCCAATGCTGACGGGGCTGCTGCTGGTTGCCGCGCTGACGATTCGTCACGAGCCGGTCGACTGCGTGGTCCAAGGCCAGTTCTCCGATCTCGTCGCGGAGATAGCACCCGGCCAGAAGGTCAGCGTCCGCCTCTACTTCAAGGCGGCACCGGACCACGACGATTTCTACTACGTGCCGATGACGCTGCGCAGCGGCACCGTGCAGAGCGGCCGGTTCGGCGCCCGGCTGCCGAAGCCCAAAGACAAGCACGTCACCTACTACATTCAGGCGGTATTGGAAGACGGAACCAGCACCCAGACGCCCCAGGCCAGCGCGTTGGCCGTGAAGGACGGAGCGAGCTGCCCCGACGAGGGCAGGGTCGCGAAGCGAGGGCAGGGCGCGGACCTCCGCGTGTTCGCCACGACGATCTCGACCCGGAAGCCCGACGGCTTCGACGGCGTCTCGATGGTCTATCCCCTGAAACCCGCAGCCCCCGCAACAGCGCCCGCCTCGCCTGAAGAAATACCCGCGGCCTCGCCGCCGACCGGCCGGGCCCGTCCCGCGCCACCCGCACCGGGCCCCAAAGCGACCGCCGCCCCGGCGGCGACACCCGACGCGGGGAGCAAGCCCGCGGCCCGGCCGAACGAGTACGTCATCGGCTCCGGCGACATCCTGCGGATCGTGGTTTACGGCCAGGATGCCCTCACGCAGTCGGTCGTGGTTCAGCCCGACGGCACGATCATGTTCCCGCTGATCGGGCGGGTGAAAGCAGCCGACCTGACGCCGGACGAGCTGCAGCGCCAGACCGTGGCGCTGCTCGCCAAAGACTTCGTCCGGAACCCGCAGGTCACCGTCACGGTTCAGGAATACCGGAGCAAGTCCGTCTACGTCGTGGGTGAGATCGCGAAGCCGGGGACCTACCCGCTCGAGGGCAACACCACCATCATCCAGATCCTGGCCCGGGCCGGACCCACCACCGGCAACGCGGGCTCCGAGGTCGTCGTGGTGCGACCGGCGGAAGAAGTGAAGGGGCCGGTGCTGCCAACGGACGTCGCCGCAAAGGCGGCCAAGGCCACGGCGATACGCGTCAACCTCGCGGAGATCGAGGCCGGCGACCTCGAGAAGAACATCTCGCTCCAGCCGGGCGACACGGTGTTCATCCCACAGGCGTCCAAGGTGTTCGTCACGGGCGAAGTCCGCAGCCCGGGTGGCTTCTCTTTCAGGCCCGGCACGACGGTTCGCCAGGTGATCAGCCTGGCGGGCGGTTTCTCCGAGAGGTCCTCGAGAAGCGTGCGCGTGGTGCGCCAGAAAGAAGGCGGCAAGAAGGAGGAAAAAAAGATCGGGTTGGAGGACCCGGTGTTGGCCGGCGACATCCTGATCGTCAAGGCGAAGCTCTTCTAAGCCGCGTCGGGCCCCTCAGCTTGATTGCCCGAATACTTCCGGAAGTATCCCGTGCCAGCGAGTGGAGCACCTCTGGACAAGTGGCGCGAGCCTGCCGCGCCGTTTCGGCGACAGCCTCGCCACGGGAGGCTCGTCCGAGGGGCTGCGTTACGGCGTCCAGGCTGAGCTCGTGCCGTAACCTAATGACCTAGCCGCTACTCTTCGTCAGCGAGCCGCAGGACTGCGAGTCGAGTGTGCACGGCAAGACGAAAGCGGAGCGCACGAAGCCGGTCGAGAAGTGGAGAGACGGCCGGAACAAGCCCAGCGCGTTTGGCGTCGACGAGCAGGCCAAGCGTCCCCGTGAAGGGCAACCCAAGAGATTGGGCAATGCCACGGGCGAGCGCGTCATCCAGGATGAGCACGGACTCCGGCGAGTCCACCGCCAAGGCGAGCGCTTCCCTCTGTGCTCAGTTCGGCCACGACGGCGGGTGGCACAACCACGCGATGCGACAACGCCGGCAAGATGTGCAGCAACTCGATTTGGTGAAGGAACTGGAGCGGAGATGTGTCGCTGATGAGGTCGAGGGCATCAGGCAAACCGTCGTTCCTGCGCGAGCTGATCGCCGGTCAGGCGGAAGGTATCGACGCCGTAGTCGGCGAGCTTCGTGAGGAACACGGGACGGGGTAGCCCGGCGAGCGCGGCCGCGCTACCGGAAGATAGCCGTCCGACTTCGAACAGCTTGATGGCGGCCGCGAGGCGCAGTTCAACTGCCAGCTCGTCTGGGTTCAATTGGAGCGCGTCGACGGACTCATCAGGAATCGAAAGGGTCACGATGCACATGGAGCCCCCCAGGCTTCACAGCCGATGCCGCGGCAGCCTTACTAGCGCAACGCCCATTGTACCGCCGTCTGTTGACTTCAACCATCTCGGCGTCCAGCGCTACCCCGTGTAATACCCAGATGACACAGAGCCGATTCTACGAGCCCACGCGCAGGCGCCACTCGTCGGCAGTTCCTCGCGTGCGACGGCAACGGCGGCCTCCTCCTCCTCCGGTGTCACGGGTTCGTCGTCCAGCGGCGCGTTTTGGAGGGCCAGGTATCGCTTGGCGGCAGCAAGCTCCCGGGTTACGTCCGGGTGGGTGACGGTCAGCGCTTACCGTGAAGGATCGTGATCACGTTCCCTTGCGTGCCCTCAGCCGAGGCTCAGCTCTTTCAGCAGGTCGGCGTCCGTGCCCTTCGCCGCCAGCAGCGCCCAACGCTTGAGGGCGGACGGATCGCTGCACGACTCGATCACGGGCAGGACCCGACCCGTGATGAAGGGGTGCAACTCGCGAACCAGATCGGCGCACAGCTCACGCTCCGCGTCGACCCGCCCCTCGGCCCTCCCCTTGGTCAGCCCTTCCGCCAGCGCCTCCTCCCATACGCTCGACCGGATCATCTTCGACCTCCTGACCGCCTTCGAAAGCTCATTCACAGTGTAGTGCCGGCCCGCAAGCAACAACAAAATGGCGGCCGCGTCTCGTCCCGCCTCGCCGGGTGCGGCCTCCTCGATTCTCCGGTCTGCGGCGGCGATCAGCTCCAAGTCCTCGCCTCCCCGCATCAGGGGGACCAGCGCCAGCAGGCCGGGTGCGCCGTGGGCCAGAGCCGCCTGCGCGTCCACCTCCCACAGGCAGACCACGTCGAAGCGCCAGGCGTTGACCAAGCGATTCGCCAGCCTCACCTCGAAGCTCAAGGTCCGGGAGGTTGGCCCGGGCGGAAACAGGTACACGACAGTGGTGAGTACTGGAGCCCGGCACTGGAGCACCAGTTGGGTGTTGTAGCGAAAACAACGCTCAGGCATGTCCGAGTCGGCTTCCGCCTGGAACTCCACATGGCGGTAGTAGACCTCCTGGCCGCGCCGAAGCTTCAGCAGGCAGTCCACCGATCGCTTGAAGTCCTGCAGCTCCACGACTTCGGCGGACAGCACCTCCGATCCCGCATCCCCGGTGAGTTCCAGCAAGCCGGCGGCGTACTTGCGGAACAACACCTTGAGCTTGACGTCTGTCTCCATCGCCCCGTCCTCTCGGGAGAGAAGCGCCTTCCTGGTTCGGCATCATATGGCGAAGCAAAAGCGAAAGTAAAGACCATCCATGACTCCGAACCGCCCCACCCGACCGCCCTTTTTGGGGTGGCGCAGGCGCCCTCGCCCGCGGCGTTAGCCGATGCGAACACCGGCCACCACGGCCCCTTGCATTGGTTCAACCTCCTTGCTATTGTCGAAATGTAAGGAGGATTGCCATGAGTACGGCCAGCGTGACCAGCAAAGGCCAGGTGACGATTCCTTCCAAGATCCGCCACCTCTTGAGCATCAAACCGGGAGACCGCCTGCTCTTCGAGAGCGAAGGGCAGGAGGTGCGGATACGCGTGGTGCCCAGGCGACAGGCCTCTGATTTTCTGGGGGCCTTCAAAACCAGCGAGCCGTTCCCCGGCACCCAGACCGTTCGCGAGAGGACGGCCAAATCCCTCGCCAAGCGCCACAAGAGTCCCCGGTCATGAAGGCGGTCTGGGTAGATGCAAACATCCTGCTCAGGCTTTTCACGGGCGAGCCGGAAGCTCAGGCGGCAAAGGCAGCAGTGCTTGCCGAAAAAGCCTCCAAAGGACAGATTCTTCTGCGCATTTCGACGATAACGGTGGCGGAAATCGTCTGGGTGCTGCACCGGTTCTATAAGTTCCCCGCTTCCACCATTGCTGCGACCCTCTCGGAATTCCTTTGTTCAGATGGCGTGGCCATTGAATCCCGAGAGCCTCTATTGGAAGCCTTGGCGCTCATGGCGCGTGAAAAGGTCGACTTCGGCGATGCCCTCTTGGCCGTCCAGGCCAAAGCATCCGACGAGCCC
>CAZVOI010000644.1:0-3689 GCA_964628275.1 uncultured Acidobacteriota bacterium | reverse complement strand
CTCACGCGCGTCGCGACCAAGCGCCTCGTCTATTCCTACTGGGCGGCAGCGAAGGGGCTCGGGCAGAACTACCTCGACGTCTCTCCCGACGGACGCCACGTGGTCTTCGGCTCGCAGGAAGTCCAGCAGGCGAACATCGGCATGATCGAGAACGTTCGCTAGATGATCGGCACGACCCTCGCGCACTACCGCATCACCGCCGCGATCGGCGCAGGTGGGATGGGCGAGGTGTACCGCGCGACGGACACGAAGCTAGGCCGCGACGTCGCGATCAAGCTCCTGCCCGCCGAGCTGGCGCAGGATCCCGAGCGCCTCGCCCGCTTCGAGCGCGAGGCGAAGCTTCTGGCCTCGCTCAACCACACGAACATCGCCCACGTCTACGGCTTCGAGAGCGCCACGCTGTCGGACGGGTCGAGCGCGCACTTCCTCGCGATGGAGCTCGTCGAAGGAGAAGACCTCGCCGAGCGCCTGAAGCGCGGCGCGATCCCGGTCGACGAAGCGATCGCCATCGCGAAGCAGATCGCCGAAGCCCTGGAAGAGGCCCACGACAAGGGCATCGTCCACCGTGACCTGAAGCCCGCGAACGTCAAGCTCACGCCGGACGGCAAGGTCAAGGTGCTCGACTTCGGCCTCGCGAAGGCGTGGGAAGGCCCGGGCGCGGCATCCTCCGACCTGTCGCAGTCGCCCACGCTCGCGCACACCGGCACCGCGGCCGGCCTCATCCTCGGCACCGCCGCCTACATGTCGCCCGAGCAGGCGCGCGGCAAAACCGTGGACAAGCGGGCGGACATCTGGGCGTTCGGTGTCGTGGTGTTCGAGATGCTCACGGGTCGGCAGCTCTTCGGCGGAGAGACCGTGAGCGACGTGCTCGCCGCCGTGCTCACGAGGGAATTCGAATGGGGGGCTCTCCCCTCGGCGCTGCCCGCCGCGGCGCGTGACACGCTGCGACGCTGCCTCGAGCGCGACCCGCGCCAGCGGCTGCGCGACATCGGCGACGTGCGATTGGAAGGGGGGCAGGGCGAGGTCGTCCTCGCCTCCGCACCCGCGCGATGGCCCTGGCTGTGGCCCCTGCTGGGCGTCCTCGCCGGCGCCCTCGTCTTCGGGGTGCTCTGGCTGCGCGGCGATTCAGCGGGGAGGCGGCTCGAGCGGTTCGCGATTCCGCTTCCGGCCGGGTTCGAGATCGATGTGACCTTCAACGGGCTCGCGCTGGCGCCGGACGGCACGCTGCTCGCCTATCCGGCGGACGACGGGAGCGGCGTGACGCGCCTCTACGTGCATCGCATCGGCGAGCTGGACCCGATCCCGCTTCCCGGTACCGAGGACGCCCGCTACCCGTTCTTCTCGCCCGACGGCCTGCAGATCGGCTTCTTCGCCCGGCAGATGCTCAAGAGAACGAGCGTCTCGGGCGGTGCCGTGCAGACCGTCTGCGCTGCTGCCGCGGGACGCGGCGGGAGCTGGGGCCCGGACAACCGCATCGTCTTCAGCGCGGGCGGCTTGAGCGGACGCGGCGTCTTGCACCAGGTTCCGGCACGAGGTGGGGAGCCGACGACACTGACGCGGTTTTTGGCGGAGCGGCAAGAGTTCTCGCACCGTTGGCCCTGGTTCCTGCCCGACGGGAAGCACGTGCTCTTCGTCGCCCAGACCGGACAGGGGTCGACGAAGGGTGGCCAGAGCGTGATCGAGGTGCTCGACCTCGATTCGAAGGAGCGGCGACCGCTGATCCGGGCCAACTCGTCGGTCGAGTTCGTGCCGCCGGACCACCTCCTTTACTGGAACGAGGGTGCGGCGCTCGCCAGGCGCTTCGATCCTCGGACACTGCAGGTCTCCGGGGACCCGGTCCCGCTCGCCGATGGCGTGGGCTACGGCGCGCTCGAGTTCGGCGCGTTCGTCGCGTCCGCGAGCGGCACTCTGGTGTACCAGAAGGGAGAGGCGGAGTCGTCGCGCCTCGAGCTGTTCGCGAGTGATGGAAGGCGCCTGGAGACGATCACGGACGCGACGGGCACGACGGTCAGCCCCCGGCTTTCGCCTGAGGGATCAAGGATCGCCTACGTGCGCGATGGCGACATCTGGGTTCGCGACCTCGACCGCGGCACCGCGACCCGACTGACGTTCGAGCCGGGGAACGAGGAGGATCCGGCATGGTCGCCCGATGGGCAGTGGATCGCCTTCGTCGCGAGCGACGGCGGGTTCTCGATCCGCCGCAAGCGGGCGTCCGGCATCGGGGAGGCCGAGCGCGTCTACGCCGCCGATCCGAAGACGACGGCGTTGTTCCTGTCCGACTGGTCAGCGGACGGCCAGTCGCTCCTGATCGTCATCGACCATCCCGAGCATCCGATGGACGTCGGCAAGATCGACGTGCGCGACGGGTCCTTGGAGATCCTCGTCGCCACGCCGTTCGCCGAGACCGCACCGTCGCTGTCTCCCGACGGCGGGTGGCTGCTGACGACCTCGGACGCGACGGGAAGGATGGAGGTCTACGTCTACGGGCTCCGGCAGACGGGCGGTCGCTGGCAGATCTCCCGCGATGGCGGCGGAGCTCCTCGCTGGTCGCGGGACGGTCGCAAGCTCTACTACGTGCAAGGGGATTGGACGACGGCCTCCGAGCTGGTCAGCGTCGCGGTCCAGCCGGGCGAGCCCTTCCGCATCGGCACGCCCGCGAAGATCATGAGTGTCGAGCGCGCCAGGGGACACTGGGCTCCCTTCGACGTCAGCCCCGATGGAACGCGAATCGTCTGGAACGCCCGGGTCGGAGGCATCCGCGGGCCGCGGCCGCTCGCGCTCGTGCGCAACTGGCAGCGCCTGCTGGCGGCAGGCGTCGAGACCGGGACCCGGTGAGTGTCGCTTCATGAGAGTGGCCGCGTGATCGGCACCCGGCTGGGCGCATACGAGGTCATCGCCGCGCTGGGCGCCGGCGGGATGGGTGAGGTCTATCGCGCGACCGACAGCAAGCTCGGACGCGACGCCGCGATCAAGGTGCTGCCAGCCGAGCTGGCGCAGGACAAGGAGCGCCTCGCCCGCTTCGAGCGCGAGGCGAAGCTTCTGGCCTCGCTCAACCACACGAACATCGCCCACGTCTACGGCTTCGAGAGCACGACGCTGGCCGACGGCTCGACGACGCACTTCCTGGCGATGGAGCTCGTGCCAGGAGAGGACCTGGCCGAGCGCCTGAAGCGCGGGCCGATCCCGGTCGACGAAGCCCTCGAGATCGCGAAGCAGGTGGCCGAGGCGCTCGAGGAAGCGCACGAGAAAGGCATCGTCCACCGCGACCTGAAGCCCGCCAACGTCAAGCTGACCCCCGACGGCAAGGTGAAGGTCCTCGACTTCGGCCTGGCCAAGGCCTACTCGGGCGACGCGGCTTCCGGGGCGGGGTCCGACCTCTCGCAGTCCCCCACTCTCGCCCACACCGGCACGCAGGCGGGCGTCATCCTCGGCACCGCCGCCTACATGTCGCCTGAGCAGGCGCGCGGCAAGACCGTGGACAAGCGCGCGGACATCTGGGCCTTCGGCGTGCTGCTCTTCGAGATGCTGACCGGCAGGAAGCTGTTCGGGGGCGAGACCGTGAGCGACACGCTCGCCGCGGTACTGACCCGCGAGCCGGACTGGTCGGCGCTCCCCGCCGCCGCGGCCCGTGTCGGAGACGTCCTCGAGCGCTGCCTGGAGCGCGATCCCCGGCGCCGGCTGCGGGACGC
>CAZVOI010000643.1:0-9101 GCA_964628275.1 uncultured Acidobacteriota bacterium | reverse complement strand
CACGAGGCCGCTCGCCCCGAGCAGCAGGCCGCCCCAGGCGAAGCCACCGGCTCCCTCGCTGCCGCTGCGAATCGCCAAGAGCGCCGCCGCGGCCAGCGGCAGGCTCAGCAACTGGGTGAGGTTGTGGTAGAGCGCGCCCGATGCGGAAGCCAGCGGGAAGGCGCCGGCGTCGTAGGGATCCAGAACGCCCGCGCTGTTGCCGCGCAGCAGATCGACCGGCAGGCCGAGCCCGCCCCAGACCAGCGCGGCGAGCGCCGCGAAGGCGACGAGCCGAGGGCTCCGCGACGGCTGCTCGACGAGCGCGAGGCACAGGACGGCGAGAAGGCCGAAGCACAGAACGCCGAGGCTGCGCGCCGCGCCGTACGGACCGAGTTGGCCGAGCTGCATCGCGCCGGCGATCAAGCCGAGATGCCCGGTGTGGGTCAAGGCGGCGAGCGGTGTGGCCACGCTGCCGGCGCTGCCGATCAGTGGAAGCCCGCGCTCGGCCACCAGTTGCGCCCAGAACAGATGCGAGTCCCAGTCCCAGCGGTATGTGTAGCCGAGATGGTCGCCTTCCACGATCTCGTTGTAGCCGACCAGGTAGAGGCCGAGGACGATCGCGCCAATCAGCACGGCGCCCGTTTCGGAGCGCGTTTCCGCTGCGGCGAACCAGGACGCGCGCTGGCGCCAGATCCGAGCCAGCCCGAGCATCGCCAGCGCCAGGAGCGCGAGCGATCCGAGGCCCGTCGACTTGGTGAGCAGCGCGGACGCGGAGAACAGCAGGATCGCCAGGCCCAGGCCGGCCGCGCCGGCGCAACAGCAGCGCGCCAGCGCGCCAGGGACTCCCAGCAACCACTCGGGCGCCGCCGCGACCCCGGCCAGCACGAGCACGGCGATCAGGCCGAGGAACGCGACGCCAGCCCACGGCTCCAGCGTGCGAGCGCTCAGCGCGAACGCGGCGAAGCCGAGCCCTGCCGCTCCGAGACGCGCCGCGCCCATCATGGCCGCGCCGGATCGCGCTTCGATCGGAGCAGCAACTGGCGATGGCGCTGCGGGTTCTGTCCGACCGTCTCGACCCCGAACCCGAGCTGACCCGCCTCCGCCGCGGCCTGTAGCGGGGAAACGTCATCCCTGCCGACGACGACGGCGTCGAGGCGCAGCCGCCGGTCGAGTCGTGCCAGCGTAGCGGCGTCGCTCGGTCCGTTCCAGATCACGACCGCCGGAAACGCTCGCCATGCGAAGTCGAAGGCGCCACGCGCCGAGATCGCGTCGATGCGGCGGCCGGCCGTGAAGCGGAGCAGGTACTCGGTGTCGGCCGACCAGGCGCGGCGTTCCCTGGCGCGATCGCGGGCCAATGAGCCGCTCGCGCGCATCGTGAGCCAACCGAGCCCCAGCGCGACCGCCAGTCCCAGCGGCAGCCAGGCTCGACGACCGGGGGAAACGCAGAGCGCGGCCAGCAGCACCGAGCTCCACGGGGCGAGGAACAACAGCACTCGCACGGCGGCCCAGCCGCGTAGCGGATAGACGCACATCAGCCCGGCGAACGTGGCCGCGAGCAGGAAGCACAGCTCCGCCGCCAGGCGACGCTCGAGGCGAGATCTCATCGAGACCAGCACGACGATGGGCAGCACAAGTCCGAGACAGTACTGACTGACGAAAACCCAATCCCAGACGAAGGCTCCGGGATGCGGCCAGCTCAGGTTCGCGAGCGCCTGCTCGCGCAGTGCGACCAGAAGACCGGCGCCGCGTGGCAGATCGGAAAGGAAGTGCGGGTAGGGCGCGCGCGAAAGGTACAACGGTACGAGCGACGCGAGCCCCAGGCCGAGCGCGATGGTGAACACCCGGCGCTGGCGAGCCCGTGTGGCCGCCAGGAAACCGATCGGCGCCAGGACCAGCAGGCTCTCACGAAGGAGGACGGCGCAACAGATGAGACCAGCCAGCGCCACGGCGCGCCAGGCAGCACCGCTCTCTTCGAGGCGCCCGGCGAAGGCGAGCACGGCCGCCGAGATCATCACGATCGCCGCTTCCGGCATCGCGGTGTGGGAATAGGCCGCCAGCGACGGCGTCAGCAACAAGAGCACCGCCGCCGCGACGCCAGCGGCGCGACCGGCGCGCGCGCATGCCGCGCGGTAGGTCAGCCAGCCGGCGAGTACGAAGGCGGCCTGGCTCGCCAGAGCCGGCACCCACTCTCCCGGGCCGAAGACGCGCAGGAACGCCGAAGTCCACACCGCCTGGCCCGGCATGTGGACGTCGCCCAGCGGGAACCCGCCCTCCAGAAGCGCGCGTGAGTGGTACAGGTTGGTCACCAGCCCGCGACCTTCCGCCACGTTGCGCGCCATCACCGCGTACACGTATTCGTCCGACCAGGCGAGCCCCGGGAACACGGCGAGCCAGGGCGCCGTCAACACCACGACGCCGAGACAGAGAACCAAAGCGTCGAGCACGCCGAATCGGAGGCGCGCGCCTGCGATCAACGGGCGGGCAGCGCGTCGGCGCGCGCCTTCAGCGTCGAGAATCGGGCGAGCGTCTGGACGAGCGCGGCTCGGCGATCCTCGATCGACGCGATCGCCTGGGACGTCGGCGCGGCATCCACGCCGGTCACGATCTCGTAGAGCTGCTGGAGCTGTCCCGCGAGCCGCGACAGGTCTTCGCCATCGGCGGCTTGGCCAAAGAGGCCGGTCACGGCGCCTTCGAGGGCCGCTGCTTCCTTGTCCAGCGCCTCTAAGGCCGGCGCGCTCGGCGCCGTCTTGATCCGCGCGCGCAGCGCGCCGAGTTGCGCGAGGGCATCGGCCGTCTCGCGAATCCTTCCGGCGAGCTGCTGCGAGACCTCGAACTGCCGTGCCAGATCGGCAGCCGAGCTCTTCACGCGCGGATCCATCCTCAGGCTCAGCGTCTGGCTGGCGCTGCGCCCGTCCACAGTCAGGCGAACCGTGTACTCCCCGGGCAGCGCCCACACTCCGCGAGGTTCCTTCACGGTGTTGCCGGCGATCGCAGCGATTGGGTAACCGAGCCGCAGTCCCGGAACCGGGTCGTAGCGCAGATCCCAGGCGAAGCGGTGCATGCCCACGCTGGTCGCCAGCCGCTGCGGCGGGCGAATCCAGTAGCGCGGGACCTGGCCTTCGTCCCTGGGCTGCTCGGCCGGTTCGTCGCTGCGGTAACGCCGGACCAGCTGGCCGGTCTTGTCCAGGATCTCCAGCGTCACCAGCTTTGCCGATACGCGCAACACGTAGTTGACGAGCGCTCCCTCGGGCGGGTTCGCTCCGGCCGGCTCGTCCGGCGGCAGCGGCGTGTCGGTGTTCTGGTTCCAGCGCACGCGCCAGGCCGCTTGCGGCTTCCAGAGCACGACACCCGTCTGCGCGATCTTGGCGTCGATCTGGCGCAGCGGCGTGACGTCGTCGAGGATCCAGAACGAACGGCCGTGCGTGCCGACGACGAGGTCGTCGTCCTTCACGACCAGGTCGCGGATCGAGGTCGCCGGCATGTTGAGACGCAGCGACTGCCAATGATCGCCGTCGTCCAAGGAGACGTACACCTCGCGCTCGGTTCCGGCGTACAGCAGGCCGCGGCGCAGCGGATCCTCGCGCACCGCGTTCACGACGCCGCCGTCGGGGATTCCGTTGGTGACGTGGGTCCAGGTCTTGCCGGCGTCGTGGGTGCGGTAGATGTGCGGGCGCAAGTCATCCAGGCGAAACGTATTCACCGCGGCGTATGCGGTCGCCGCATCGAAACGGCCGGCGTCGATTAGCGACACCTTGGCCCACGGTTGCAGCTCCGGCGGCGTGACGTTGGTCCAGCTGTTGCCGCCGTCGCGCGTCACGTGGATCAGGCCATCGTCGGTTCCGGCCCAGATCACGCTCACGTCCTTGTATGAGGGCGCGAGCGTATAGACGACGCCGCGCTGCGTGACGCGTGCCGGTGGCGTCCCCGCGTACTTGCCGACGTTCCTCGGCACCGCCCAGTCCTTGCGCGTGAGGTCGGGGCTGATCGTCTCCCAGCTCTGGCCGCCGCTCCGCGTCTTCCAGACGACGTTGGAGGCGGACAGCAGGAGCTTCGGATCGACCGGCGAGAAGAGCACCGGCATGGTGCGCACGACTCTGTAGTCGACGGAGCGCAGCGCCTTGGGCGCCACGTTCTGCTCCTGCCCGGTGCGGCGATCGAAGCGCGTCAGCTTGCCTCCGTAGACGATATCGGGATCCAGCGGGTCCGGGGCCACGTAGCCGTACTCTTCCACCGCGACCGGATGCCATTCGCGGAAGGTGATCTGACCGTCGTCGCCGCGACTCGACACGCACGCCGAGCCGCTCTCCTGCTGGCCGCCGCAGACTCGATACGGAAAGGCGTTGTCGGTGCTCACGTGGTAGAACTGCGCGGTCGGCTGGTTGTACCAACTGCTCCAGGTTTCGCCGCCGTTCACCGTGATGATCGCCCCCTGGTCCGCCGCCATCAGCATCACCCGCGGGTTCGTGGGATCGATCCAGATGCGGTGATAGTCGTCGCCGCCGGGGGCGCCGCGCAGCGCCGACCAGGTGGATCCCCCGTCGGTCGATTTCCACGCAACGATGCTCGCCGTGTACACGACGTCGGCGTTCAGCGGATCGACCTTGACCTCCGCAAAGTCGGACGGCCGATTCGCGATGCGGCCGTCGCCGCCGTCGATCCGCTTCCAGCTCTGTCCGGCGTCGTCGGACCGATACAGCCGGCCGGCCGGGCCGACCTCGACCGTCGCGAACATCCGGTTCGAGTTGCTCGGCGCCAGCGTGAGACCGATGCGGCCCAGGCCCTCGGCGAACGTCGGCAGCCCGTTCATGATCGGCTTCCAGGTGGCGCCGCCGTCCTGCGATTTGAAGAGGCCGCTGCCCGGGCCCGAGAAGACGCCGTTCTCCCAGGGCGCCTGGCGCGCCTCCCACAGCGCGGCGTAGACGACATCGGGGTTCTTCGGATCGAGCACGACGTCGATCCCGCCTGTGTCTTCGTCCTTGTAGAGGATCTTCTCGAAGCTCTGACCACCGTCCTTCGAGCGAAAGATCCCGCGTTCGGCGTTGGGTCCGTAGGGATGACCCAGCACGGCCACGAACAGTCGGTTCGGATCGCGCGGATCCACGACGATCTGTGGGATTTGCTGGCCGTCGCGCAGGCCCAGGTGCGTCCACGTCCGGCCGGCGTCGGTCGACTTGTAGATACCGTCGCCGGTCGAGAGGTCCGGCCGCTGCAGGCCCTCGCCGCTGCCGACGTAGAGGATGTCGGGGTTGGATGGCGCGATCGCGATCGCGCCGATCGAGCCGGTGGGTTGATCGTCGAAGATCGGTGTCCAGACTCGGCCGTAGTCGGTCGTCTTCCAGACGCCGCCGTTGCAGACGCCGATGTAGAAGAGGCCGGGCTTGCCGGGCACGCCCACGGCGGCTTTGGTGCGGCCCCCGCGATGCGGGCCGATCATGCGCCAGCGCATCTCGGCGATCAGCGATGGGTCGAAGGGCTGCGCGGCTGCGATCGGCGACAGCAATGCGACGATGATGGCCACGATCCTGTTCGTGCCGGTGATCTTCATTTGGCGACCTCGGAGAACCAGAGCCTATCCCCCACGCATCGGCAGCGTAAAGGCGCGAGCGTGCTAGCCTGCGACGCACCAAAGAGGAGCACGCCGATGCTGACACCCGCCCGGTCCTACCGTTGGGAAGCGATGCCGAAGGAGAAGCTCAACGACCTCCTCGAACGTCGCCTGGTCACGGGCGACGGGATCATGCTGGCGCACGTCTACCTCAAGAAGGGCTGCGTCGTGCCGCGCCACCAGCACGTCAACGAGCAGATCACCTACGTGCTCGAAGGCGCCCTGCACTTCTGGCTCGGCGAGGACGGCAAGGACGAGCGGACCGTGCGAGCTGGCGAGGTGCTCACGATTCCGAGCAACTTGCCGCACAAGGCCGAGGCGCTCCTTGACACTCTCGACGTCGACATCTTCAACCCGCCTCGCCAGGACTGGCTCGACGGCAGCGACGCCTACCTGCGGGACCCGAAACTCGGGCGCTAGGAGGGCGCGCAGATGCGATGGCGTGACGACGGGACGAGTGCCGACGTCGAGGACCGGCGCGGCCGATCCGGCGGCGGTTTCCGCGGCCTGCCCGGCGGTGGCAGGCTGGGCCTCGGAGGCGTGTTGCTGCTGCTGGTGCTGAGCGTGGTCATGAAGCAGGACCTCTTCCAACTGCTGGATACCGGTTCCGGCCCAGCCGGGGTCGGCGCGCCGGCGGCCGCGCGCGAAGCGCGGCCGAGCTCCCCCGAGGAGCAACGTCTGGTTGGCTTCGTCTCGTTCGTGATCGGCGACGTCCAGGACGCTTGGACGCGTGAGTTCAAGGCGCTCGGCCGGGAATACGCGCGCGCCAAGCTGGTGCTGTTCACCGATACCACGCGCTCCGGCTGCGGCTTCGCCGAGTCGGCGATGGGCCCCTTCTACTGCCCGGCCGACGCCAAGGTCTACATCGACCTCGGCTTCTATCGCGAGCTCCAAAAGCGCTTCGGGGCTCCGGGTGACTTTGCCCAGGCGTACGTGATCGCTCACGAGGTCGGGCATCACGTGCAGAACCTGCTCGGAACCGAATCCAAGATGCGCGCAGCGCAGCGCCGCATGCCGGGCCGGGCCAACGAGCTGTCTGTCAGGCTCGAGCTGCAGGCGGACTGCTACGCCGGCGTCTGGGGCCACTCGACCGAGCAGCGCAAGCTGCTCGAGGCCGGCGACGTGGACGAGGGCCTGGGCGCGGCCGCGGCGGTGGGCGACGACCGGATCCAGCGCCAGTCGGGCGGCGGCGTGAACCCCGAGACCTGGACGCATGGATCCTCGAAGCAGCGCGTGCAGTGGTTCCGTCGCGGCTTCGAGACCGGCCGCGTCTCGGACTGCGACACGTTCGCGCGCCAGTAGGCTCTCCCGGCTTGGACACCGCACCGCAGGCGTGGCGCTTCGTTCCGCTCGCGGCTCCGCTCGTCGTCGGCGCCGCGCTGATGCTGGCGATCGCCGGCTTCGCGCTCAAGCCGCCGCGCGTGAGGGGTGGCGTCTGGCTCGCCGTGCTCACGGTCTGTCTGTCGGTCTACGCGCTCGGCTACGCGGCGGAGATCGGCAGCGCCGAGCTGGTCTCGGTTCGCCGCTGGCTCTCGGTCCAGTATCTCGGCATCGCGATCGTTCCGGTCTTCGTCCTGCTCGTCGTCCTGAGCTCGACAGGCCGCGAGCGCCTGGTGACGCCGCTCCTGGTGACGATGTTGTGCGCGCTGCCCGCCACGACCTGCGTGCTGGCCTGGACCGATGCGGGCCGCGATTGGATCTGGCGCGACCTGGCGGTTGACAGCGCGGGAGAGTACACCCGCACGCGCTTCAAGCCCGGACCCTGGTATCTCGTGCACAACGCGTACGTTCATCTGCTGTTGCTGACCGCGCTGCTGCTGCTGCGTCGTTCGCTCGCCACGGCTTCGGGCGTGTTCCGGCGGCAGCTCTTGGTGTTGCTGTGCGGCTGCGCGCTCCCGATCCTGGTCCACATCGCGTACCTCGCCGGCGCTTTCGGCGCGGGCTTCGACCCGAATCCCTATGCGCAGATCCTGTCCGCCTTGGCGCTGGCCTGGGGCATGCTCGAATCGCAGCTCTGGGACCTGGTTCCGGTGGCGCGCGAGGCTGTGATCGCGAGCCAGCGCGACGCGGTCCTGGTGGTCGATTCGCGGGACCGGCTCGTCGAGCTGAACCCGTCGGCGCTGGAGCTGGTGGGCGCCGACAAGGCCCGGGCCTTGGCGCGCCCGATCGGGGACTTGCTGCCGGCCTGGCACGCGCTGGTGGCGAGCCGGTCCTCCGAAGAGGCGTTCCGGACCGCGGTCGCGCTGCGCGTCAAGGATCAAGACCGCTTCTTCGACGCCAGCGTCGCGCCGCTGCGCCGCGGCCAGGGCGCACTCGAGGGACGGCTTCTCGTGCTGCGCGACGTGACCGAGAGGCGGCAGGCCGAGGCGTTGCAGGACACCTTGGTGAAGACGATGGTCCACGACCTCAGGAACCCGCTGACCGTCGTGAGCGCGGCGCTGGAGATGCTGGCGCACGAGAGCCGGTCGCTGCCCGAGCAGACCACGTCGCTGCTGGAGATGGCTCGCGCCAACACACGGCGGCTGATCGATCTGGTCAGCACGATCTTGGACTACCAGCGCCTGCGCAGCGGTCGCATGCCGCTGTCGTGCGCTCCGTTGGACCTGGTCGACCTCGCGCTGGAGGCGATCTCGCTGCAGCGCCCGCTCGCCGAGGCCAAGGACCAGCGCCTGGAGACGGGGCCTGACGAGCGGATGCCCCGGGTCGACGCCGACCGCGAGCTGATCCTGCGCGTGCTCCAGAACCTGATCGGCAACTCCTTGAAGTTCGCGCCGCGTGGCGGGACGATTCGCGTCGAGTTCCGGCCCACACAGGGCCACGTCGAGGTGGCGGTGAGCGACGACGGGCCCGGCATTCCCGACGAGCTCAAGAGGCGCCTGTTCAGCGAGTTCGTGACCGGATCGGGCGACGGCCGCGGCACCGGGCTCGGCCTCGCCTTCTGCCGGCTGGCGGTCGAGGCGCACGGCGGTCAGATCTCGGCCGCCAACCGCGCAGGCGGCGGCGCGACCTTCACCTTCAGCTTGCCCGCGATGTCGTAGCGGCTAAGGCTTGGCTCGCCCGAACGCCTCGAGTTGCGCCTCGAGCGCGCGGCTCAGCTCGTCGTAGCGATCGAGGGCGTCCTTGCCGGGGCGCTGATCGGCGCGATTCAGGTTGGCGTACAAGTACTCGAGCTGGTCGGCCAGCATCGGGCGCGAGTAGCGGACCGGCACCGTCGCCACCTCGCGCTGGACGGCCAAGAGCTTCGTTTCGGTCTGGCTGCCGGGCACCGCGTTCTTCACCGCCTTGTCGAGCTGGACCACCAGCGAGCGCGCCTTGGAGACCGCGTCGCGCGACTTGAGCGCGAGGTCCGCTTGCGCCTGGGTGTCGGCGACGGTGATGCCTTCCTTCACCACCCGCGGGTCGAGCTTCACCACGACCGGCGTCGCCTGCGTCACGGTTCCGACCGTCAGGCGCGCGCTGTAGGTTCCCGGAGGCGCCATCGGCCCGCGCCGGCCGATGCGATCCGGCAGCGGGCTCC
>CAZVOI010000642.1:0-2988 GCA_964628275.1 uncultured Acidobacteriota bacterium | reverse complement strand
TGCTGGGCGTGACCGCGTTCTTCGCGCTGAACATCGTGGCGTTCGCGATCGCGGTCGGGGCGGGTGTCGAGCACATCGGGGTCTTCTTCTACATTTGGGTAGGCATCTTCAGCCTGTCGATCATCGCCCAGTTCTGGTCGTTTGCGAACGACATCTACACCAAGGAGGCCGGCGACCGGCTGTTCCCGATGATCGGCATCGGCATGACAGGAGGCAGTTGGGTCGGCGCCGGGATCGCCGGCCTGATGTTCGGCGCACGGTTCACGACGCCGGCGAAGCTGTACGTGGCCGCCGGGCTGCTGGTGGCGAGCGCGATCCTGTACGCCCTGATCAACCGCGAAGGGGCTGCGCGGGCGGCGCGATCCGCGCCGGAGCCGATCCAGGGCCGCAGCGGCTTCGTGCTCGTCTTCGCCAGCCGCTACATCGGCATGATCGCGCTGCTGTTGATCCTGCTCAACATCGTGAACACCACCGGCGAGTACATCCTCGACAACCTGCTGGTGAGGCAGGCGGAGCAGGCGCTTCTCGCCGATCCCGGCTTCGACAAGGACAACTTCATCGGTGCGTTCAAAGCCAGCTACTTTCTCTGGGTGAACATCGCCGCGGTGCTGCTCCAAGCCTTCGCGGCCTCCCGACTCGTGAAGCGCTTCGGCCTCGCGGGGGTGCTGTTCGCGCTGCCCTTCGTCGCGCTCGGCGCGTACGGCATCGTCGCGCTCGGCGCGACCCTCAGCATCGTGCGCTGGATCAAGACGGCCGAGAACTCCACCGACTACTCGGTGATGAACACCGCGAAGCAGCTGCTCTGGCTGCCGACGAGCCGGGAGGAGAAGTACAAGGCGAAGCAGGCGGTGGACAGCTTCTTCGTCCGCTTCGGCGACGTGCTGGCGGCCCTCGTTGTGTTCGCGGGAACGACGGGGCTGGGCCTTGCGGCGAGGGGCTTCGCAGTGGTCAATCTCGCTTTCGTGGCTGGATGGTTGCTGATTGCCTTGGTGCTGGTGCGCGAGAATCGGCGGTTGTCGGCGGCGGCCGCGGACGCGCCCGCGAAGTGACCGGGCGAGGGATGGGTTTGGGAGGTTTGACCTTGAGAACACGCGCGAACAAGCGATCGCTGGCGCTGGCGCCGCTCGTCGCAGGCTTGGCGCTATTCGCGGGGGCCGAGGAGAAGACCGTGATCGCCGGGCGCCGCGAGTACCAGAAGTCCGGCTACTACAAGGCGCACTTCGGCGAAGGCTACCGAAAGCTGTGGACCGCGCCCTTTGTGGAAACGGTCCTCGACCTCAAGAGCTTCGCCGGTGGGCTCACGGCCGTCCGGCAGGTCGGCTCGATGCAGAGCCTGGGATTGGCGCTCAAGGGGGCTGACGGCAAGAGCTACACGTTCCGGACCTTCGACAAGGACCCGACCAAGATCCTGCCTCCCGAATGGAGAGACTCGGCTCCGGCGCACATCTTCCAGGACCAGACGACGGCCAGCCATCCCGCCGGCGCCCTGATCGTGCCGGCGTTGGCCGAGGCGGCGGGGGTGCCGCACACGAACCCGGTGGCCGTCTTCATGCCTGACGACCCGGCGCTCGGCGAGTTTCGCGCGACCTTCGGCGGCAAGCCGGGGTTGATCGACGAGTACCCGCTGCCGGCCAGCGCAGGCTCCACCGGCTTCCACGGCGCCACCGAGGTGCTCGCGACGAACAAGCTATGGGAGAGGTGGCTCGCGGGCGAGGCGGTCGTCGATACGCGCGCCCTGCTCCGCGCGCGGATCCTCGATCTGTTCCTCGGGGACTGGGACCGGCACAACGGCCAGTGGCGCTTCATGAAGCTGCCGGGAAACGACGGGCTGGTGGCGTTCCCCGAGGACCGCGATCAAGCGTTCTCGAACTACTCGGGCCTGGTGATGGGCCTAGCCCGAACCACGATGCCCCGGCTTCTCGAGTGGCGCGACGACTACGACAACATGAACGGCCTCCTGGTCCAGGGCCGCGAGGTCGACGACTGGCTGCTCAACGGTTTGGAGCGGCCGGCCTTCAGGGAAGTCGCGCAAGCAGTGCAGGCCGCGCTGACGGACGCGGTGATCGAAGCGGCCGTGCGCCAGATGCCGCCAGAGTGGTACCCGCTCGGGGGCGCGGAGCTCGTCCGCGACCTCAAGAAACGCCGCGATCTGCTGCCGCGGGGGGCCGAGGCCTTCTACGAGAACCTCGCAAGGTACGTCAACGTGCAAGGCACGGATCGCGGGGATGTCGCGCGCCTCACGCGACAGGCGGACGGAAGCGCCCTGCTGGAGCTGTCGCTGGCGGGCGAGGCCGGCGCCACGGGGCGCACCTACCTGAAGCGCACCTTCCTCCCGAACGAGACGAAGGAGATCCGGATCTATCTCTACGGGGGAAGCGACCGCTTCGTCGCGACGGGGCCGCGAGGCGGCATCCCGGTACGGGTCTCCGGCGGAAACGGCTTGGACAGCCTTGACGACTCGAAGAGCGGCGGCACGCAGTTCTACGACGTCGCCGCTCCGAACGAGGTCGTGAAGGGACCGGGCACCGGCGTGTCGGATCGTCGCTGGACGCCGATCCCGCTCAAGCCCGACACGCCCTGGATCAACAAGCAGGACTTCGGCTCGCTGACGCCGTTCCAGCCTCTCGTCTGGTGGGAGCCGGACCCGGGGATCGTCCTGTCGCTGGGGGCGACGCACTACCGCTACGGCTTCCGCAAGGAACCCTACTCCTCGATGCACCACGCAGCCGTCGAATACAAGACCAAGCGCCAGGCGTTTGGCGCGTCGTATCGGGGGGACTACCGCTGGGGCAAGCCGGGCTTCGGCACGCTGCTGGAGATCTCTGGCGACGGAGCCAAGAACTACAACTTCTACGGTATCGGGAACGACACCGCCGCCGGCGAGGACGAGTTCACGGAAGCGGACCAGCAAGTGTTCACCGCGTTTCCTTCGCTGGTCGCTTACGAGAACCAGCGCCGGACGTTCTGGTTCGCCCTCGGTGCAGAGAT
>CAZVOI010000641.1:0-6338 GCA_964628275.1 uncultured Acidobacteriota bacterium | reverse complement strand
TCCGGCGCTGCGCGATCCCCAATTCGTCGACGGGCTGGTCACGCTGTTCGACGACGCTCGGAAAGACGACCCGCGAGTGCGGCGCTACCTGGCGCTGGCGCTCGGCAGGCTCGGCGACGCGCGCGCGGTTCCGGGGCTGGTCCGGTGCGTCGAGACGACCGGCGCCGACGCCGATCCTGAAACGCTGATCTACTCGATCTGGGCGCTCGGCGCGATCGGGGACCCGCTGGCCGTGCCGCCATTGGTGAAACTGGCGCAAGCCGAGGACGCCGGGCTGCGCAAGGCCGCCGTTCACGCGCTCGGCGCGATTCCGAGCCCCGAAGCCAAGCCGACGCTCGTCACGGCGCTCCAGGACACAGCGCTCGACGTGCGCTGGAACGCGGCGCTGGCTCTCGCTCGACGCGGAGATCCAGCCGCGGCGCCAGTGCTCGCGGGAATGCTCGATCGCGAAGCGCTCGAAAAGGCGAAGGATCTATCGGCGGAACAGCGCGAAGACGCGCTCTTGGCGGCCGTCGTAGGCGCCGCTTCCCTGAAGGACGCTGGACTCCTGGAAAGCGTCCGGACTCTGGCCGAGCGCGATCCGAGCTTGAAGGTGCGCGAAGCGGCCGCGTCGGCGCTTCGTGGACGACCCGCCGCGACCGCGGCTCCTTGACAGGGTGAGTCGCGCCGCTAGAATCCGGCGCACGTTTTTTCCGCAAGATCCGCGTCGTCGCTCGCTTTTCCTGGAGTCGAGGTCCTCGAATGTCTGACGAGAAGGACGGAGCACCCGCCGCGACGCCGACTGCGGCGCCCGCGCCGGCCGCGCCTCCTGCAGCGCCCGCCACCGGCGAGTCGCGCCGCAGCTTCATGAGATGGTCGCTGCCGGTCGGCTGGGCCGCGTTCTCGGCCGCCACCGCCTCGAGCCTGCTCGCGACCGGCCGCTTCATGTTCCCGAACGTGCTGTTCGAGCCGCCGCAAGCCTTCAAGGCCGGCTTCCCGAGCGAATACAACGTGGGCGAGGTCGATACGCGCTGGAAGGACGCCTTCAGCGTGTGGGTGGTGCGCGAGGCCGAGGGCTTCTATGCGCTGATCGCGGTGTGCACCCACCTCGGCTGCTCGCCGAACTGGCTGGCGGCCGAGAACAAGTTCAAGTGCCCCTGCCACGGCAGCGGCTTCTACCGGACCGGCGTCAACTTCGAAGGCCCGGCGCCGCGGCCGCTCGAGCGCGCGCGCATCGTCCTCGCCGACGACGGCCAGATCCTGATCGACAAAGCCACCAAGTTTCAGCAGGAGAAGGGCGAGTGGGAGAGCTCCGAGTCCTTCCTCAAGGTCTAGACCATCGGCAGTTGGCGCGCCCGGATCGCGTTCATCGACGAACCCCGAAGTAGAGAGGCAAGCAGGCATGGCGACACAGCCGACCCAGCCGTTCTTCGAGCGCACCTGGGACTACATCACCGGCACGCAGATCTGGCGATCGATCTTCCGGCATGGGCTCCCGAACACCGCCCGCAACCGCGTGCTGGTCGTGTTCTCGAACGTGTTCCTGCACCTGCACCCGGTGAAGATCCGGAAGAGCGGCGTGCGGCTGAAGTTCACCTGGTGCATGGGCGGTCTCACCTTCTTCTTGTTCCTGGTCGAGACCTTCACCGGTCTGCTGCTGATGTTCTACTACCGCCCCACGGTCGCCTACGCGTACATGGACATCGTGGACCTGGCGGAGCAGGTGCCGCTCGGGATCATGCGCGAGCTGCACCGCTGGGGCGCCCACGCGATGGTGATCAGCGTCTGGTTGCACATGTTCCGCGTGTTCATGACAGGCTCCTACAAACCGCCGCGCGAGTTCAACTGGAACGTCGGCGTGATCCTGCTGGTGCTCACGTTGCTCCTGTCCTTCACCGGGTACCTGCTGCCCTGGGATCAGCTCGCGATCTGGGCGATCACGGTCGGCTCGAACATGGCGCGCGCGACGCCGCTGCTCGGCTATGAAGGGCCAGGTGCCCAGTTGCTCGCCTTGGGGGACGTGAAGATGGTCCACGCGGGTTCCGACGCCCGCTTCGCCCTGCTCGGCGGACGCTTCGTGGGCGAGGGCGCGCTGCTGCGTTTCTACGTCCTGCACTGCGTCGGGATCCCGCTGGTGGCGGGCATCTTGATGGCGGTTCACTTCTGGCGCGTCCGCAAGGACGGCGGCATCTCGGGCCCGGTCTAAGGAGCGACCTCATATGCTGGTCGTCGACGCACTGAAAGGCGCCGTCAACTTCATCACGGCGCCGCAGATCTTCATCACGCTGGCGATCGTGGTCTTCTTCGCCTCGCTGAAGTACAAGCAGGTCTGGCAACCGAAGTTCGCGGCCGCGGTCGGCATCGCCGCGGCGGTGTTCCTGGCCGTGTCGATGCTCGACAGGAACTTCGCGCTGATCGTGAAGAAGCCCGACAACGTGCCGATCGTCGCGATGCTGTTCCTGGTCGGCTTCTTCCTGTGGCTGTCGATGTACCAGGCCGTGAAGAACGACGAGCGCATCGCCCAGGGGCTGCCGCCGAATGAGGCCTCGAACGGCGAGAACGAGAAGACCTGGGTCTGGCCCGACCTCGTCTACACCGAGCTGCTGTGCATCATCCTGGGCACGATCGTGCTGGTCGTGTGGGGCATGGCGTTCCAGGCCCCGATCGAGGAAGCCGCGAACCCGGCGCGTACCCCGAACCCGTCGAAGGCGCCCTGGTACTTTCTGGGCCTTCAAGAGATGCTCGTCTACTACGATCCGTGGCTCGCCGGTGTCGTCTTCCCGAGCCTGATCATCGTCGGCCTGATGGCGATCCCCTACATCGACGTGAACCCGAAGGGCAACGGCTACTTCACCTTCGCCGAGCGCAAGATCGAGATCACGATCTTCCTGTTCGGGTTCCTGATCCAGTGGGTGCTGCTCGTGGTCCTGGGCACGTTCCTGCGCGGCCCGAACTGGAATTTCTTCGGTCCTTACGAGGTCTGGGACCTCCACAAGCTCGAGGCGCTCGTCAACGTCAACCTCTCGGAGTACATCTGGGTCTGGGCGCTCGAGACGGGGCTGCCGGCGAACATGCTGGTGCGAGAGATCTTCGGGATCCTGGTGGTGCTCTTCTACATCGGCGTGTTGCCGGGGCTCCTGGCGTTCCGGCACAAGATCCTGGGCTTGCCGATCGGCCTGAAGCGCTTCTTCGACAGGATGGGGCCGTGGCGCTATTCGGTGTTCGTGATGCTGCTGCTGATGCAGATCGCGCTGCCGCTCAAGATGGTGACGCGCTGGCTCTTCAACCTGAAGTACATCGTCGCCTTGCCGGAAATTTTCTTCAACATCTAGAGGGGCGAGGATTTCCATGGCAAAGCCCGAGCCCGGCCGCGATCCGCAGATGGCCGAGCGCACCCTGAAGCTGAACGTGGTCTTCGCGGGAAGCTCGATCGCGCTCCTGCTCAGCCTGTCACTGATGGTGTGGGCCGACTACGCACGCGAGTGGAAGAAGTATCAGATCGAGTTCAACGACCTCGAGATCAAGCTCACCGAAAAGCAGGTCTCGGACGCGCTCGGCAAGCTGGGCGCCGACAAGCTGAAGTCGATCGAGGCCGAGATCGCGAAGGGCGAAGCCGAGGCCGCCAAGAACGCCTCGGAGATCCGCGCCGCGCAGGCCGAGCTCGTCAAGCTCCAGGCCGAGTGGTACGCGGCCGACCAGGATTTCCGCTTCACCAAGGCCTTGATCGACGTCGATCGCTTCGAGTACGACGAGGCGGTGCACAAGCAGAAGCCAACCGTCGACAAGTGGAAAAAGGCGCTCGGCGAGAAGACCGCCAAGTGGAACGAGTACCGCCTGAAGCTCGAGGAAGTGATCGCGCGGCGCGACGCTGCCCAAGCCAAGCTCAACGACTTCCAGAAGACGCGGCTCGCGGCCGACAAGACCCAGAAGGAGCTGCTCGGCGAGAAGACTCGCCTTCAGACCAAGGTCGACAGCCTGAAACCCGGCTTCGTCTCGTTCGCGCGCAACCTGCCGCTCCTGGACCTCGCCAACCCGTCGCTGCGCGTCAACCAGATCATGCCGGCGAACCTGTTCGACGACGTGGTCTTCACGGGTTCGCCCAAGGTCGACCGCTGCACCACCTGCCACCTGGGCATCGACAAGAAGGGCCACGAGACCGCCAAGCAACCGTTCCGGACACACCCCAACATGGACGTGTATCTGCGCGGCAGCCACCCGATCGAGAAGATCGGCTGCACCGCCTGCCACCAGGGACGCGGGCGAGCGACCAGCTTCCACAAGGCCGCGCACACGGCCTCGACCAAGCAGCAGGAGAAGGAGTGGGGCAGCTACGTCGGCAAGCACGAGTACGAGGCGCTCCACTACTGGGACCTGCCGATGACGGCCAAGGGCCACGTGGAATCGCAGTGCGCCAAGTGCCACAAAGAGGTCGTCGAGGTGCCGAAGGCGAACCGCCTGAATACCGGCGTCTTCCTGATCGAGCGCTACGGCTGCTCCGGCTGCCACAAGATCAGGGGCTGGGAGAACCTGCGCAAGGTCGGTCCGGATCTCACCAAGATCGTCTCGAAGACGAACCAGGAGTTCATCTACCGCTGGATCAAGGAGCCCAAGGCGTTCCGGCCCACGCGGATGCCGCAGCTCTGGGACGTCCGGATCAAGGAGACGAAGGACCAGACGGAGCGAAACGACGCTGAGGCCAACGCCGTCACCGCCTACGTGGTCCTGAAGTCGAGCAAGGAAACCTATCCCGATCCGCCCAAGGGCGATCTCGATTCGGGGCGTAAGGCGATCGAGGCAGTGGGTTGCCTGGCGTGCCACCGCATCGGCGACGACAAGCGCGGCATCGACACTTTCGACATGGCGGCATTCCGCACCCACGGCCCGAACCTCGACGGCAGCGGCAGCAAGCTGAACGCCGGCTGGCTATATTCCTGGGTCAAGAACCCCAAGGGCTACTGGCACGAGACCAAGATGCCGAACCTCCGGCTCACCGACAAGGAAGCTGCCGACATCACGGCCTACCTGATGAGCCTGAAGAACGAGGCCTTCGTGGCGCAGCCGCGGCCGCCGCTCGACACCAAGGTTCGCGACACGATCGTGCGCGAATACCTGGTCGGGCAGTTCCCGGTGAAGCAAGCCGACGAGAGGCTCGCGGCGATGAGCGAGCACGATCGCACGCTGTTCCTCGGCGAGAAGACGATCGGCCGGTACGGCTGCTTCGGCTGCCACATCATCAGCGGCTTCGAGAAGACGTCGCCAATCGGCGTCGAGCTGACCGAGGAAGGCTCGAAGCAGGTCGAGCGGCTCGACTTCGGCTTCGAGGAAGGCGCGATTCCGCACACGCTGCCGGCCTGGTTCCATCGCAAGCTGATGGAGCCGCGCGTCTTCGATCGCGACAAGGACAAGTCGCCGGCCGATCTGTTGCGCATGCCCAAGTTCCACTTCGCGCCCGAGGAAGCCGACGCGATCGTCACCGCGATCTCTTCGTTCACGAAGGAGCAGGTGCCGCTCGCGGCGCAGAAGCAGCTCTCCGCCGACGAGAAGCACGTCGAGAAGGGCTGGCGCCTGGTGCGCGACCTGAACTGCCAGGGTTGCCACAAGATGGGCGAGAAGGGCGGATCGATCCAGGCGCTGGTCGCCGACCAGCTCGAGAAATCGGGTGGCGAGCCCTCGCAGGCGTCGGCGTTGTCGCCGCCGCTCCTCTACAACGCGGTGGCGAAGGTGGGAGAGGGCTCGCGCGTGCGCACGCCGTGGTTGCACAGCTTCCTGAAGGACCCGTCCAACAAGATCCGGCCTTGGCTCGAGCTGCGCATGCCGACCTTCGAGTTCAGCGAGGAAGAGGCCAACACGATCACCCACTTCTTCGCATCGCTGGATCGAGTGCCCTACCCATATGACCCGCAGCCCACGACCAGCGCGGCCAACGTGGCCGCCGGCAAGGACCTCTTCAACCGCTGGCAATGCGTGAAGTGCCACGTGGTGGCCGGCAAGCTGCCGAACCAGGAACCGTCGAACATGGCTCCCGACCTCGCGCTAGTTCCCCAGCGGCTGCGCGCCGATTGGCTTTCGCTGTGGCTGTCCGATCCGCAGAAGGTGCAGCCGGGAACCCGCATGCCGACGAACTTCCCCGCCGACCCCCAGGAGAACGCGTTCCCCGAGGTGCTGGGCGGCGACCAGAAGAAGCAGATCGAGGCGGTACGCGCGTATCTCTTGACGCTTGGGACCGGAACGAAGGGCAACTGACTCCGCGGAGGCATGCCTTGAAACACAAGAAGAAGGCCAAGACGAAATCGGCAAAAGCGGGACCGTTCCCGGCCGCAAAGGGCCAGGAGCCCGGGCACTGGGTCCAGATCCCCGCC
>CAZVOI010000640.1:0-3368 GCA_964628275.1 uncultured Acidobacteriota bacterium | reverse complement strand
GCCGTGCGTTGGACGTTCTGGCGGAGCGGCTCGGGGTCGGGGGTCTCGGTGGCGGGCAAGGGCTGCCCGAGGACGTCGCGCTCGGCGACGACCAGGCGCGCGGCGTCTCTCAGGTCTTCGAGCTTCACGCCCAGGTGCAGCGCGTCCACGAAGACGCGGTCGCCGGCCGTGAAGCGTTGGTCGATCCAGTCGTCCCAGGCTTCGTCGAAGCTGCGCTCGCCCTTGACGTCGGCGGCGACGCGGAACTCGGGGTCGAGGCCGGCCTCGAAGGGCCGCTCTTTGAGGAGAGCCAGGGCGAAGGAGTGGGTGGTCGTCACCACCGCGCGGTCGAGGCCCGCCGCGGCCGCGCGGAGCCGCTGCTGCTGCCGCGGGTCCTGGGCTTCGGAGGCGCTCTTCTCGAGGTCTTCGCGCAGGCGCTGCTTCAGCTCTCCCGCCGCCTTGTCGGTGAAGGTGATCGCGGCGATCCGGTCGATCGTGGTGCGGCCGTTGCGGAGCAGCGCCACGATGCGGCGGACGAGGACGGTGGTCTTGCCGGTGCCGGCGCCGGCTTCGAGCAGCAGTGTCGTGTCGAAGTCGGAGGCGACCTGGTCGCGGATCGCCTGGTCGGAGGGAGGCATTTGGGTCATTTCCGAGGCGCTTTCTTCCTGCGAGTCGTCGACGCCGGCTTCAAGTCACGAGACAACTCCGCCTCGATCTCTTCCACGGTGGGCAAGCTCCCCTTCAGGGCCTTCGGGAGCTTCTCGACGAGTTTCGTCTCCCACTCGGCGACGCCGATGGGCCGCTTCAGATGACGCAGTGCGTACTCGACGACGACCTTGTTCTTCGAGCGGCACAAGAGCAGCCCGATTGTGGGCTGATCCTCCCGATGCCGCAGCAGGTCATCGGCGGCGGAGAGATAGAGGTTCAACTGCCCGACGAATGCCGGATCGAACGGCACGGCCTTGAGCTCGACGACAACGTAGCAGCGCAGCTTCAGGTGATAGAAGAGCAGGTCGATCTGGAAATCCTGGTCACCGACTTCGAGCGGCACCTGCCGGCCGACGAACGCGAAGCCGGTGCCCAGCTCCAGCAGGAAGCGTTGGATATGGGCCACCAGAGCGTGCTCGATCTCGCGCTCGCGGCGCGGGTCGGCGGTGCCGAGGAAGTCGAAGAGGTACGGATCCTTGAAGACCTGGGCGGCCAGGTCCGACTCGGCGGGCGGGAGGGTATCGGGGAAGTTGGTGATGGCCTTGCCCTGGCGCTGGTGGGCGCGGCCATCGATCTGCAGCGCGAGAATATCTCGGGACCACCCTTCGCGAATCGTCGACTGGATGTACCAAGCCCGGCTCGTCGCGTCGGCAAGCCTGTCGAGCAGCAGGCAGTTATGAAACCAAGGGATTTGTGCAGCAGCCTGCTGCACAAATGAAGGATCCGGCCACGCCGCGGCAAACGCGCGCATGTACTTGAGATTGCGCGGCGAGAAGCCCTTCATGTCGGGGAATGCCTCGCGCAGGTCCGCGGCCAGCCGGTCGATCACCTTTGCCCCCCAACCTGCGCGATCCTGACGCTCGAGGATCATCCGGCCGATGTCCCAGTAGAGCTGGACCATTGCCGCATTGGCGGTGAGGACGATCCGCAGGCGTCCTTCCTGGATGCGCTGCTTGATGGCGCCGAGGGCATCCGCGTAGTCCCGCGGCAGATCCGCCCTCGCTGACGCGGCCGGAAACCGAGCCTCATCCCGCTGTCGGCCCAGCGCGAGCCGGTTTTCGGGTTCGCCTCGCTGGCGCTTACGAGCCATGTCCAAGCTCCATGCTCCGCAACGTGGCTACCTTAGAGTCCTTCAGCCGCCTGAGGTGGTCGCAATTTGCGACAACCTCCGCCTTCTCGTGTTGGAGGCCACCGGTGACCAGTCCGCGGCTGACGTCTTCACGAGACGCGACGCGCTCGCGGATCGCCTGGTCGGAGGGCGCGGGCGTCATTGGAGCGGCTCGCTGAGGACGCGGCGCGTCCGCGGATCGTCGTACACTTCTGAGAGGTCGGAGAGGTGGCCGTCATGACGCGTCGAGAGCTCGAGGTCGAACTCGCGGCCCTCAGCAGGCCCGAGAAAGCCGCCGTCGTGCAGCGGCTCGCCCAGGAAATCGGCGACGCATGGCCGGGGATCGAGAAGGCGCCCGACGTTCTGGGTGGCGCAGCGTGCATCGTCAGGACCCGCGTCCCGGTCTTCGTGCTCGAGAACTACCGACGGCTCGGCTGGACCGAGTCGAAGCTGCTCGCGAACTACCCGACACTTCGCGCCGCCGATCTGGTGCACGCCTGGGCGTACGTCGACTCCTACCGGCAGGAGATCGACGACGCCATCGCTCGCAACCAAGCCGCCTAGATCGTGGCGTCGTTCTACGCCGAACTGCCGGAAGCCTTCGAGACGGGGGTCGGCGGCGGCGTAGACTTCTGGGAGGTTAGAGAGGTGGTCCGTGGCGAGCACTCTGGACGAGGCCGTGGCGCAGCTCAAGAAGGATCCCAGCCATCCCGTGCGCGCGCGGATCGGTGACATGACCGTCGAGGTTCGCGCCATCGTCGAGGCCACGGGCAACCAGTCCGCGGCCGACGTGTTCGCGGCACTCGGCCCTTGGCCCGGCGAGAGCACGGACGAACTGCTCCAGCTGTTGAGCGACGCGCGTCGCCGTGGCGGACAGCGTTCCGTTCCAGCGCTTTGAGATACGTCTTCGACGCCAACATCGCCATCGCCCTTCTTGAAGGGGCCATCGGCGACTTGCGAGCCGAGAACTGGCTCACCCCGTAAGAGCAGCGCCCGATTGAGGTCGGACGCGACGCTGTCGCAGATCGCCTGATCGGATGGGGCGGGCGTCACTGCGCGAGGATGATCAGGTCGTGGGTCCACGGCAATTGTGTCAGCAGCGATGTCACTTTCTTGTGCCGCGCGTGCGATCGAACAAGTCGATGTGGTGATACCAGGTGATTTGTGCAAGCGGCTCTTGCACGATTTCGCGGTCCGGCCCGCGGGCGTCACTTGATCGTCCTCAACTGCCGGAAGCCTTCGAGACGGGTGAGCCGGTTTTCGGGTTCGCCTCGTTGGCGCTTACGAGCCATGCGCAGGCTCCATGGGTTCGATCGCCCGCTGCTCGCCAAGCGCCAGCATGAACTCGTCGTACTCCTCTTTCGACCACGTCCCTGCAAAACGGTCGAGGTCGTGATGGAGGGGCCGTTTGGACTTCACGGCGCCGGTCGCCTCTTCGAGGAGTCTGACCACGGCCTTGCTCAGGCTGAGCCTCTCCTTCCGCGCCTTCTCCAGGATCGCCTTCCTCACCTTCGGCGGCAGATTACGAACGGTAATCGCATTCATGCGTCAGCTCCTGCGATGCCTTCGGCGG
>CAZVOI010000639.1:0-2457 GCA_964628275.1 uncultured Acidobacteriota bacterium | reverse complement strand
CGCGCGCGTAGAAGTAGCGTGCCTCGAACAGCGCGGGGTCGAGCCGGATCGCCTCCTCGAACGCCGCCTCCGCCGGCTGGCCGCTGAACGACAGCGCGACTCCCAAGGAGGCGTGCGCCTCGGCCAGCTCCGCGTCGATCGCGAGCGCCTGCCGGCTCGCCGCCAGCGCGCGCTCCAGCTCGGCTGGCCTGCGGCCATCGTTCAGGAACAGGAACGCGTGGCAGTCGGAGACGCCCGCGTGGGCTCGCGCGTAATTTGGGTCGGCCTCGATCGCGTGGCTGAACAGGTCGAGCGCGAAATGGACGCCCTTGCGGGTGTACTGGTAGTAGTACTGCCGCCCGCGCAGGTAGTAGTCGTAGGCGTCGACGTGAGCCGCCGCCGCCTTGGCGAGCGCACGCTGCTCCTGCGCGCTCAGCGTGAGCTGCAGCGCCGTCACGACGCTGCTGGCGATCTCTTCCTGCACCTTGAAGACGTCGCGCAGGACGCGATCGTAGCTCTGCGACCAGATGTGAACGCCGTCCTGCGTGTCGATCAGCTCAACCGCGATCCGCAGTCTCCCGCCCGCCTTGCGCACGCTGCCGTCGAGCAGCGTCGCCACGCCGAGCCGCTCGCCGATCGTGCGCGCGTCCGCGTCGCCGGCCCGCAAGCCGAACGAGGAGGTGCGCGGCGTGACGCGCAGGCCCTTGACCTTGCACAGCGCCAGCAAGATCTCTTCCGCGATGCCCTCGCAGAAGTAGGCCTGGTCCTTCTCGGGGCTCATGTCGGCGAATGGCAGCACGGCGATCGAGCGCAACGGCCGGCTGCCCGCCGAGGCGGATTCGGCCCGCAGCGCCTGCAGCTCGCGGCAGATAGCGGCCGCGGAGGCCGGGCGGCGTGCCGGCTCCTTCTCGAGCGTCGCAAGGACCAGCCGGTCGAGGTGCGGCGGCAGCGACGGGTTCAAGCGCGACGGCGGCAGTGGAGAGTCCTTGAGCACGGAGGCGATCGCTTCGACCGCGCCGCGTCCCTCGAAGGGTCGACGGCCCGTCGCCATCTCGTAGAGCACCACGCCGAGCGAGAACAGATCCGAGGCGGCGCCGGCCGGGTTCCCGCGAATCTGCTCGGGCGCCATGTAGTACGGCGTTCCAACGAAGCCCGCGCCGATCGGCCCGCTGGGCGTCTCGAGCGCGCTCAGCTCGGCCGCCGGCGGGTGCGGCCCCGGCGGCGTCCCTGCCAGGCCGAAGTCGAGGACCTTCAAGCGGCCTTCCGCGTCGATCATCACGTTGCGGGGCTTCAGGTCGCGATGCACGATGCCGTGATCGTGGGCGGCGCGGAGCGCATCCGCCAGCGGGCCGGCCCAGTCGAGGAAGCGCGGCAGGCTCAGGCCGTCGGGCGGAATCAGCTCCGCAAGCGTCTTGCCGCGAAGCAGCTCCATCACCAGGAAGCGCGAGCCGTTGTCCTGTTCCTCGATCGCGTGGATCGTGACGATGTTCGGATGGTTGAGGGCGGCGAGCGCCCGCGCCTCCCTCTCGATGCGCGCGAGGCGCTCCGGGTCCGAGGCCACGCCCTCCGGGAGCAGCTTCAGGGCGACCTCGCGGCCGAGGCGCGTGTCGACCGCCCGCCAGACGACGCCCATGCCTCCTTCGCCGATCGGCTCGATCGTGCGGTAGTGCGCGAGCGTCTGTCCGGGCCGAAGCGTCATGGGCGTGGGTCCACCGTCGCCCTACTCGAGTCTACGCCGCTGTCGCCGCCGCGGTTCGCGCTAACTTCGTGAATCTGCGGTAGGCGAGCAACGCTACCAACGCTGGGAGCCGGTGCTGCGCAGCATCGGCTCCAGGTCGCAGCACACCTGCCATTCCGAGATCGCCGAGCCCTTGACGACCGCCCTCCAGGCCGCTGGAACCCGCCACGATCGTGAGCGGCCGGTCCGGGCATCGGCGGGGGCGCTGCCGCTCACCCAGCCGAACGCCGCCACCACACCGCCCTTGGACAACGTGGTTTCGACGTCGATCTTGTACTTGGGGAACTTCTCGAAGTAGCTCTTCCAACTGGCCGTCATCGTCTCGCGGCCGCCGTGGACGGCGCCGGTGGCGTCCACGAAGCTGTGATCCTTGGTCATCAACTGCGCCAGGCGTTTCAGGTCGCGAGCATTGATGGCCGCGATGAACTCGTTCACCAGCCGGAGCGCCTCTGCGTCAGCGGGCATCGTTTCTCCTCACCGCCTCAAGGCCGTTTCGGCTCTGGGGGTTGTTCGACGTCTTTGATTTTCGCCACCAGCGATGCGTCGAGCGGCTTCGTTCCGAGAAGTTCGGCGAGGAACGCGAGTCGGTCGCGCCGGGCGGCGGCGTTCAAGGCGTGGGGCGCGTCGTAGAGCTCGACGCGTTTGGGATCCGAGACGATCGCCGCGTGCTTCAGCGCGCGGTCGGGCTTGAGGAAGCTCTCTTGCTTCGCGAACTGCATGAAGACCGTGGCCGGCGCGGC
>CAZVOI010000638.1:0-3817 GCA_964628275.1 uncultured Acidobacteriota bacterium | reverse complement strand
AAGCTTCTACACATGTTCATTCTCTCCTTGGCCGAAAAGTGTCAAACGGCGAGGCGGTTGTCGGATCACAGCAACAAGAAGAGGGAGAAAGAAGAGGCCGCCGAAGCGGCCCCTATCCCCACCCGGCTCTTCTAGAAGCGGACGCGGAAGCCGAGCTGGGCCTGCCAGCGCGAGCGCAGGTCGTCGCGGTCGAACTTGCGGTAACCGGGCGCAGTGATGGTGACGAGATCGTAGATGTACTTGCCGGTCGCCGCGTCGAGCTGGAAGCGGATCGGGTTCAGGTCCTCGAATGTCGCGAGGTCATACACGCCCCAATCGCTGTTCAGCAGGTTCAGCACGTTGAGCACGTCGGCGCTGACCTCGAGCTTTGCCCGGCCTCGCAACGGGACTTTCGCGAGCAACTTGAAGTCGACGTAGTTGCGCCAGGGAGACCGGCCTGCGTTGCGAGCCACGATGCCTCCGCGGGCGCCGCTCAACGCGTCGTCGGCTTCGATGAAGGCGTTGAGCTGATCCCACGTACCGTTGCGAATGATGACCTGGTCCGGGCTGGACGGAACGAAGAGCAAGTCGTTGGAAGTGCGGCCGTCGACGTTCGCATCCCCGTTGAAGTTGAAGGAGTAGGGCCTCCCGGTTTGTCCGTTGTAGAAGAGCGCCGCGTTCAGGCCGAGCGAGGCGATCTTGAAGTCCTTCGAAACCGAGGCGTTGATGCGATTGCCCGGATCGAACTTGGCCCGGGCGAGCGGCGGGTTGTTTGGGTCGCCGGGGACGTAGACGTTGCCCCAGTTGGAGGCGGCTTGCGAGGACGTCCCGTCGTTGATCGACGTGGATTCGCCATACAGCCAGGACGCCGACGAATACCAGCCCTTTCGGAACGGTCGTTCCAGCTTGGCGAGGAACGTCCACTGCCGGCCCTGGTCGGTGTTCTCGAGCAGGATGATGTCACTGAAGTTGGTGTCGACACGCGTGAACACGGGCCTTCCGTCGGTGCGCGTGGTTGCGCTGGGTTGGATGTTCAGATTCCGATACGCGATGTCATTCTGCGTCTTGGAGTAGAAGACCTCGACGGTACCGATCATGTCCCAAAAGCCCAGCGCCCGGTCGAAGGCCAGGTTGGTTCGCAGCACCGATGGGAACTTGTAGTTGGGATCGATCACGTCGACCTCGTTACGGAAAGCGGTTCCCGTCGCGCCCACCACGACCCGGGGCTGGCTATCCGGGTTCGGCACGAATGGGATCCGGTTCGCGGCATTGAAGGAAGCGCCGATCCGCGTGAACTCGATCCCCGTATTGCCGTACTGATTGGAGAGCCAGACGTACGGCGTGCGGCCGGTGAACAGACCAACGCCGCCGCGCACTTGGGCTTTCGTTGAACCCGAGATGTCCCAGTTGAAACCCACGCGCGGTGACCACATCGTCGGGCTGGGCACGACGTCGGTCCGATACCCGAACCTCTGGGCTGCCGCCGGGTTGGCCGTTGGAGTGTCCGGGAAACTGGGGATGTCGACGCGGGCGCCCAGCGTCAGCGTCAGGTTCCGCCTCGCGCGCCACTGGTCGCCGGCATAGAAGCCGATCTGGTTGACCTTGAAGCGGGCGGGCTGCAGCGGGTCGCTGGTCGCCGAGAAGCTGTAGTCGAACTGCTGCGCCAGGCCGGCATCGAGGTTGTCGAGGCTGTTGAACCGATAGTTCCCCATGTTGTCGCGGATGAACAAGTTTCGGAACTGGAAGAACTCATTGTGGGTGCCGAGCGAGATCGTGTGCTGCCCCTTCGTCCAGGTGAAGTCGTCGTTCAGCTCGTAGATGTCCTGGTCCAGCTCGTTGGCCGCCCTGAAATTCTCGCGGCCCGCACGCAACTGGCCGCCTCCGGAGAGATCGACGATCACTTGTGGAAACCGAGTGGGTCCGTCCGCCACGGTGCGGATCCGCTGGTAGGTGACGCGCAGCTCGTTCACGGCCTTGCCGAAGGTGCTGTTGAGCTGAAGCACTGTCGAGTTGATGTTGTCCTTCGGCTGATACCAGTTGTCGGGGAAGTAGTAGACGGTGCTGCTGGGGAAGCCGCGATCCGTTTGGCCCTTGATGTAGTTGTGGCGGACGGTGAGGCGGTGACGCGCGCTCAGATTGACGTCCAGGCGGCCGAACACCTTGTCGCTCGGCACGTCCTTGATGAACTCGCTGGTGGGGCCGGGATCGTAGCCGTAACGGGTCTTGAGGATGCTCAGGAAGCGCTGGATCTCGGCCGGCCGATTCGCCGCACCGAGCTGCGCGAAGTTCTGGCCCGAGGATCCGTCGGCCGAGAAACCGGAAGGCGTCTCGCGCCGGCCCCAGTCCACGTTTGCGAAGAAGAACGCTTTGTCCTTCTTGATCGGCCCGCCCAGGCTCGCCCCGAATTGTTTGTCACTGAACGTGGCCAAGGGCCGGTCATCGGGGCCGTCGCCGGTGAAGGCCTCGTTGCGGAAGAAGTAGTAGGCGGTACCGTGCAGCGCGTTGGTGCCGCTGCGTGTGACTGCGTTGATGCCGCCGCCCGTGAACCCTCCCTGCCTGACGTCGTATGGCGCGACTACCAGCTGGAGCTCTTGGATCGCGTCGATGCTGATGGGCTGGCCGTCGGAGCCATTGCCGGGCGCGCTCGAGTCGCTGATCGCGAACAAGTCATTATTGATGGCGCCGTCGATCTGAATGTTGTTGTAGCGGTTGTTCCGCCCAGCCACCGAAAGGACGGTCCGTTCCGTGCCGTCACCCGAACCCTTCGCGTCGAAATAGGGCGAGAGCCTGGCGAAATCCTCGAGCCCCCGGTCGATGGTCGGAAGGCTCTCGATCGTGTCCTGGGAGATGTTCGACACGGGCCCGTTGGAGGCAGGGTTGAGCACCGAGGAGGTCGGGGCGAAGACCTCGATCACCTCCGTGAGGGATGAGAGTTGCAGCTTGAATGGCAGGCTCCGGTCTTCCCCGAGGGCCACCGCCACACCTGCTTGTTTTTGGGCCTTGAATCCGCTCATCGTCACGGTCACGCTGTACGGACCGACCCGGGCGTTCAGGATCGAGTAGCGGCCATCCGTGGCGGTGACCGCGGAATAGCGGGTTCCAGTCGGCTCGTGCACGGCTTCCACTGTGGCGCCGGGAAGCACGCCGCCGCTCTCGTCCGAGACGAGGCCCGAAATCGCGCCGGTCGTGGCCGTCTGCGCTTGCACCGAGGGTCCCCATCCGGCGATCGTGAGGGCCACGACGCAAAACGCAACCAGCGCAAGTGTCCTGCTGATGGTGATCTTCAATTCGCACCTCTCCAAAGTACGGAAGGCTCCGAGCCTTTCAGGATTCCCACTATGAGAGCGAGCCCAAATTATGAAAGCGGGCCGAAAGTACTACTTTTCGATGACGAATGCCAGATCGGGAAAGCCGCCGGTCCCCGGGGTCGCCATTGGCCGTACCGAAGCAATCCACGGGCCACCCTTGCCACCAAGCTTCGGGCCCGTGACATCAATGGTTTGGGCGGTTGCCGAAACTGACAATCCAATCTCATGTATCTGCGAACGTGAAGTCGTAGGGCTATAATCCCCGGCCTTCGATGAAAGTCCTGTTGTCGCACGACGAGATCCAGGCTCGGATTCACGAGATGGGGCTGGAGATCGCCAAGGACTACGCTGGGCGGGAGCCGCATCTCGTCGGCGTGCTGAAGGGCGCGTTCACGTTCATGGGCGACCTGTCGCGAGCGATCGATCTGCCCATGACGCTCGATTTCATCGCCGTCTCTTCGTACGGGGCCGCGACCAAGACGTCGGGCGAGGTGCGGCTCGTGAAAGACCTCGACCAGGGGCTCGAGGGC
>CAZVOI010000637.1:0-1935 GCA_964628275.1 uncultured Acidobacteriota bacterium | reverse complement strand
GCGCAGCCGCAGGAGCCAGTGGTTGGCGGCGATGAACAGCGTGGTGCCGTCCTCGCCCCAGTTGAGATTGCCTGTCTTGACGCCGGTTTCGATTCGACCCAGGCGCGTGCCGTCGGGCGCGAAGATGTGGATGCCCCCGGGTCCCGCCGCGAACACGTTGCCGTGGCGATCGATCTTGAGACCGTCGGGCACGCCTTCGCCTTCCTTCACCCACGCCCTCGCCTCGGCAAACTGGCGCCCCGGCCCGAGCGTGCCGTCGGGCTGCACCTCGTAGGCTTTCCAGATCGGCCGCGCGTTGAAGGCGTTCGAGACATACAGCGTCTTCTCGTCGGGAGAGAAGCCGATGCCGTTGGGTGCGTCGAGGTCCCTCACGAGCGCCGTGACCGTGCCGTCGCGCGTGACGCGGTAGACGCCTTGAAAGTCGATCTCCTTGGCCGGATCGGTGAACGAGCCAGGCAGGCCGAACGGGGGGTCGGTGAAGTACAGCTCGCCGTTCGAATGGAACACGAGATCGTTCGGAGAGTTGAGACGCTTGCCTTCGAAGCGATCGGCGACGACCGTGAAGCGCCCATCCTTCTCGCGCCGCACGATCCTGCGGTTGCCGTGCTGGCACAGCACCAGCCGTCCATCAGCGTCGAAGACGAGACCGTTGGAGCCCGGCTCGGGGCCGGTGAAGGGCGCCTCGCCCGTGTAGCCGGTCTCGCGCAGGAACGGGGTGAGGCCCGAGCCTTCCTTCCAGCGGAAGATGCCATTGCGCGGAACATCGGAAAAAAGCAGCGTGCTGTCGCGCGCATCCCAGAGCGGACCCTCGGCCCAGGAGATTCCATCTGCGACCTTCTCGAGCACCGCATCGCGCGGAATCAGTGTGTCGAGCCGAGGATCCAGGCGCTCGATCCGGCCGACGCTGGCATAGCTCGGCTTCGCCGACGCGAGGGCCTGCGACAGGCCGCCGACCGCGGCCAGCGTGGCGGCGGCGATCAGCAGCCAGGCTCTGGTCCGCGTCATGGGAGCACCGGCTTCCAGATCTGGATCTCCGTCGTCCAGCCCTCGCGCTGACGCTTCTCCCACGAAGCCTTGAGGTGCGGCGTCTTTTTGTGGGCCTCCAGCGCCTCGAGACTCGACCACACCTCGTGGCGCAGGAACTCGTGGGGCTTGTCCGTGGACTGATACAGGTCGTACCGGAAGGCGCCGGTCTCGGCCAGCGTCGGCGCGGTCAGCGAAAGCAGGTGCTGCTTCAGGTCGTCTTGCTTGCCGGCGAGGCCGTGGATCCGAGTGAACGCGGTGATCGCGTCCCTCGGCGCCTCGGCCTGGTCCTTCAGCTCGACGATGACGCCGTGGGCATCGGTCTCGCCGACGTTGACGGGCGAGTGCTTCGTGGCCTCGCTGTAGGAAACGTCGCCGGGGTGGCCGACGCGCATCTTCGTCTGGCCATCAGGAAGCGTGAAGCGAATCGTGAAGTCTGCAAGAAAGACGGCCACGTTCGCGGGGTGGTCGTGCATCGCTTCGGTTGCGCCCTTCGCGAGCCGGAAATCCAGCACCCGCAGCTTGTCGTTCTCGAACAAGACCTTGTAGTTGCCCGGATAGAGCGGCACCGGGTCCTGACCGAAGCTCGTCCCCGCCGACCCGAGCAGCGCCGCACACGCCATTGCCAGAGTTCTCACGCGCATCGTCCGCCTCCGTTGTCACGGAAGCCATCGCGCGGAGCGGCGCCGTCATTCCCGCGAGCGTAGGAAGGATCCGGGGGTACGGAGCCAAGCCCCCCCGCGAAGCGCGGGGTCGGCCACGGGCAGGTGCGCGGCTCAGCGCTGGTAGGTGAGGCCGAGGCGCCAGGCGTCGCCGGTAGCGATGTTGCGGGTGTGGAAAAGCGCCTCCCAGTCGGCCTGGGCGCCCCAGCCGCCGCCGAACTTGACGATGAGCGAGGGGCCCCAGGCGGCG
>CAZVOI010000636.1:0-2813 GCA_964628275.1 uncultured Acidobacteriota bacterium | reverse complement strand
TACGTGAACGACTTCGACTTCAACAACCGCGCCTACCGCGTCTACGTCCAGGCCGACCAGCAGTACCGCGCCGACCCCAACGCCCTGCGCCAGTTCTACGCGCGCGCCACGAGCGGCGCGATGGTGCCGCTCGACAGCGTGGTGCGCGCGAGAGAGACCACGGCGCCCCAGGTGATCAGCCACTTCAACCTGTTCCGCTCGGCCGAGATCAACGGCGCAGCCGCGCCCGGCACGAGCTCGGGACAAGCGCTTCAGGCGATGGAGCGGATCTCGCGCGAGACGCTGCCGCCCGGGTTCGACTTCGCCTGGTCGGGCCTGTCGCTCGAGGAGAAGAAATCGGGGGCGCAGGCTGCTTTCCTCTTCGCGCTCAGCCTGATCGTGGTGTACCTGGTGCTCGCCGCTCAGTACGAGAGCTGGGTGCTGCCCTTCATCATCCTGCTCGGCGTGCCGCTCGCGATCATCGGCGGGCTCGGCGCCCAGTACCTGAGGGGTTTGGCCAACGACGTCTTCTGCCAGGTCGGCCTCGTGCTGCTGATCGGGCTCGCGGCCAAGAACTCGATCCTGATCGTCGAGTTCGCGGAGCAGCTGCGCGAGCGTGGTCTGCCTATCCTGGACGCTGCGATCGAGGCCAGCCGGATCCGGCTGCGGCCGATCCTGATGACGTCGTTCGCGTTCATCCTCGGCGTGCTGCCGCTCGCCTTCGCCAGCGGCGCCGGGGCCGGGGCGCGCAACTCCGTCGGCACTTCGGTAGCGGGCGGCATGCTCGCCTCCACGTTCCTCTCGATCATCTTCATCCCGGTGCTCTACGTCGTGATCCGCTCCTGGGCGCCCGGCAAGGTCCGCCGGAGCGCCGAGGACGAGCCGGCCGTGGCCACCACGCTGGCGGCCCATGAGTAGGCGGCTCGCGCAGAGGGGAATGGCGGCGGTCCTTGCGCTGGCGCTCGGGCCCGACGCCGGCGCGCAGGCGCCCGGCGCGGGAGACGCGACGGCTGCGGTCGTCGAGCAGCTGAGCTTCGACGAGGCCGTGGAGCGCGCCGTCACGCGCAACCCGAGCGTCGGCGAGGCCGCGCAGGCCATCCTGCGGGCCGAGGCGCTCCTCGACCGGGCGCGCACCGTCTTCTGGCCGCTCGTCTACGGCAACGTCGGCACCTCGGTGCTCGACTCCGCGCGCGGCTTCGACGGCAACGTGGTCCAGCCGCGGACGCAGACCGCCTTCAGCGGGACGATCTCCTACGCCCTGCTGGACGCGGGCCGCTGGGCCAACAAGAACGCCGCCGGGGACCGCGTGGTCACGGCGCAGGCGGCCGCGGCCGAGACGCGCCAGGCGGTGGCCGTCACGGCGGCTCACGCGTACCTGGCGGTGATCGCGGCCGAAAGGCAGCGCGAGATCGCCGAGCGCAACCGCGACACCGCCCGGGCGCTCGAGGACTACGCGCGGGCCCGGCTCGAGGCCGGCCAGGGCAGCCGGCTCAACCACGTGCGGTCGCTGCAGCAGCGCGCGAGCGCCGAGGCGCTGGTCCAGCTCGCCGGGCTTTTGGTGCGGCGGGCGCAGGAGGCGCTGGGCGTCGCGGTCTTCGCGCCCGGGCCCGTGGGCGCGCGCGGCGAGCCGGCGCTGCGCCCCGCGCTCGTGCCTTTGGACGACGGCTGGCTCTCCGCGCGGCCCGACGTCCAGCTCTTCTCCGCCGAGCTTCAGGCCCGGGACCGCATCGTCGCCGACGCGTGGAAGTCGTGGCTGCCCACGGCGGCCGGCTCCTTCACCCCGCGCTACGTGACGCCCGCCGGGCTCTTCGAGCCGTCCAAGAGCTGGCGCGCCTTCTTCCAGCTCGAGATTCCGATCTTCGACGGCACGCTCGGCGCCGAGAAGCGCTTCAAGCTCGCCGAGCGCGAGGCGGCCCGGCTGCGGCTCGACGGGCTGCGCGTCGAGGCGCGCTCGGAGCTGCGCAGCGC
Source organism: uncultured Acidobacteriota bacterium (assembly GCA_964628275.1). Taxonomy (GTDB): domain Bacteria; phylum Acidobacteriota; class Vicinamibacteria; order Fen-336; family Fen-336; genus CAZVOI01. The sequence continues at coordinate 866 of CAZVOI010000636.1, read as the reverse complement.
CCAGGAGGCCGTGCGCTACACCGAGGCGATCGTGGCGAGCATCCGCCAGGCGGCGGAGGCCGCCGGCGAGGCGCTCCGGATCACCGAGATCGCCTACCGGGCCGGCGCGACGACCAACATCGAGGTAGTCCAGGCCCAGCAGTCCGCCCGCAACTCCGAGATCGAGGCGGCCGTCGCCGAGGACCGCCTGCGGCAGGCCCGCCTGGATCTCCTGGTCGCGCTGGGCCAGTTTCCCCCCTAGCGGGGGGCTAGCCTTTCCTCGAGCCACTGCCGCCAGGGTTGGGCGTGAGCCGGCAAGCTGTCGCCTGGCACCGACAGCACCGCCGCCAGTGCCTCGCGGCGGCGACCGGCCAGCCCTAGCGCGAGGGCGCGCATCAGGCGCGGCGAGTGGAAGCCGCGGCTGTCCTCGAGCGCCGCGGCAAAGAAGCGTGCGGCCGCTTCGTAATCGCGGTCGGCGAGGGCGGCGGCTCCCAGGTGGAACGCGAGCGCAGGGTGGACACCACCCTCCACGTGGCGCATGCGAGCGGTCGCGCGGATCCGGGGCTCGCTGTCGAGCTGGAGCAGCGGCAGCGTGGTGAGCGGCGTCGCCTCCAGCACCGCCCACAGCTCGGCGAGCGCCTCCGGGCGCGCGGCAGCCTCGTAGTCGCGGTTGAACACGGCCTGCCACGCGAACCAGCCGGACGTTCTCTCGCGCAGGCCGGGCGGCCACAGCCGCAGCGCCACCTCGCTCGAGCGGAAGCGCTCGGCACACGCCTCCGGCTCTTGCAGCGCCCGATACGCCGCGACGTCGACGGGCCCCGCCAAACCGTGGCCGAGCCGGCTCGGCTGGTCGTCGACCAGCGGCAGCACGCCGGCCGACCACAGGA
>CAZVOI010000635.1:0-1985 GCA_964628275.1 uncultured Acidobacteriota bacterium | reverse complement strand
ACCACGTGGGGGACGCTGCCGTTTGCGTGCTGGTCGGCCGCGACGTCGCCCAGCCACTTGCCGAAGAACCCCGCCACGTCCATGTTGAAGGCCGCGGTGCGCGCGAACACCTGCGCGTCCCCGGTCCAGCCGAGCCGCTCGTCGCGCTGCGGGCAGTCCGTGGGCACGTCGAGGAAGTTGCCCTTCTGGCCCCAGACGATGTTGTGCTGGAGCTGATCGAGCAGTGAGTTCGAGCTCTTGAAGCTCCCGGTCACCGCCATGTCGGAGTGGACGACGACGCCGGTCAGGCTGTCGAGCGTGGGCTCGCCCGGCCAGCCCTCGACGGCCACGTAGCGGAACCCCTGGAACGTGAAATGCGGCTCGTAGCTCTCCTCGGCTCCCCCCTTGAGCACGTAGCGCAGGGTCTGCTTCGCCGCACGCAGGTTGTCCGTGTAGAAGTCCCCGGCCTTGTCGAGCACCTCGGCGTGGCGGAGCGTGATGGTGGTGCCGGCGGGGCCGCGCACCTTCAGCCGGACGAAGCCGACCATGTTCTGCCCCAGGTCCAGGACGGTGACGCCCTTCGGCGTCTTAAGGATCTTGACCGGCCGCACCTCTTCGATGCGGCGCACGGGTGGGCCCTCGGGGGCGATCAGCGGCCGGTCCGCGGGCTCGCTCACGCGCACCGGCGTCCACTCGCGGTCGTCGTAGCCTGGCGCGCTCCATCCGGGCCGTTCGAGACGCGCGTCGTAGCTCTCGCCCATGTAGATGTCGGACGCCCGGACCGGTCCCACGGCCGCCTTCCAGGCTTCGTCGCTGGCGACGATCTCGACGCTCCCGTCCGGGTACTCGATCCGGATCTGACAGCGCAGCGCCAGGCGCTCGCCGTAGACGTTGCGCTTGTCCTTCCAGGCGAGGAAGCCGCGGTACCAACCGTCGCCGAGCGTCGCGCCGATCGCGTTCTCGCCCGCGCGCAGCAGGGCGGTCACGTCGTAGGTCTGGTACTGGAGCCGCTTCCCGTAACTCGTCCAGCCGGGCGTGAAGAGCTGGTCGCCCACGCGCCTGCCGTTGATCTCGAGCTCGTACAGACCCAGGCTCGTCACGTAGGCGCGCGCCGAGCGGGGGACTCTCTTCAGCCGGAACGCACGCCGCAACATCGGTGGCGGCTGCGACGCCTTCGGGTCCTCGTCCCAGGCCGCCCCGATCCAACGAGCCTTCCAGGCGTCCGGTTTCAGGAGCCCCATCTCCCACGAGGCGGGTGCGCTCCAGGCCGTCGCCTTCCCGTTTCCATCGAAGGCACGCACGCGCCAGTAGTAGCGGCGCGACGATTCGAGCGCGGGTCCCTCGTAGACCACGTGGGTCTGCCGGTCCGAGGCCACCCGGCCCGTGTCCCAGAGCGATCGACCCGAGCCGAGCGCGCCCGCGTCACGGGCGACCTGGATCTGGTAGGCGGTCTGAACCACATCCCGCGCATCCGAGCGCAGCTGCCAGCCCAGGCGCGGCCGCATCGCGTCGATGCCCAGCGGATCGAGCTTGTACTCCGAGCGCAGGCCCGCGACCGACACGGCGAGCGGCCGCCCGCCGGCGCCGGCGGCAGCGCCACTCGTCGCGAGATCGAGAATGAGGGCCAGCAGCACAACCACCTCCCAGGTGATCCGGATTATGCGTCGCCGCGAGCGGCTAGCGCTATACTCGCCGCCTGCATGCTGCGTCTCGGCGTCAACATCGACCACGTCGCGACCTTGCGCCAGGCGCGCCGCGCCCGGCAGCCGGATCCCGTGCACGCCGCGGTGCTCGCGGAGCTGGGGGGGGCCGACGGCATCACGGTGCACCTGCGCGGCGACCGGCGTCACATCCAGGACCGCGATCTCGAGGTGCTGCGGCAGACGGTGCGGACGCGGCTCAACCTCGAGGCGGCGGCGACGCAGGAGATGACGCGGATCGCGCTCACCGTCAAGCCGAACCAGGTGACGCTCGTCCCCGAGCGGCGCGAGGAGGTCACGACCGAG
>CAZVOI010000634.1:0-28828 GCA_964628275.1 uncultured Acidobacteriota bacterium | reverse complement strand
GCGCCGCGCCGTGCCCGCGAGGATCTTGCTCTTGAAGAGATGCGGCCCCAGAAGCTGGCCCTTGGGCACGCCGGGCTGCTCCAGTGAGTCCGCACCGAGCGTGTACGGCCCGGGCTTTCGCTGCTCCTGATCCGGCACCGGCGGTTTCGTGTCGACTTGCGCCTCGGCCACACGCGTGGCGATGACGAGCGGGATCGAAAACGCGAAGCGCATCGGAAGCTGGGCCATGGCGCCGCATCGTAACGCAGCGGCCGCGGGGCTCGAGGTGAATCTCCTATTCCCGCGGCATCAGCCTGCCTGTATACCCAGAGTCGACGAGGCCGGAGAACGCCGCCATCACCTCGGCCGGTATCTCCTGGGGAGCCGACCAGCCTCGTTCGGCATACACGATCAGGCGCTGCAGGTCGCCGGTCATGATGTGGATCACGTCCTCGCGGCTGATCGCTTCGTTGGGATAGGAGTCGAAGTCGATCTGCGGTGACGTGACGATCAGCTCCAGCGCCGGCCAACGTGTCTGGAAGGTCGCCTGCGTGCGCCGCTCCATGTAGGGCTTCTGGACCGCGATCGCCTTGCGCGGTTCCAGGCCGCGCTCCTTCAGGAGCAGGCGGGAGAAGTCCACGTTCTCACCCGTGTTCGTCGCGCGCGCCTCGACCAGCATTCGTTCGCGCGGCACGCCGAGCGCCGCCGCCACGTCGGCGAAGATGTGGGCTTCGGGCCTGCTCCACAAGCCCGTCGTCAAGGCCCCGAGATTGCCGGAGAACACGATCAGCGGCGCCCAGCCCGCGACAAACAACTCGGCGCCGCGCTCGGCGACGCGGGTGTCGTGGCTGCCGAGCACGATGATGCAGTCGGCTGGCTCGAGCGCCTGGTGGACGTGGTGAAAGTTCCACACGACGCGGGCCCAGCGGCCGACGCTGGCTCTCTCGACGAAGCCCTGGCGATCCGTCATTCGACCAGACCTCGCGCCCTCTAAGGTATCCAAAGACGGCGCAGGGTGCGTCGGCGCTTCAGGCTCACGGGCGTCGTCGTTCGCGGCCGGGGGTATGCCGTTTTCGCGAGCGTACGCGCGGCAGAAGTACGACCTACTTCGTCGCGCTCTTTGCCCCCGCGCCGGCCGGCAGGTTCTTGAAGGGGAAGTGGTCCAGCACGTCGTACTCCCACACGTTGGTGGGGAAGATCACGACGAGCTCGGCGAGCTTGTCGCCCTCGTTCCGGAACGAGTGCGGGACCATCGGCGGGATGTTGACGATGTACGGCCCCTCCATTTCGAAGACCTTGTCGCCCAGCGCGTAGAGGATCTTTCCTTCGAGGAGCACGTGCGATTCCTCACCCGCGTGCGTGTGCATTGGCGGCGCGCCGCCTGGGGCGGTGTAGGTGATGCCGATCGTCAAGCTGCGGTAGCCGTTCCTCTGACCCTCCATCACGTGGACGTACTCTCCGGGTCCAGGGTTGATGACCGGGAGGTCCTTCTTCGAAAGGGCGAAGTCCTTGACCGAGGTCATGGACGGCTTCTGGAAGATGTCCGGCACCCTGCGCGTCTCAAGAACCTTGTGGGGATGGTGCTGGGCGTGCAGCTTCCGTCTCGCCTCGTCGACGTCGGCGATCCACTCCCCGTGCTCGATCCGCTGGCCGGACCTCGCGTCCTTCGCCGTGAAGGTCACCTTGGGCTCCGGCGGAAGACTCGGTCGCGCCTTGACCTCCGCGCGGGGCTGGGTTGCGGCAGGCGGAGCGCACGCGCCGGCCAGGATGGTGAGTCCGAGACAACCGCTGTACCTCAGCAGCGTCACGTTCATCGTCCTCCTCCTTTCCTCGATGCCTGACGGCCGGTGCTTGTGAGGGGGCAAGTGCGCCGGCCGGTTAGGGTGTCCGCAGCATGCAACTGAGAATCTGGCGGAGGACTATAAGCGGTAGGATTCGGAGTTCTAGCATGAATCGCCGCAGCGTCCTCAAGCTGGGCCTCGGCGCGCTGGCCGGCACCGGCGCCTATGCCGGTTATCGGCTGTTGCCGCCGGCGCCGAGCCGCAAGCTCGAGCCGGTGGATGCCCTCGCGCGGAGCCTCTACGCGAGCCTCGACGACACGCAGCGCGCCGAGACCTGTGTGGGCTACGACCATCCGCTGCGGCAGTACCACAACCGCGGCGTCCGCGGCGGCGGGCGCGCGGTGCTCTCCGGGTTCAGCCGGGCGCAGCGGCAGATCCTGACGGACCTCTTCTACTCGGGCCTGTCGGAGGAAGGGCAGCGCCGCGTGCCTCACGAGTACTTCACGCGCCTCACGGGCGTGAACGCGATGCGCGTGCTGATCTCGGGCGATCCCACGTCGGGACCGTACCAGGTGATCCTGACGGGCGCGCATCTGAACCTTCGCGTCGGTGGGAAGAGCTCGGAAGGCGCCGCGTTCGGAGGACCCCAGGTCTACGGCGACCAGCGCGGGAACGAGATTGCGGGGCTGCCGGGCAACCTCTATCGCGACCAGTTCCTGGCCTTTGAGCGGCTGCTGCGAAGCCTCGACGACGGCAGAAAGAGCCAAGCGCGGCTCGAGGCGGCGCCCGTCCAGACGATGATCGAGCTACGCGGCCGGCGCGTTTCGCAGGCGGGCCTCCCTGCCGCGGAGCTGCCACCCGCCGCCAAGGCGATGCTGCGTGAGCTCGTCCTTGGCATCCTCTCGCTCTATCCGCCGGCCGACGTGGCGTACGCCCGCGAGTGCCTGGCGGCGAACGGTGGGACGGACGCGCTTTTCCTGAGCCACTACGCGCACGGCGAGGACGGCGAGATCCCCGAGGGCCAGGTGTTTCGTCTCGAAGGCCCGGCCGCCGTCTTCTACTTCCGCGGGTACCCGCACGTGCATGCCTTCGTCAACGTGGCGATGGACGGAGACGCGCCGCTGTCGGTCGGCGAGCCGCTGGGGACGAACCCCGAATGGCTGGAGGCGAAAGGTGTCAAGGCCCTCTTCGAAACGGCTCTTCGCGGCGAGACCGGCGCGGACCTCGCCTACTACGACGAGGGGAGCGTCGCGGGACGGCTGCGTCCGGGCCTGGTGCGCTCGGGCGACATCTACAGCCTCGAGAGCTGGCAGGAAAAGACCGAGATCATCGAGATCCGCGGCTCGAACTTGAGCGCCGTCCTCCGGGAGAGCCTGCGCGGCAACGGGATCGTCGCTCACGCGGACAAGCTGTACTCGGTCGCCACCACGGCCTACCTCGCCGCGAGCGACAAGCTCGGCAGAGTCCAAGGCCGACGGCCGGGGACGATGCTGCGCGAGCTGACGGTCGCGTATCTTCGAGCGCGCGGCTTCCCGAACGCCCGGGTCTCTTGACACCAAGCCGCTCCATGATCTCCCACTAGTTCAGAGCCAGCACGACGACCGACTTGGCGGGCAGCTTCACCTCCAAGCTGTCGCCCCGCAGCGTGACGCCCGTAAACGCGGCAGGTTGGACCGCGTTCGGCGCGGCGAACGTGTTGTGCGCGGTGATCGCCGGCGCGGCCAGGACGCGCCCCGCGACCGACTTTGGCGCGACGCCGGCGAGCCGAACAGTCAGCGTCGCCGCCTGCGAGGGGCTGGCGTTGGCGAGCGAGAGGTGCACGGTCGAGCCGGAGCGAGTGGCCGACACGCTCAGCATCGGGATCTTGTCCGGACCGAACGCGTAGTCGGGCGACTGCAGCTCGACGGGCAGGAACGTGCCGCCCTGGTGGACCTTGAACATCTCGAACACCCAGTAGGTCGGCGTGCGCAGCATCTTCTCCTTGTCGGTCAGGATCATCGCCTGCAGCACGTTCACCGTCTGGGCGATGTTCGCCATCACCACGCGGCCGGCGTGGCGGTGAAAGATGTGGAAGTTGAGCGCCGCGACGAGCGCGTCGCGCAGCGAGTTCTGCTGGTAGAGGAAGCCGGGCTTCGAGCCGGGCTCCTGGTCGTACCAGGTTCCCCACTCGTCGACGACGAGCCCCACCTTTTTCTCGGGCCCGGGCCGGTTCCCGGCGCCGGCCCTCCATTCGGCCTCGGCCTTGTCCATGACCTCGGCGTGCTTGGCGATCATCTCGTCCATGCGCAGCGTTCTCTGCAGCGTCGAGAACCACTGGTCCTCGCCGAACGTGTTCGCGGAGCCCTTGGCGCCCCAGTTCCCCGTCGGCAGCGTGTAGTAGTGGAGCGACAGGCCGTCCATTCGCCGCCCGGCGATGGTCATCATCACCTCGGTCCACTTGTAGTCCTGGGAGTTCGCGCCGGCCGCGATCCGGTAGATCGGCTTCGTGCGGTCGTAGTTCTTGACGAACGTGTTGTACTTCCGGTACTCGTCGGCGTAGTACTCGGGGCGCATGTTGCCGCCGCAGCCCCAGGGCTCGTTGGCGATCCCGAAGTACGGCAGGCGCCACGGCTTCTCGCGGCCGTTCTGGCGCCGCAGGTTGGCCATCGGCGAGATGGCGTCGGAGGTCACGTACTCGACCCACTCCATCATCTCTTGCGGCGTGCCGCTGCCGACGTTGCCGGTGATGTAGGCGTCGGTGCCGAGCTGGTCCACGAGGTCCATGAACTCGTGGGTGCCGAAGCTGTTGTCCTCGACCACGCCGCCCCAGTGCGTGTTGATCATCGACGGCCGCTTCTCGCGGGGCCCGATCCCGTCCTTCCAGTGGTACTCGTCGGCGAAGCAGCCGCCCGGCCAGCGCAGCACGGGAAGGTTCAGCTCTTTGAGGGCGGCGACCACGTCGTTCCGGATCCCGCGCGTGTTGGGAATCGGAGAGCTCGGCCCGACCCAGATCCCTTCGTAGATCCCGCGCCCGAGGTGCTCGGCGAAGTGGCCGTAGATGTTCTTGTTCACGACCGGACCGGGCTGGTCGGCGCGCAGCACCGCGCGAGCCGCAATCGGAGCGCCGGCCGGCGCTTGAGCGTGAAACGGAGCGCCCACGACGAGCGCGACGACGGTCACGAACCCGGCAACGGCGGAAGCGCGGATCTTCATGAGTTGATCTCCTCCATCAGCGGGACTCGGCCGCACAGTCCCGCGCAGCGTCCGAGATTACTCGCCCGTCGTCCGTCAGTCACGGCCACCCGCGGCGCCCTCGAAACCGTCGCCGACAGTTCGAATCGGCACCCGTCTGGCCTGGTAACCGCTAGACTCCCGGCGATGGCGCGAAGGGCGATCTCACCTGCACCACCCTGGCGAATGCTCCGAACGGCCTGGGCGCTGCTCCTTCTCGGCTTGGCGGCGACAGCGGCCGGCGCGGCGCCGCGCTGGATCGAATACCGGAACGAGGAGCTCGGCTTCCAGATGCTCGTGCCGCCGGGCGCCAAGCCGGTCACCCAGTCCAGCGGCGCGTCGAGTTCGGTCTCGTTCCGGGCCGGCAAGGCCACGACGGTGGCGGCGATCGCCAGCATCGGACCCCAGCAGCCGATCGATCGGCTCCGCGAATACGGCGTCGCGGTCACCGGCATCCCGGCGGAGCACTGGAAGCGCGTCAGCGACCCGATGCGCGACACCCCGGCCGGCTTTTCGTCCGTCGAGTCGTGGACGGCCAGCGACGGCAAGGGTCTGCTGATCGCGATCCTGGGCCACGGACCGCGCGGGAGCTACGTGATCTTCGTGATCACCAGCGTCGACGAATACAAGAAGGCGCAGCCCGAGTTCGTGCGCTGGGCGGAGAGCATCAAGGTCTTCTGAGGGTCGGACGGCCGCTCTCCCTCATCGCTTTCGCTGCGTTGAGCTTCGACTTCGCCGCCGAATCAGCGCGCCGACCGAGCGGTTGATCGCCTGCCTCACGTCGGACGAATACCGCTGTTGGCTGCCCATCACGTCGAGCTGGTTGTAGCCAATCCGATCGAACGCGACGATCGCCTGGGCCGAGCCCCGCTCGAGGATCTCGAAATCCTCCTGCCCAAGACCCGACACGAGCCGGCCGTCGCGACCGCGCACGAGCACGGCCACCTCGACGAGCTCGACGCCCGATCGAAAGACGGGAGCCTGCGCGGCCGCTTGGAGCGCCAGAGGCGCGGCGAGGAGCAACGCAGGTAGTCGCATCGGTTGGCACAGTGTGCGACCTGCCCAACTAGCCCAGCCTCCTGCTCATCCGAGTAGCTTCTTCAGCGTGACGAGCACCGAATCGTTCGGTGACGTCGCCTCGAGCTCCCGACGCGCCAGCTTGTGGCGCGGGTCGAGTCGCACCACCGTCCGAAACTCCGCGACCGCGCGGGAGCGCACTTTCAGCGCGTTGTAGTAGAGGCCGAATTGGTAGTGCAGCTCGACGTTGTCCGGCTCGAGCCTGACCGCCTCGATGAACTGGCGCTCCGCCTGGCGCTCGGTCTGAGACGAACGCCTCAATGCGACCGCGAGGCGCAGCCGGTGAGCCGCGACGTCCGGTTGCAGCTCGACCACCTTGAAATACGCCTGCAGGGCGCCCGAGAAGTCCTTGACCATCAGAAGAACGTTGGCCTGCGCAATCAGGCGCTCCACCTCCATGGAGACGTCGACGCCCGACGGAGTCGCGGACGTGGCGGGAGCCGGCGTGGGCGCCGTCGGCACGGGAGCCACCACGGCAGGCGCTTCGGTGTGAGCCGACTTTTCGGCTGAGGCCGGTGGCACGACCTCGGCCGCGATGGCGGGCCTTGCTGCGACTTCCGCCGTGCGTTGCAGAGGCGAGAGAAGGAACGCGTTGACGTCGTTCTGGACGACGGGTCGGGTAACCGCGGCGCGTGCGCTGTCGACGGCTTCCTCCAGGATTCCCGAGGCCAGGAAGGCATAGGCGATGCGCAGGCGACTGAGGGAAAGGCCCTTGGTCGTCCAGGCGAGACGACGAACCGTCACGCGGGTCTTGGCCTTCTCCAGCACATCGACTTCCTCGGCCGAGCAGGTGTCGATCGCGAACGTGAAGGACGGCACCTCCGCCAGCTTGACCGAACGGCCGAGGTCGCCGACGCCCGCCAGGATCAGCTCGCGGCTGGACATGGACATGATCCCCGCGCGCAACAGCCGGTGGATCGAGAGGCTCACCATGTACTCGACCGGGATCGTGCACTTCCGCTCCTCGAAAGACGCGGCTCCCTCATCCAGCTTGAACAGCGACAGCAGGATCTTGGCCACGCAGCGCGCGACGGAAGTGCCGACCTGCTTCTTGTCCATGACTCCGGCCTGGACGAGCGCATCACCAAAGCGCAGCTTCCGATCTTCCTTCATCAGCCCCGACGCGCGAGCGAACTCCTGATCCGTGATGCGTCCGAGCGACACCAGCGCCTCTCCCAGGCGCTCCTTCTTCAGATTGCTGCCCGCGAAGACGACGCGGCCATGGTCGAAGAAGACCATCTTGGCGGCCTTGCCCGAGATGACCTGCAGGTCGCCGCTGCGGCGCTCCGCCGCCAGACCGCGAATCGTTTCGGAGATCGGCTTCCGTGCGAGATCAGTCAGCATCTAGGCACGATCCGCTCGCTGTTGAGTGCAGGCGATCATCATATTCCTGCCGTTAGCCTTGATGAACTCCGGCTCGACCAGGTATTCCGGGGAGTACTCCGATTCGAGGCCGGCGATCGTCGGATGCTCGATCACCTCTTCGGGGATCTTCACGCTGCGCTAGTACTCCAGGCCGGTCCCGGCCCGGATCAGGCGGCCATGATGACGTTTTCCTGAAGGTCGCGAGAAGTAGGCAGTTGCATTCCGGCCCCAGAAGTGGCAAACACTGTCAAACAAATCCGACGCGCTGGAGGGTAATGGATGGGGAACAAGCCTCGCTACCCGGGGGTCCGAGTCACCGTAAACGGAAACCAGCTGGTTTCCTATCACACCGAAGCGCGCATCGCCGACGCCGGCGTCTTCTTCCCGATCACGCCGTCCACCGAAGGCGGCGAGCTCTTCCAGCAGTCGTTCGCCGAGGGGCGGCTGAACGTCTTCGGCCAGAGCACGCTGGCGGTCGAGGCCGAGGGCGAGCACGCGGCGCAGGGCGGCGCGATCGCCATCTCGGTGTGCGGCCGCCGCGTCGTGAACTTCACCTCGGGACAAGGCATCGTCTACGGCGTCGAGCAGTACTACCACGCCCCCGGCAAGTGCTCGACGATGGTGCTGGAGGTGGTGGCTCGCGCGCTGACCAAGCACGCATTGAACGTCCACTGCGGCCATGACGACGTGTACGGCGCGCTCGACACCGGCTGGATCGTCGTCTTCGCCAAGGACGCGCAACAGGCCGCCGACCAGGCGCTGATCCTTCGGCGCGTGACGGAGCAGAGCCTGACCCCCGGGATGAACGTGCAAGATGGCTTCCTGACCTCGCACCTGGAGCGAACCTTCTACAGGCACGAGGCGGAGCTGATCCGCGAGTTCCTCGGCGCACCCGAGGACATCATCGATTGTCCGACCGAGGCGCAGAAGCTGCTGTTCGGGCCCAAGCGGCGGCGCGTCCCGAAGATGATCGACCTCGCCAACCCGGTGCTGCTCGGCCCGGTTCAGAACCAGGAACACTACATGCAGGGCGTGGTCGCGCGCCGGAACAATTTCGTCGAGCAGATCTTGCCGTTTCTGGAAGAGGCGCACCGCGAGTTCGGCAAGCTGACCGGCCGGTACTACGGTCTGCTGACCGAGTACAAGACCGAGGACGCCGACACCGTGTTCGTGTCGTTGGGCTCCGCCGCCGAGAACATCGAGGCCGCTGTCGACTACCTGCGCAAGCGCGAGCCGGCGAAGGTCGGGTCGATCCACCTGAATGTCATCCGGCCCTTCCCGGAGGACGCCGTGGTGAAGGCGCTCGCGGGAAAGAAGAACGTCATCGTCCTGGAGCGGACCGACGAGCCGCTGGCCGGCGCCAACCCGATGGGCCGCGAGATTCGGACCGCGCTGACCAAGGCGCTGGCCCTCGACGGAAAGCCGGGCCAAGCCTCGATCAGCGCGGCGCAGATGCCGCGCATCTTCGACGGCATCTATGGTCTCGGGTCGCGAGACTTCAGGCCCGAGCACATCATCGGCGCATACGAGTACGCGACCGGCCGGATCAACCGCACAGACGGCAAGAGCGCGTCAGACGGCACGTCGTTCATGGTCCTGGGCGTCGACCATCCCTACGAGGTCAAGTCCAAGGAGACGCCGTCGCTGCTGCCGGAGCATGCCATCGCCGTGCGCTTCCACTCGATCGGCGGCTGGGGCGCGATCACCACCGGCAAGAACCTGGGCGCGATCATCGGCGACTTCAACGACTACCTCGCGGAGCGCGACCACGCGGTCGACGAGCGCGGCCAGCCCAAGGAGATCATCCACGTCAGCGCCAACCCGAAGTACGGGTCGGAGAAGAAGGGCGCGCCGACGTCCTACTTCCTGGTCGTGGCCCCGGAGCGGATCCGGGTCAACTGCGATCTGCGCCACGTCACCGTGGTGCTGTGCTGCGATCCCAAGGCCTTCACGCACTGCAACCCGCTCGACGGGATGTCCGAGGGCGGGGCGCTCGTCTGGGAATCCGAGGAGGAGCCGAAGCAGGCCTGGGAGCGGCTGCCGCTGTGGGCGCGCAAGATCATCCTGGAGAGGAAGATCCGTGTCTTTACGCTGCCCGGCTTCCAGATCGCCCGGAAGGCGACGGACCGGCCCGACCTGCAGCTGCGGATGCAGGGCAACGCTTTCCTGGGTGCTTTCTTCTCGGTCTCGCCGATGCTCGAGGAGTTCAAGATCGACATCGAGCACTATCGAGAGGTCGTGCACAAGCAGTACCAGAAGAAGTTCGGCCGGCTCGGCGACGCGGTGGTGAGCTCCAACATGGAGGTCATGCTCCAGGGCTTCGAGCGCGTCCGCGAGATCCCGGTCGGGGAGCTGAACGCCGCCGACCGCTCGACGCTGCGCGGCCTGGCGCTCTTGCCCGTGAACGGCGACGGCGGCGGATGCGGCGGAGGCTGCCGCAGCATCCCCGCTCCCGAGGGGCAGATGGAACGCGTGCCGGTCACCCGGATCGCGAGCTTCGATCGCGAGTTCCGCGCGGGCCTCGGCTACAACCAGCCGGCGTCCGCGCTGGCATCGGTGGGGGTGATGGCCGCGGCCAGCGGCGACACCGCGTCGAAGTACGTGGCGCGCCGCGAGACGCCGTTGTTCCTGCCCGAGAACTGCACCCAGTGCATGGAGTGCATCGCGGTCTGCCCGGACACGGCGCTTCCCAACTGCGCTCAGGACATCGACACGCTGCTTCGGACGGCGGTGCAGAACTACGTCAGCGATCCCGGCGAGCGGCAGAAGATGATTCGCGCGATTCCCGCGATCGACAAGCGGGCTCGAGAGATCATGCGCGACTCGGTCCAGAGCAAGACCGGCGTACCGCTCCCGCAGATCCTGCGGATGGTGACGACCGAGGTCGACGGGTTCTCGGATGCCGCCAAGACGCAGCTGTTCGCGATCCTCGACAAGATACCGATGGCCTATCAGAAGACCAACGCGATCTTCGCGACGCCGGAGCGGAAGAACCCGGGCAGCGGCGGCATCTTCTCGATCTTCGTCTCCGACCTCTGCAAGGGATGCGCCGCCTGCGTCGATGCCTGCGGCGACCACCAGGCGCTTCGGATGGTCCAGGAGACCGAGGACGTGAACGCGGAGCACGAGACCGGCACCGGCTTCTTGAACATGCTCCCCGACACCTCGCAGAAGTACCTCGGGCTCTTCAACGCCGATACCCCGCAGGACTCGAAGACGGCCGCGCTGCGCAACCACCTGATGGTGCGCAAGAACTACGACGCGCTCGTTTCGGGCGACGGCGCCTGCGCCGGCTGCGGCGAGAAGAGCATCCTGCACTCGCTGGCGTCCGTGACCGAGATCTACATGCGGCCGATCTATCACGCCAAGGCGGACCGGCTGCGCACCAAGGCCGACCAGCTCGACCAGGTCGGCGCGAAGAAGCTGACGGATCTCTTCGCCCGGAGCCCCGAGGAGTTCGCGCTCTTCAAGCTGGCCGTCGCCCACCTGGTGATGGGCCTCGGCGGCGAGGACGAACAGGACACCCGGGCCCGGATCGCCGCGCACGGGGAGATCCAGGACGCCGAGATCGTCAAGGCGCTCAGCGCCGTTATGCGGCAGGAGGCTTTCAACCACAAGCAGCTCCAGTCGATCGACGGGCGGCTCGCCAACGGAATGTCGGTGATGGCGATGGGCGCCCACACCGGCTGCAACACCGTCTACGGCTCGACGCCTCCGAACAACCCGCACCCGTATCCGTGGATGAACTCGTTGTTCCAGGACGGCATCACGATCAGCTGGCTGATGGGCGAGAGCTTCATCATGGACCACTCGCGCCGCTCGGTGATCCCGGAGCGCCTGGCCGATGCGTTGATCGGGCGCGATCGGGACGTGATGACGGCGCGCGACTACTACGAGCTCTCGCATTTTGGCGACGCGCTGATGACCGACCTGGAGGTCGCCGAGCTACCCAAGGTGTGGGCGCTCGGTGGCGACGGCGGGATGGGAGACATCGGGTACCAGAACACCTCCAAGGTGATGCTGCAGAACCGCCCGAACGTGAAGGCGCTGATGCTGGACACGCAGGTTTACTCCAACACCGGCGGCCAGAACTCGGATTCGACGCCGATGCTCGGCGGCAGCGACATGAACGTGTTCGGCGCCGCGACCCAGGGCAAGTCGGTCGAGAAGAAGACCGTCGCCGAGACCTTCCTGGCCGGCCACGGGTCGCCCTTCGTGGCGCAGGTGTCGATCGCGAACGCCCCGAAACTGTATCGGGCGCTGCTCGACGCCCTCGAGTACCGCGGCACCGCTTTCCTGCAGTGCTTCACCACCTGCCAGCCGGAGCACGGCGTCGCCGACGACATGTCGCTGATGCAGGCGCAGCGGGTGCGCGACTCGCGCGGCGCCCCCGAGTTCGTGTTCAACCCGCGCATGGGTGAGACCTACCAGGAGGCGCTGGACGTCAGCGGCAATCCGAACAAGGACAGGGACTGGTACGAGACCAAGCTGAAGCCGACCGGCGAGGCGTACCGCTACACGGTCGCCCACTGGTGCGCCAGCGAGGCGCGCTTCCGCAACCACCTGAAGAAAATCAAGCCGGAAGAGGCCGAGAAGCTGATCCCGCTCGAGAACATGCTGGTGCGACTCTCCCAGAACGACGTCGTGTATCGGCGCCACCTCGATCGGAGCCACCGCGCCCACGTCCCCGACTTCGGCGTCTTCATCAAGCTGCAAGCCGGCGACAAGGTCGAGTACCGCGCGATCTCGCGCCAGCTGGTGCTGTTCTGCGTCGAGCGCAGGAAGGCCTGGCGGCTGTTGCAGAGCAAGGCCGGCATCGAGAACCGAGAGTACAAGGCGCAGCGTTCGATCCTGGCCGACGTCGATGCCGGCCGGATCTCGAAGCAGGAGTTGTTCGCGCGCGCCGAAGACCTGATGAAGGAGCGGCTGCAGCCGGCGACACCGAGCGCGTCGGCGCCAGGAGCTCCAGAATCGGCCCCGGTGCCGCTCTTGGCCCGCGGGCCAGACTAGACGCAAGTTTGGAAAGGAGTCATCGAGCATGAAGCGCAGTGGCAGCGCCGTATGGCGGGGAGGGCTCAAGGACGGCAAGGGGACGGTATCTGCGGAGAGCGGCGCCGTTTCCGGGATCCCGTACAACTTCGGGATGCGTTTCGAGAGCCAGCCAGGCACGAATCCCGAAGAGCTGATCGCAGCCGCGCATGCCGCCTGCTTCTCGATGGCGCTCTCGCTGTTTCTCGGCGAGGAGGGCATGACGGCCGAGAGCATCGAGACCAAGGCGACAGTGAGCCTCGATCAGGTGGACGGCGGCTTCGCCATCACAGGCAGCCACCTCGAGACCACCGTCAAGATCCCCAACGCGGACGCGGCCAAGTTCCAGAAGGCCGTGGAGACCGCCAAGAGCGGCTGCCCGGTCTCTAAACTGCTGAACGCCAAGATCACGCTGGACGCCAAGCTGGCCTGACGCCATAGAGCGCTAATTTTCACGGAGGCATCGGTGCTGAGAACCAACGTCGTGGTCGTGACGTGGCCGGGCAAGGCGCGCAGCGTGGCGGACCTGGTCGGCAACCTCAAGGGCATGGAGTTGATCCGCGTGGAAGGCGACAATCGCGTGATCGCGACCTGGAACGTCCCCGACGACCACAACCCCGAGCCCGAAGGAGTCTCCGAGGTGCTGCGGGCGATGAGCTCCGAGATCCTCGAAGTCGCGCTGCTCGAAGCGTAAGCGGCCGTTCACGTACGTTCGGATCGAGGTCACGTCCTTCAGCATCATTTGCTGAAGCCCCGTCGATCGGCTTGCTGCTGGCCGAAGGCAGCGAACGCATCCCTGCCTGCCCATCGTTGGAGCGCCCGGCCGCACGCCGGCGGGGATTGGTTAGACTGTGAGTTGCAGCGACACGACGCCCGCCCGCCGAGCACGCGTGCGGAGAAATCCAACACAAGGAGCCCTTGAAGACACTCTTTGGTCTACTCGGGAATCGCCCGCCGGCTGCGGCCGAGAAGCCGCTGCGCGACGAGCTCTTGAGCATCGAACGACTGGAAGAGCGCGCGCGAGCCCTGGCCGCCCGCTTCACTCTCGACCCGACGCCGCGGCGCGCCTCACGCAACGTCCTGCCGCGCTTCGACGACAACGCCCGCGTGCTGCGCCAGGCGTATCTCACGATGGCCGAGGACGTCCACCGCGGCGAGTTCGTGACCCCCGCCGCGGAATGGCTGCTCGACAACTTCCATCTCGTGGCCTCCGAGGTGCTGGACGTGCGCCGGAACCTGCCGCCCGGCTATTACCGCGAGTTGCCCAAGCTCGCGTTGCGGGAGCTGGCCGGCGACGCCCGCGTCTACGCGATGGCCGTGGAGCTGATCCGTCACAGCGACAGCCGCTTGGACCGGCAGCAGCTGGTGCGCTTCATGAACAGCTATCAGACCGTGGCTCCGCTCACGATCGGCGAGCTGTGGGCCTGGCCGAGCATGCTGACGCTGGCGCTGATCGAAAACCTGCGGCGGCTCGCCGAGGAGACGCTCCTCGCGCGCGCGGCCCGCCGCGCGGCCGATGCCTACGTGGCGCGGATCGACGACTCCGGCCACGGACGGCCGGCGCCGTTGCCCAGGAACCTCCATACCGGCTACCTGGTCCAGTTGCTGGAGCGGCTGCGCGAGTACGGCCCGCGGCTTTCGGCCGTTCGAGCCGCGGTCGACGCGCATCTGGCTGCCCAGGAGCTGTCCCCGGAGGATGCGGTCCGAGACGAGCATCAGCGGCAGGCCGCGGCTCAGGTCTCGATCGCCAACGTCGTCACCAGCCTGCGGCTGTGCTCGACCCTCGACTGGAGCCAGTACTTCGAGGCGGTCAGCCTGGTCGAACGAGTGCTGCAGCGCGACCCGGCCGGTGCCTACGGGAGCATGGACTTCCTGAGTCGCGACCGCTACCGCCAGGCCGTGGAGGAGCTGTCCGAGCCCACCGGGGAGGCGCAGTTGCGGGTGGCGCTGCGCGCGGTCGAGAGCGCTCGGCAGGCCGCGGAGACTGGGCAGGCCACGGATCGCGCCGCCCATGTCGGCCACCACCTGATCGGTCGGGGTCGTCCGGACCTCGAGACCGACATCGCCTATCGACCGCGTCGCGGCCAGCGGACCCGCCGCTTGCTGTTCGCCCACGCGACCGCCGTCTACCTCGGTTTGATCGGCCTTCTGACAGCTCTCCTGCTCAGCCTGGGGGTCGCCTACCTATACGGGCAAGGGGCAGCAGCCTGGCTGTCCGCGGCTACAGCTCTCCTCTTGTTGCTGCCGGCCAGTGAAATCGCGATCGCAGTGGCGCAGCGTTTGGCCGCTCGTTGGGCGCCACCGCGACGCCTGCCCCGGCTCGATTTTTCCGCGGGCCTTCCCGCCGACGCGCGGACCGTCGTGGTGGTGCCCACGTTGCTCACTAGCGTACCGGCGGTGGCCCGGTTGCTCGAGCACATGGAGGTGCTGGCTCTCGGGAACCTGGATCCGCACATCCACTTCGCGATCCTGAGTGACTTCGTCGATGCCCCCGCGCGCGAGCTGCCGGAAGACCATGCCATCCTGGAAGCCGCGCGAGCGGGCACGCTGGCACTGAACGCGCGGCTGGGGCCCGACCGCTTCTATCTCTGCCATCGGGTGCGGCAGTGGAACCCGGGCGAGGGCTGTTGGATGGGCTGGGAGCGCAAGCGCGGCAAGCTCGAGGAATGGAACCGCCTGCTGCGCGGCGCCGCCGACACCAGCTTCAGCGTTCCGGTCGGCGACGTCGCGATCCTGCCCCGCGTGCGCTACTGCCTGACCCTGGACTCCGACACGCGCCTGCCGCGCGACGTCGCGAAGAAGCTCGTCGGCATCATCGCCCATCCCTTGAACCGGCCGCGCTTCGACGCGCGCAGCGGGCGCGTCACCGAAGGCTACGGGATCCTGCAACCGCGCGTCAGCGTGACGATGGCCAGCGCCGCAGGTTCGCTGTTCGCACGGCTCTACGCCGGCCACACCGGCGTCGACCCCTACACCACGGCCGTGTCGGACACGTACCAGGATCTATTCGGCGAAGGCATCTTCACCGGCAAGGGGCTCTACGACGTGGACGCGTTCACCGCGGCACTCGAGGGACGCGTGCCCGAGAACGCCCTTCTGTCACACGACCTGTTCGAGGGCGTCTACGCCCGCGCGGCGCTGGTCACCGACGTGGAGGTCGTCGACGACTATCCCGCGAGCGTCCTGGTGCATGCGCGCCGCCAGCATCGCTGGGTGCGCGGCGATTGGCAGATCCTGCGCTGGCTGTTCCCGTGGGTTCCCAGCCGGTCGGGGATGACCCGCAACCGGCTGCCGTTGATCTCGCGCTTCAAGATCTTCGACAACCTGCGGCGCAGCCTGGTCGCGCCTGCGACCGTCGCTCTGCTATTGCTGGCATGGGCGCTGTTGCCGGGAAGCCCGGCCGCCTGGACGGCGGCTCTGTTGAGCGCGATCGCGTTCCCGCTGTTCCCGATGATCCTGGCGGCCATCGCCGGCCCCAGGCCACAACAGCCCTGGCGTGTCTTCCTGCGCGCGCTGCAGGAAGACGGCAGAACCGTCGTCGCGCAGGTGTCGTTGCAGCTCACCTTCCTGGCCAACGAAGCCAACGAGCGGGTCCACGCCATCGTGCTGACACTGGTGCGGCTCACGGCGACACAGCGGCGCCTGCTGGAGTGGGAGACGGCCGCGGCCAGCTCGGCTCGCGGGACCGGAGAGACGAGCCGACCCAACGCGCGCCTTTTCTTCGGGGAGATGTTCGCGAGCCCGACGCTCGCGCTCTTCGGCCTGCTGCTGGTCGGGGTCACGCGTCCGGCGGCGCTGCCCGTGGCGCTCCCGATCCTGGCCCTGTGGCTGGTCGCGCCGCTGGTTGCGC
Organism: uncultured Acidobacteriota bacterium; assembly: GCA_964628275.1. Lineage (GTDB taxonomy): Bacteria > Acidobacteriota > Vicinamibacteria > Fen-336 > Fen-336 > CAZVOI01. The sequence goes on along the minus strand of CAZVOI010000634.1, from coordinate 12,538 downwards.
TTTCGCTGAGCCGGCCCGCGCTGCAGCAACGCACTGAGCTCGAAGAGCCGGACCGCGAGCTGCTGCGCTTGATCGCGCGCAACACCTGGCGGTACTTCGAGACGTTCATGGGCCCTGAGGATCATGCGCTGCCGCCGGACAACTTCCAGGAAACGCCCGCTCCGACGATCGCCCATCGAACCTCGCCCACCAACATTGGCATGGGGCTGCTGGCCACCCTGGCCGCGCACGACCTCGGCTTGATCGCGAACGCGGAGCTCGAGTCGCGGATCGACGCCACGCTCACCACCATGGAAGGGCTCGAACGCCACGAAGGCCATCTGCTCAACTGGTACGACACCCTAAACTTGGCGCCGCTCGCCCCGCGCTACGTCTCGACCGTCGATAGCGGCAACCTCGCGGGTGCTTTGCTGACCCTCGCCGAAGGGCTGCGTGAGCTCGGGCTTCGAGATCTGGCGCAGCGCGCCGCGGCGTTCGCCGACGGCATGAGCTTCCGGTTCCTCTACGACCCGCAGCGCCGGATCCTCTCGATCGGTTACCGACTCGCCGACGCCGAGAGCCCCGGACGCCTGGATCCGTCGTACTACGACCTCCTGGCCTCGGAAGCCCGCCTGGCCAGCTTCATCGGCATCGCCAAGGGCGATCTCCCCGAGACGCACTGGTTCCACCTGGGCCGGCTGATCACCAGCGTGGCCGGGACGCCCACGCTCCTGTCCTGGAGCGCCACGATGTTCGAGTACCTGATGCCGCGGCTCTTCATGAAGAGCTATCCGGAGACGCTCCTCGAGCAGACCGGCCGGATGGCGGTGCGGCGTCAGATCGAGTACGCGACGGATCGCGGCGTGCCCTGGGGGATCTCCGAATGTGCCTACAACGTCGTGGACCGCCACGATACCTACCAATACAAGGCGTTCGGCGTCCCCGGGCTCGGCCTGAAACGCGGCCTCGGCGACGAACTGGTGGTCGCTCCCTACGCGAGCGCGCTCGCCGCCATGCTCGATCCGAAAGCGGCCGTCCGCAACCTGCGACGCCTGGCCCAGCACGGCCTCGAGGGTCGCTACGGCTACTACGAGTCGATCGACTACACACACGGGAAGACCGACGAACCGGAAAGCGCCCCGGCTTCGCCCGGAATCGTGGTGCGCGCCTTCATGGCCCATCACCAGGGCATGACGCTCGTGTCCCTCGCCAACGCGCTTCTCGACGATCCGATGCTGAGGCGCTTTCATGCGGACCCGCGCGTTCAGGCCACGGAGCTATTGCTGCAGGAGCGGGTGCCGCGCCAGTCGCCGATCACACAACCGCGGCCGGCCGAAGAGACGCGGGTCGCCGGCCCGGTGCCGGCGCGCGGCGTCCGACGCTTCCGGTCGCCGCACACGCGCTTTCCGCACGCACAGTTCCTGTCCAACGGGAACTACACGGCGGTGGTGACGAACGCCGGAGGCGGCGCCAGCTTCTGCCGCGGCCGCGCGGTGACCCGGCACCGCGAGGATCCGACGCGCGACCCGGGAAGTCAGTTCCTGTACCTGCGCGACGTGCGCAGTGGCTCGGTCTGGTCGGCCACCTTCCAGCCCACGTCGAAGGAGCCGGAGGACTACCGGGTCTCGTTCCTGGCGGAGAAGGCGACCTTCCACCGCCGCGACGACGACATCGGCACGCAGCTCGACATCGCGGTCTCGACCGAGGACGACGTCGAGGTGCGCCGGCTGGCGGTCACCAACCATGGCGATCGTCCACGCGAGATCGAGATCACGAGCTATGCCGAGATCGTGCTCGCCGCGCCGGCCGATGACCTGGCGCATCCCGCATTCGGCAAGCTGTTCGTCGAGACGGAGTACCTTCCCGAGAGCGCTGCTCTCCTCTGCCACCGCCGGCCGCGCGCTGAGGGCGAGCCCGCGGCCTGGGCGGTCCACGTCTTGAGCCTGGAAGGCCGGACGCAAGGACCCGTGGAGTGGGAGACCGACCGCGCCCGCTTCCTGGGTCGGGGGCGCGGGCCCGACAACCCACAGGCCCTCGACGGACGCTCGCTCTCCGGCACGACCGGGATCGTGCTCGACTCGATCGTCAGCCTGCGGCAACGGATTCGCCTGGCGCCGGGCGGCTTCATGCGCTTGTCCTTCGCCACCGGGATGGCGCCTTCCCGAGAGACAGCGCTCGCCCTCGCGCAGCGTTATCACGATCCGAGCGCCGCGGCGCGCACCTTCGCGCTCGCCTTCGCGCACGCGCGCAGCGGCCTCCGCCACCTCGGCATCTCGAGCGAGGAAGCGTTGCTCTTCGAGCGCCTGGCATCGAGGGTGCTGTACGCCGACGGATCGATGCGGGTGAGCCCGGAGCTATTGGCCCGAAACACGCTCGGCCAGGAGGGACTCTGGCCGCACGGCATCTCGGGGGACCTGCCAATCCTGCTGGTGCGTGTCGTCGAGGAGGATGATTTGCCGCTGGTGCGCCAGGTCTTGCAGGCACAGGAGTACTGGCGGCTCAAGGGGCTGCTCGCGGACGTCGTGATCTCGAACGAACACCCCGCGAGCTATCTCGATGAGATGCACGCGCAGCTCACGGCGCTGCTCGACAACGGACCCTGGAGGACCTGGAAACACCGGCCTGGCGGCGCCTACCTGCTGCGTGGCGACCGCATGCCGGAAGCCGAGCGCCTGCTGCTCGCGGGCGTGGCACGCGCCGTCCTGAGCGGCGAGCGCGGCGAGCTGCAGAACCAGCTCGACCAGCCCGATCTCGAACCGCCGGAACCGCAGGAGATCCTGTTGCGCGCAACCCGTGACCTGGGAGATCCGGCGTCTCGCGAGAGCTGGGGGAGCATCGCGGAGGCCCCGATACTCACGCTCGGCAACGGAATCGGCGGTTTTGCAGAAGACGGGCGCGACTACGTGATCGTCCTGGATGGTGATCAGGAGACGCCGTTGCCCTGGGCCAACGTCATCGCCAACCCCGCTTTCGGGACGGTGGTCACCGCCTCCGGGTCGGCCTACACGTGGTCCGAGAACAGCCGCGAGAACCGCCTGACACCTTTCGCGAACGACCCCGTGACCGACCCGACGTCCGAAGCGCTCTTCCTCCGCGACGACGAGACCGGAGAGACGTGGTCCCCCACGCCGGGCCCGATGCCGCGCACGGACGCCGACGGTCGATTCGTGATCCGGCATTGCGCCGGCGTTTCCCGTTTCGCACGAGTGACTCGCGGCCTGCGCCACGAGCTCGATGTGTTCGTGGCCGCGACCGACCCGGTGAAGTTCTCGCTGCTCACGCTCACGAACCAGGGCCGAAGCGCGCGCCGGCTGAGTGCCTACGCTTACAACGAGTGGGTGTTGGGTCCGCCGCGCACGGGCCAGGGCACGCACGTGATCACTGAGCTCGACCCTGCGACCGGGGCGGTGCTGGCCCGGAACGCCTACAACTCGGAGTTCGCGAGACGCGTGGCGTTCGCTCACGCGAGCGAGCCGCTGCGCTCGGCGACCGGAGACCGCTCGTCGTTCCTCGGTCGCAACGGCTCGCTGGCGCAACCAGCCGCGCTACGCCGGGAGGCTCTGTCGGGCCGCTTCGGCGCGGGTCTCGACCCCTGTGCGGCGCTGCAAGTCTCGGTGACGCTGCTCCCGGGAGAGACGCGCCGTCTCGTGTTCCTGCTGGGACAGGCAGCGGGTTTGGATCAGGTCCGCGATCTGGTGGCGCGGCACGGTCGCGTGGCTGCGGCCGAGAGCGCCCTCGAGGCCGTGCGCGGGAGCTGGGACGACTTTCTCGACACGGTCTGGGTTCGGACGCCGGACGACTCCTTCGACCTGCTCGTGAACCGCTGGCTGCTGTATCAGGACGTGAGCTGCCGGCTGTGGGCGAGGTCCGCCTACTATCAACCTGGCGGCGCCTTTGGGTTCCGCGATCAGCTTCAGGACGTCCTGGCACTGGCGCTCAGCCGTCCGAAGGTCATCAGGGAACACCTCTTGCGCGCCGCGAGCCGCCAGTTCCTCGAGGGCGACGTCCAGCACTGGTGGCACGAGCCGAGCGGCCGCGGCACGCGCACGCGGTGCTCCGACGATCTGTTGTGGCTTCCGTACGCGGTGGCGGAGTACGTCCGCACCACCGGAGACACGGGCGTGCTCGAGGAGCTGGTGCCCTTCCTAGAGGGTCCGCTGCTCGCCCCGGAAGCGACGGACGCCTACTTTCAGCCGAAGGTCTCAGTCGAGCAGGCGTCGCTGTTCGAGCACTGCCTGCGAGCCATCGACAAGGGGCTGACCACGGGCGCCCACGGTCTGCCGCTGATGGGGAGCGGCGATTGGAACGACGGCATGAACCGCGTCGGCCACCAGGGTCGCGGCGAGAGCACGTGGCTGGGCTTCTTCCTGCACGGCATCTTGCTCGAGTTCGCTGCGCTCTGCGAAACCCGCGGAGACCTGGCCCGCGCCGAGCGCTACAGCGGGGAGGCGCGACGCCTGGGCAGCATGCTCGAGCAGACCTGGGACGGTGAATGGTACCGGCGCGGCTACTACGACGACGGCTCTCCCCTGGGCTCGGCCCAGAACGACGAGTGCCGGATCGACGCGCTCGCACAATCCTGGGCGGCGCTCTCGGGCGCCGTTCCCACGCGCTTCGCGGAACGCGCCATGGACGCGGTGCGCACCCACCTGGTTCGACGCGGACCGCAGGTGGTGCTGCTGCTCACCCCGCCCTTCGACGTGTCGGCGCAGGACCCCGGCTACATCAAGGGCTATCCGCCCGGCGTGCGCGAGAACGGCGGGCAGTACACCCACGCCGCGCTGTGGGTCGTGATGGCGATGGCGCGGCTCGGCAGTGGCGACGAGGCGGTGGAGCTCTTCCACATGCTGAACCCGATCAACCACACGCGCACCGCCGGCGACGTCAAGCGCTATAAGGCCGAACCGTACGTCGTTGCCGGAGACGTCTACGCCCACCCGGCGCATCCCGGCCGTGGCGGCTGGACCTGGTACACCGGCTCCGCGGGCTGGATGTATCGCGCCGGCCTGGAGAGCATCCTCGGGCTCCGGCGCCGCGGTTCGAGCTTCGAGATGGACCCTTGCATCCCGTCGTCCTGGCCTCGCTACGAGATCGTCTGGCGTTTCGGCCGGACCCGCTATGAAATCGCGGTCTCGAACCCCGAGCGCCGCTGCCGAGGCATCGCCGAGGCCGCCCTCGACGGGGCGGCCGTCGACCCGCGCGCCATCCCGCTCGTGGATGACGGCGGCGCCCATCAGGTGCGGCTGGTGCTCGGAGACCCGAAGCCGCTGCCACCGACCGTGATCAAGCTGGGCGCCAGCGTTCCCGCTTGAGTCTGCGGCTGCCCAGGGTCAGCCGAATCCACGGTCGCGGGTCCCGATGGCGGCGCTAGAGATTTTCCGAGCCGTTGCAGTTTGTGCTTGCTTTGTCGGAGGAACGAGAGCACCCTGCTAACTACGTACTCCGCTTTTCTGAGTGCTGTCGACGCAAATCATCTCCCGACAGCTCACCAAGGCTCGCCCCTCCTTACGTACGGAGGTCCGTCAGGGCTCATTTGATTCAAAAGGAGACAGACCACATGAAAGTACGTCCGCTTCACGACCGCCTGGTCGTCCGCCGCATCGAAGAGAAGGAAACGGCCAAGGGAGGCATCATCATTCCCGACTCGGCCAAGGAGAAGCCCCAGGAGGGCGAGGTGCTGGCTGTCGGGAACGGCAAGATCCTCGACAACGGGACCAAGGTCGCGCTCGACGTCAAGGTCGGCAACAAGATCCTGTTCGGAAAGTACTCCGGGACCGAGATCAAGATCGACGGCGAGGACGTTCTGATCCTGCGCGAAGACGAAATCCTGGCCGTGCTGGCGTAGTCGTCCCAAGAACAATTTCAGGAAGCAGGCAAGAAGATGGCAAAGCAAATCACGTACGGTGACGATTCCCGGCAGGCGATTCTGCGAGGCGTCAACCGCCTGGCGGACGCGGTCAAGGTGACGCTCGGCCCCAAGGGCCGGAACGTCGTCCTCGACAAGAAGTTCGGATCGCCCCTGATCACCAAGGATGGCGTGACGGTGGCGAAGGAGATCGAGCTCAAGGACCCGCTCGAGAACATGGGCGCGCAGATGGTGAAGGAGGTCGCGAGCAAGACCTCCGACGTGGCGGGCGACGGCACGACGACCGCGACGGTGCTGGCGCAGGCGATCTATCGCGAGGGCAGCAAGAACGTGACCGCGGGCGCCAACCCGATGGAGCTGAAGCGGGGTATCGACAAGGCGGTCACGGCCGTCACCGAGGAGTTGAAGAAGCTCAGCAAGCCGGTCAAGGGCAAGATGATCGCCCAGGTGGGCACCATCTCGGCCAACAACGACGAGACGATCGGGAACATCATCGCGGAGGCCATGGAAAAGGTCGGGAAGGACGGCGTGATCACCGTCGAGGAAGCGAAATCGATCGAGACATCGCTCGAGGTCGTGGAGGGGATGCAGTTCGACCGCGGCTACCTCTCGCCCTATTTCGTGACCGATCCCGAGCGGATGGAGTGCGTGCTCGAGAACCCGCTGGTCCTGATCCACGAGAAGAAGATCTCCAACATGAAGGACCTGCTCCCGGTCCTGGAACAGGTCGCGAAGCTGAGCCGGCCGCTGCTGATCGTGGCCGAAGACCTGGAGGGCGAGGCCCTGGCCACGCTGGTCGTGAACAAGCTACGCGGGACGCTCCACGTGGCCGCGGTGAAGGCGCCGGGCTACGGCGACCGCAGGAAGGCGATGCTCGAGGACATCGCGATCCTGACGGGTGGCAAGGCGATCACGGAAGACCTCGGGATCAAGCTCGAGAACATCAAGATCGACGACATGGGCAAGGCCAAGAAGATCACCATCGACAAGGACAACACCACGATCGTCGAGGGCGCCGGCAAGAAGGCGGACATCGAGGGCCGGGTCAAGCAGCTCCGCGTCCAGGTCGACGAGACGACCTCCGACTACGACCGCGAGAAGCTCCAGGAGCGCCTCGCCAAGCTGGTCGGCGGCGTGGCCATCATCAAGGTCGGGGCGGCCACCGAAACCGAGATGAAGGAGAAGAAGGCCCGCGTCGAGGACGCCATGCACGCCACCAAGGCGGCCGTCGAGGAGGGCATCGTCGCCGGCGGCGGCGTCGCGCTCATGCGCTGCCTGAAGGCGGTCGAGGCCGTGAAGGCCAAGGGCGACGAGGCCGTGGGCGTGAACATCATCAAGCGCGCCCTGGAAGAGCCGCTGCGCCTGATCGCAGCCAACGCCGGCCATGAAGGCGCCGTCGTCGTGGGAAGGGTCCGCGAGATGAAGGCCGACGAGGGCTTCAACGCTCAGAACGAGAAGTACGAGAACCTGGTCGAGGCCGGCGTGATCGACCCGACCAAGGTCGTCCGCTCGGCGCTGCAGAACGCGGCCTCGATCGCGTCGCTGCTGCTCACCACCGAAGCCATCATCAGCGAGATCCCGGAAGCCAAGGGCGACAGTGCGATGGGCGGAATGCCGCAAGGCGGCGGCGGGGGCATGTACTGACGAGTCCCACTCGACGCTCGCCGTGGCGGCCGGCTCTAGGCCTCCACGGCCGCGTCGAGCCACTTCAAATACGCCGGGCTGCCCTCGTCGATCGGAATCGCGATCAGTTCCGGAACCTCGTACGGATGGAGGGAAGCTAGCGCCTCGCGCAGGGCCGGGAACCGGTCGCGGCGCGTCTTGATGATCAGCAGGCGCTCGTCTTCCCTCTCGACCTTGCCCTGCCAGCGATAGATCGAAACCAGGCCCGGCACGATGTTCACGCACGCGGCGAGCCGGCGTTCGACCAGCTCGCGTGCGATCCGTTCGGCGTCTTCGGCGACCGCGACCGTCGAGAACGCGACCAGCCGCTCGCTCATTTCTTTCCGCCGGTAAGTGCCTGCCACTGGTCCGCCGTCAGCGGAACCACTGACAAGCGGCCCTGACGCACCAGCGGGCTGTCCTTGAAGACCGGCAACGCCTTGATCTCGGATAGCGGTACCAGGCGCGCGAGCCGGCCGCGCGCTTCCAGATCCACGACCACCAGGCGCTCGTCCTTGGCCTTCGGATCGGGATAAGCGGCCCGCACGATCTCGGCCAGGCCCACCGCAGCCTTGTCATCGCCGGTGTGGTACACGATCACCCGGTCGCCCGCCCTCATCGCGCGCAGGTTGCGCAGCGCCACCGGGTTCGCGACGCCGTCCCAGACCGCGCGCCCCGCCTTCTCCAGGTCGTCGTAACCGTACACCGACGGCTCCGTCTTCAGCAGCCACATGGATTCGATTGTCACACGCCGGATTGCGCTTGACAGCGGCGTCGAAGCTTCGTAGCCTTACAGCACTTTCTTATGATTACACTGTAAGGTTGTTGCTCAGCCCCGACACCCTCCGGCAGCGCGTACAGCGGCGGCTCGAGAAACAGCGTGTGCTGGTGCGCGAGCTGCTCGAGCGGCGCGAGCAGCTCCAAGGCTCGCTGTTCACGCGCTACGGCGAGTGCCGTAAGCCCGGCTGCGGCTGCCAGGAGGGCGCGCTGCACGGGCCGTACTACGTGCTCTCGACCCGCGTCGGCGGCAAGACCGGTTTCGCGTACCTCGAGAGCGAGCGCCTCAGCGAAGCGCGGGAGCGGGTGAAGAGCTATCGAGAGTTCCGCAAGGGGCTCCGCGAGCTCAAGCGCCTGAACGAGGACATCGTGAGCTTGCTGAAGCGCTATCAGGCTGTCGCTTCGAGGGCCGGCGGGCGCCGCCTCGGCCTGACGGCGACTGCCTAAATGTCAATTGCAAAGGTAAGTTACGATAGATATCTAAAGTACTGTCTTAGATGATTGGCACGCCGGAGAAACCCGAGACCTCGCTCCGCCGGAAGGCGGCAACGCTCTTCTCGCTGCTCGCGCTGATTGCGCTCGTCGTGGGCTCCTTGTTCGGCGATCGCGGCGTGCTGCATCTGATGACGGAACGCGAGCGCGCGCTGCGTCTCACTTCCGAGGTCGAAGAGCTGCGCGCCGAAAACGGCCGGCTGGCTGCCGAGATCCAGGCTCTCCGCGAAGACCCGCGGGCGATCGAGCGGCTCGCGCGCGAGGAGCTGGGCCTGGTGCGGCCGGGCGAGACGCTGTTCCTGATCCGCGAAGAACCGCATCGATAGAGGGTTTTTTCGCGGTCCCACTGCGAAAGCTATTGACAGGCGCGCTTTGAACGCAGATACAATGGTTGAGATATTGGACGGCTCGTATTTCAGCAGTGAACGACTGACACGGAGGTTTGACGAATGGCAGCAGCAAAGGCAATGAGCAAGACGAAGATCGTGGCGGCCCTCGCCGAGAAGGTGGTCATCACGAAGAAGCAGGCGGCGGCCTTCCTGGAAGCGCTGTCCGGCCTGGCGTACAAGGAAGCCAAGAACGGCTTCACGATCCCCGGCATCGGCAAGCTGGTGGTCCGACACTACAAGGCCCGCATGGGCCGCAACCCGCAGACGGGGCAGCCGTTGCAGATCAAGGCCCGCAAGCGGGTGCGATTCCGGGTGGCCAAGGCCGCAGCGGACGCGATCCTCGGCGCCAAGTAGGGGCGGCTTTCGAAGCGGCGCGGCGCCACTGGCGTCGCGCCTTTTTTTTTGGGGCCGCTAGACGCCGAGCGACCGCAACTCCGCTTCGAGGCCGCGCAGCCATTCGTCGAAATCGGCCTGCGCGTCGACCACGATCTCGAACTTCCCGTTGGGCAGCTTGCGGATCCGTCCCGGGTGGCGCGGCATCAGCGGGATGACCAGAGCCTCGCGATGAATTCCCATCGCGTCGGTCACAGCGAAGATCTTCTGGATCTCGACGATCGTCACCGCTTCGAGCATTGTTCGATATTCTAGAAGCTCGCGTGACGCTTCGTTGAGCGTCACGATCGATTCATTGCGGGCCCCAACCCCGCCGCGTAGAGTCGCTCGATGGCTGATCCGGCGCTCGCCGATCCCTCTACGCCAGCCGAATCGATCGAGGATCGCGTCGTTGGCGTGGTGCGAGATCTGGCCCGCGAGATGGGCGGACAGCGCGCCGAGCACGCCGTCCGTTCCGGCGCGTCCCTGGAACGCGACATCGGCCTCGGCAGCCTGGAGCGTGTGGAGCTGATCGCGCGCCTCGAGAAGAGCTTCTGCCAGAAACTCGACGAGCGGTTCTTGAGGATGGACACACCGGGCGAGATTGCGATCGCTCTGGCTGTGACGGGGACGTCGAATGACGCTGACGTCCCGCGCGCAGTTCCTGTCGCGGCCGCGGCCCTGGCGGCTCGGCCCGCCGCGACGCTGCACGAGGCTCTGTGGCGCCGGACCGAGCAGCACCCGGAGCGACCGCAGACGTTCATGCGCGAGGACGACGGCCGCGAGCACACGATCCGCTACGTCGATCTGCTGGAGGGCGCGCGAGCCGTGGCAGGCGGCCTGCGCGAGCGGGGGGTTGCGCGTGGCGAAACCGTCGCCCTGATGTTGCCGACGGGCTTCGATTTCCTGCAGTCCTTCCAGGGCATTCTGATCGCGGGCGCGATCCCGGTGCCGATCTATCCGCCGCTCCGGCTCGACCGGCTCGCCGAGTATGCGGAGCGGCAGTCTGCCATCCTCGCCGACGCCGGGATCGTCGCGATGATCACGATTCCACGCGCCAAGCCGATCGCCGAGATGCTCCGGCCGCGCGTCCCGAGCCTGCGCCACGTGGTGACCGCCGACGAGCTCCACGAAAGCGGCCGGCGCTGGAACGCGCCCGAAGGTCGCGGCGAGGACCCCGCCTTCATCCAATACACGTCGGGCAGCACCGGCCACCCCAAGGGGGTGCTGCTGACGCACACCAATCTGCTCGCCAACGTGAAGGCGATCGCGGCTGGAACCGAAGCCCGGCCCACCGACGTGGGCGTGAGCTGGCTGCCGCTCTATCACGACATGGGGCTGATCGGCTCGTGGCTCTTCTGCCTCTGCCACGGCTTCCCGATCGACATCCAATCACCGCTCTCCTTCCTGTCCCGGCCGGAGCGCTGGCTCTGGGCGATCCATCGCCGCCGCGGCACGTTGTCGGCCGGACCCAACTTCGCGTACGAGTTGTGCGTGCGCCGCATCCAGGATTCGGCGATCGAAGGCCTGGATCTGTCGTCGTGGCGCTGCGCGTTCAACGGCGCCGAACCCGTGAGCCCCGAGACGCTGGATCGATTCGCGAAGCGCTTCGCGCGCTACGGGCTTCGCCGCGAGGCGCTCTCCCCGGTCTACGGTCTTGCCGAGAGCTCGGTGGCTCTGGCTTTTCCGCCGATCGACCGCGGACCGCTGATCGATCGTGTGAAGCGCGACGCGTTCGAGCGCGATGCCCGCGCTCTGAGCGCGCCCGACGACGACGCCACGGCGCTTCGCTTCGTTTCGATCGGCCGAGCGCTTCCTGAGCACGAGATTCGGATCGTCGACGACGAGGGCGCTCCGGTCGTGGAGCGCTCGGTCGGGAGGCTGGCGTTTCGTGGTCCCTCGATGATGTCGGGCTATTTCAACAAGCCCGAGGCGACCCGAGCGATAACGCTTCCCGGCGGTTTCTTCGATAGCGGCGACCTGGCCTACGAGGCCGGCGGCGAAATCTTCATCTGCGGGCGCAAGAAAGACTTGATCATCAAGGCCGGCCGCAACTACGTGCCGCAGGAGATCGAGGAGGCCGCGGGCCAGGCCGCCGGTGTGCGCAAGGGCTGCGTCGTGGCGTTCGGCGTGGTCAGCGAGTCGAGCGGGACCGAGAGTCTGGTCGTCGTGGCGGAGACGCGCGTCACCGATCCGAGCCAGCGCGATCGCATCGCCTCCGAGATCACGGAGAGGGTTGGCACGGCCATCGGCGTGCCGCCCGATGCCGTGGCGCTGGTTCCGGCGGGTGCGGTCCCGAAGACCTCCTCGGGCAAGATCCGCCGTGCGGCGACGAAAGAGAGCTACGCGAAGGGCGAGCTCGGCAAGGCTCCGGCCACTCCCTGGTTCACGCGCGCCCGCCTGATCGGCGCGGTGCTGCTTCAAGAGACGCGGCCCCGCCTGGTCCAGCTTCTTCGCTACGGCTATGCCGCGTACCTGATCGTGGCCCTGGCGCTGCCGCTGGCGGTGGTATGGCTCCTGGGCCTGATTCTCCCCGCAGGTCGCGCCACGCGCAGAGTCGAGCGCATGCTGTTCAGGCTGGTGCTGCGCCTCGCCGGTTGCTCGCTGTCGGTGACGGGCGCCGATCGCCTTCTAGGCGACACGCCGCTGATCCTCGCCTGCAATCACGCCTCATACGCCGACATCGCGGCGCTGCTCGCCCTGCTGCCGAGCCGTTTCGTCTTCGTCGCCAAACGCGAGGCGCTGCGCTGGCCGCTGGTGGGTCTCTACCTGCGCAAGTCCGGGCACATCGGCGTGGAGCGCTTCGACGCGAAGGAAGGCGCTTCCGACGCGGCCAAGCTGGGGGAAGCGATCTCGGCCGGGCGGAGCGTCGTCGTGTTCCCGGAAGGCACTTTCACGAGTACGACGGGGCTTCGGCCGTTTCGTCTGGGAGCCTTCAAGACGGCGGTCGAGACGGGCACGCCGGTGGTCCCGCTGGCGATCCGAGGCACGCGCGCGATCC
>CAZVOI010000633.1:0-1756 GCA_964628275.1 uncultured Acidobacteriota bacterium | reverse complement strand
CCGCGTGATCGAGCTGAACCGCGCCTTCGCCCTCGGGCTGCTCGACGCGGTGGGCAGCTACAGCGAGTTCCTGCAGAAGAAGGACGACCTCTTGGCGGGCCAGGCGGCGTACCAGGAATCGCTGCGCAACCGCGTGCGCGGGGAGCTGGTCTGGCTGTCAAGGAAGGCCCGCGCGCGCACGCGCAAGGCGCAGGCGCGGATCGACGAGGCAGGCCGCCTCCAGAAAGAGCTGGCCGATCTCGACTCGCGCTCGCGCACGGCTTCGGCCGGCATCGACTTCTCCGCCACTGGCCGAAAGACCAAGCGGCTGGTCGTGGCGGAGCAGATCACCAAGAGCTTCGACCAGAGGCCGGTCGTGCGGAACCTCGACCTGGTGTTGTCGCCAGGCATGCGCCTGGGGCTGCTCGGCGCCAACGGCAGCGGCAAGACCACGCTGCTGCGCATGCTGGCCGGCGTGGACGAGCCCGACGCCGGCACGATCACGAGAGCCGAAGGGCTCCGCGTCGTGATGTTCGACCAGCAGCGGGCCCGTCTCGATCCCCAGCTCACGCTGCGCCGAACGCTCGCGCCCTACGGCGATTCGCTGGTTCACCAGGGCCGCGAGGTCCACGTGGTCGGCTGGGCTCAGCGCTTCTTGTTTCGACCCGAGCAGCTCGACACACCGGTTGGCCGCCTCTCGGGGGGCGAGCAGGCGAGGGTGCTGGTGGCGAAGCTGATGCTCGAGCCGGCCGATCTGCTGCTGCTCGACGAGCCCACCAACGACCTCGACATCGATACGCTCGAGGTGCTCGAGGAGAGCCTTCTGGAGTGGAAGGGGGCGCTGGTCCTGGTCACCCACGACCGCTACCTGCTCGACCGGCTGTCCACGCAGTTGCTCGCGCTCGACGGCCGCGGCGGCGCCATCTACTACGCCGACTACGCCCAATGGGAGATGGGCCGAAACGCCGCGCCCAGCCCGAGCCCAGAGCGGCCCCGGGCCGCCTCGGCCGCTCGTGCCGCACAGCCGAGGAAGCTCGGTTACCGCGAGCAACGTGAGTGGGACCAGATGGAAGTCCGGATCCTGGAAGCCGAGAAGTTACTCGAGACCTCGCAGAAGAACGCCTCAGACCCGGCCGTGGCCTCCGATCACCAGGCGCTCCACGAGCGCCTGGTGGCGCTCGCGGCGGCGCAAGCCGAGGTCGACAGGCTCTACGCGCGCTGGGCGGAGCTCGAGGCGATGAGTCCGCCGGCGAGCTGAAATTCGAAGGAGGCTAGAAGCGCGCGGGACGGCAGGTCACGGTGTAGCCCTGGCGCCGGATCTTGCCGCTCGAGAGCAGGATGTCGAACTGCTCGCTGAAACCGTTGCTGTTCTTGACGCCGATCTCGTCCTCCGGCCCGCCCTGCTTGGAGCAGACGCCGAAGTCGCGCTGCAGGATCTCCGCGACGCCGCGCACGTAGGCGTTTTGGTCCCTGACCGTATCGCCGTTGAAGAGCTGCGGCCGTTCGCTCTGGATCTTGTCGATCGCCCGCTCGACGATATCGCCGAACTCCCAGTCCTTCTCTTCCTTGCAGCAGCCGTAGACGCCCTTCGGGCCTTCGGCCCTGCCGCATTCCGCCATCGACGGCAGCCGGCAGGCGCCGGCCGAGGGCGATGGAGTCGGCGTCGCCGAGGGTGACGGTGTGGGCGTTGGCGTCGGGCTGGGAGTTGGCGTTGGTGTGGGCGTCGGCGATGCGGCCGGAGCTCCGGCGACACTGACCAATATCGTCGAGGCCGCCG
>CAZVOI010000632.1:0-1814 GCA_964628275.1 uncultured Acidobacteriota bacterium | reverse complement strand
CTGCTGCTCGCGGTCGTCCTCGCGCAGCGGTCCCTTCCAGACGAGCTCCACGTGGACGCCCTTGGCGGCGAGGTCGCGCTGGGCCCGGACGGCACCCGCGTGGATCGTGCGCCAGAACTCGTGGGTCATGCCCTTCGGGATGACCGCGATCCGGTAGGGGCGCTGCTGGCTGCCGCGCGGGCCCTGGCTCTTGCCGCAGGCCGGCAGCGTCAGCAGCAGGGTTGCGAGCGCGAGGACTCTGAAAGGGGAGCGAGACGAGACAGCGTACTTGAGCATCGGATCAGGCCCTCTCGGGATGACTTTGGGAGCACGCTATCCGTCGCCCCCGGGCCGTGTCAACCGCGAGCGCGAGCGATGGTGCGAGCGAAGTGAAGCGGGGCGGGCGACCCGCTCGAGAGTGCCTTCGGGGGCCGGAGGCCTGTTGTATGATCCCCGCGGCCAGGGCAACGGCCGCGATCCCAAAGTAACAACCGAGTCGGAGGTCGCATGCGTTGGGAGGGTCGTGAGGGAAGCACCAACATCGAGGACCAGCGCGGGATGCGCGTGCCCGGCGGCCGGGGAACCGGCTTCGGCTGCGTCGGACTGCTGGTGGTGCTCGGCATCTCGCTGCTGACGGGAGCCGATCCGCGCCAGCTGCTGGGCCTGCTGGGCCTCGTCGAGCAGATGGTCCCGCAGCAGGCACCCACCGCGCAAGAGGCGCCCTCGGGCCAGGCGCCTGCGGGCGACCCGCAGGCGCAGTTCATCGGCGTCGTCCTGAAGGACACCGAGAACACCTGGAACACGGTTTTCCAGAAGAGCGGCAACAGCTACAGCGAGCCGACACTGGTGCTGTTCGACGGACGGGTCGCCTCGGCGTGCGGCATGGCGTCGGCCGCCGTCGGGCCCTTCTACTGCCCGCTCGACAGCAAGGTCTATCTCGACCTTGCCTTCTTCCGCGAGCTCGACCGGCGCTTCGGCGCGCCGGGCGACTTCGCCCAGGCTTATGTCGTCGCGCACGAGGTGGGTCATCACGTGCAGAACCTGCTGGGCGTTTCCGACCAGGTGCAGGCGGCGCAGCAGCGCGCCAGCTCCAAGGAAGAAGGCAACGCGCTCTCGGTGCTGCTCGAGCTGCAGGCCGACTGCTTCGCCGGTGTCTACGGCCACTTCAACCAGCAGCTGCTCGACCCGGGCGACATCGAGGAGGGGCTGCGCGCGGCGGCCGCGATCGGCGACGACATGATCCAGCAGCAGTCGCGGGGTTACGTGGCCCCCGAGTCCTGGACGCACGGCTCGGCGCAGATGCGCGTGCGCTGGCTGCGGCAGGGCCTCAGCTCCGGCGATCCGGGGTCGTGCGACACCTTCAAGAGGGGGCAGCCCTGATGCAGGTCCAGACGCCGTCCAAGACCTGGGACGTGTGTATCGTCGGCTCGGGGGCCGGCGGCGGAATGGCGGCGAAGGTGCTCGCCGAGGCCGGCGCCGAGGTGGTGCTGCTCGAGGCCGGCCAGACCTGGGACGCCGCCAAGGACGGCGCGATGTTCGCGTGGAACTACGACTCGCCCAGGCGGGGCAAGGGTCACCGCGGGCGTCCCTTCGGCGAGTACGACGGCTGCATCGGCGGCTGGGACATCGAGGGCGAGCCCTACACGGTCGGTCGCGGCAGCCAGTTCATGTGGTTCCGTGGCCGCATGCTGGGCGGCCGCACGAACCACTGGGGACGCATCTCGCTGCGCATGGGTCCCTGGGACTTCAAGGCGAGGAGCCGCGACGGCCTGGGCGACGACTGGCCGATCGGCTACGAGGACGTCAAGCCCTACTACGACCGCCTGGATCAGCTG
>CAZVOI010000631.1:0-2253 GCA_964628275.1 uncultured Acidobacteriota bacterium | reverse complement strand
TCCTGCGGACGTTGCCAGCTTGAGCGACAATGTCTGCGACGGTTGGCGCGCCGTGGGGCCCCATCTCACTGCTCGTCCGGGAGCGCCGGTGCTCGTGATGGGTGGATTGGCGGCGAGCCTCGGCCTCTACGCGGCGGCCTGCGCCGTCGCCCAGGGGTCGCAGCGTGTGGACTACTGCGACACCGATCCGGAACGCCTTCGGTTGGCCGCGCTCGTCGGCGCCAATCCGATCGAGGGACCGCCGCCGCGCAAAACCGGAAGTTATCCGATCACCGTCGACGCCAGCTCAAATCCGGACGCGCTCTCGTGTGCCGTGCTGTCGACCGAGGCTAACGGCGTCTGCACCAGCATCGCTATCTATTTTGCGCCGCCAACGATGCCGCTGCTGCAGATGTACACCAAGGGCATCACATTCCTGACCGGCCGCGTGAACTCTCGCGCCTGCATTCCGGAGGTGCTGGAGTTAGTAACCAGCCGGCAGCTGAAGCCTGAGTTGATTACGGGCCTGGTGGCGCCATGGAAAGACGCGGATAGGGCGTTCGGTGAGCGCGTCCCAAAAGTGGTGTTCGCGCGGGACTAACGCCAGTCGACGGAAGCGACTGAGACCGACTCAGCTATGCCCTTGAGCTTGATCTCGCGGACGGCGGAAACGGAGTGGTCGGCAGCGAGGCCATCACAGCTTTCCGACGTGATTAATATCTCGCCCGCTTCCGCGGCGGCCCCGATCCGCGCCGCGACGTGGACTCCCTTACCGCCAAAGTCCTTCCCGCGCATTGTCGCTTCGGCCTCGTGCAGGCCGATCCGCACCTGGGGCGCGAAGCCGTGATCCTTGCGGTGCCGAGACAGAGAGCGCTGAATCTCGACTGCACAACCCATAGCCGATGAGGGGCTGGGGAAGGCCACGAAGAAGCCATCGCCGCCTTGTTTGATCTCTTCGCCGCCATGAGCAGCGAAGGCACTACGGAGCGTCTGGTCGTGCCAGGTCAGCAGATGCTCCCACGACTCGTCTCCAAGCAGCTCGACGAGGTCCGTCGACTTGCAGATGTCGGTGAACATGAACGTGCGCGTGTCGCGGCGAGGCGCCGCCCGGCCCGGGGCGCTCGCATCCACGCCGAGTAGGGCGACGGCGCGCTCCACGCTCGGCGCTGCTCCCAGGCGCTCGAAGGCAGTGCGCGCGGCCCATAATTCTCGGGCTGCGCCCTCTTCGTCGCCCGCCGCCGCATACGAACGGGCCAGAATCACACGGCATTCGGCCGCTTCGTAGGGCGCCTCAACTTCCTGCCAGAGACGCAGAGCCCGTCTCAGAGTAGTTGCGGCGGACGCCGGGTCTGCTTCTGCCAACTGGACGGCGCCGCGCACGCAGCCTGCGGAAGCTGTGATCGCGGAGGACTGGAAGGCATCAGCGATGGATCCGAGTTCATCCGCCGCCTCCCTCGCTGATGCGATGTCGCCGGAGGCGAGCGCGATCGTCGCGCGGGCTGGAAGCAAACGAGCGCGGCGCAGGCGGTCCCAGGTGTTCTCTTCGAGCGCGCCCCTAACGCCGGCAATCGCTGCGGCGATGTTACCTTCGGCGAGGTCGAGCATGGCGAGCCCGGGCTGGGGTAGTGCGCCCAGCTCTTCGGCCATCTGGAAGGCTTCGCGCGCGGCCGGGTAGTCGCCTATGCGCAGGCGGATCTCGCCCAGTTCGACGAATCCCTCGCCCGCAAACAGCGGCGACCAGGGTCCCAGCTCCTCGCAGGCGTGCCGGACTTCTTGCTCGGCCTCCGCCCAGGCGCCGCGCAGTCGCATGATCTCGGCCCGGTAGACGCGGCAGGTGCCGGGGAAGCCGGAGATGGCCTGGCGTTCGCACCAGCGCTTGGCGGCCTCCGTCCACTCGCCAGCGCGGCGGTAGTCCGCCAGGTCCCGGCAGGTGCTGATGACGTTACAGTAGATCGTAGCGGTAGCCATGGACCCCAGCTCGCCACTGACAGCGGCGACAGCCGCCTCTTCCAACAGTTCCAGGCCTTTTTCGACTTCACCGCGCGCGACGAGCACGATCCCCTGCTGATGAAGGCCGATGGCCTGGACGTCGCGGTCGCCGAGGCGCGTACCGATCTCCACCATTAAGCGCGCCTGGTCAAGCGCATCGTCCGCACGGCCCTCGTCGAGCATGCGGTTCGAACGCGAGCGGGCCAGGTAGCCGTGCGCCACACACTCAGGCGAATCCTGCAAGAGACGCTCGGCCCGGCTCGTCCAGCCCCGCGAGATGGAGGG